>NZ_JBFAHV010000011.1:56239-225101 GCF_040654375.1 Nocardia sp. NPDC050710 | reverse complement strand
TCGGTCACGAACACCAACCGAGAACTACGCGACCGGCATCACTGACCTCCTACCCACGAGTTCACTCACACACGCGACATCGCGTCGCACCCACAGGATTCGATCATTGCTCAAGCGCTGTGATGCTGTACTGCGACCGCTTCCCTACCGTCCGGTGACCTTCGTTTCTCACTCGGCGGGGTTCGAGACGCAACCACAGCCGCCAGCCAGGCCGGAAGCCCGCACCACGCATCTGACAGCAGGGTAAAGCCGGGTACGGCCCACAGCGCGCCCTGCACTGCCATCCCGTCCCGAAGGGGCCGCCATAACCACGCGCCCTACCGAAGATCGGTGCCCGGACGCGACCCAGTGACCGACCCTTCTTGTACACATTTGCCGACTGCGCGAGCTCGCGGCGACCACACAACCAGCAGCACCCGGCCGGGCACTTGCGGACCGATTCAGGCGTCGATTCACCGTCAACGCAATCTTGTAGCGACCGCACAGCTCTCGACGCACATCGTGGAGACACCACCGACCTCGGCAATCACGAGCGGCGTCCACGAGAACGGGGAAATGGTTGTAGCCCTGATGATTTCAGTCATTCGTCCAGTGTGAAGACATCCAGTTCAGATCCGAAAACCCCTGGCGTGTCACGGTTTCAGGCCAGTAGGATTCGTACATGCGTTCGGTCACCGACACTCTTCAGCAACGGGTCACCTACCCGCTGCTGGCCTCGGTCGCCGAACTCCACGAAACACCACTGACCGGGCTCACCGACGACGAGATCGTCCACGCGTTGCGGGAAGTGGAACAAGCCACCCGCACGCTGGCCGCGATCGGGCACCGCCTGATCGTGGAGGCCTCCGACCGGTCTCTGCCGTCGCACACCGGCACCGGCACGGTGAAGAAGTTCCTGATGCAAACCTTGCGACTGTCCAACGCCGACGCCACAGCCCGCGTCGCGGCCGCGACCTCGCTGGGGGTATGGCACGACATGGGCGGCGACCCCGTCGAACCCCGCCTGCCCGCCACGGCTGCCGCGCAAGCCGACGGCGCCATCTCCGCCGATCACGCGCGGTCGATCGCGGCGGTGATGAAGCGAGTCCCCGGATCCACGTCGGATGCGGATTTCCGAGCGGCCGAACAGATCCTGGCCGACTTCGCCCGCGCCAGCTCCCCCGACGACATTCCCCGAATCGGCGAAGCGATCCTGGCGAGGTTGGATCCGGACGGGCATCTGACCGATGAGCGGGACCGGCAACGGATGCGTGGCATCACCATCGGACGGCAGCGGGCGGATGGGATGTCGCCAGTACGAGGGGAGATCACCCCGACTCTGCGGGCGTTGCTGGACCCGGTGGTGGCGAAGCTGGGACGGCCCGGTGTGAACAATCCCGAGGATCCCGACTCTCCCTGTGGGGATTACGAATCGGTTGATCGGGATACACTCGCGGCGGCTGCGCAACGAGATGCCCGCACCTCGGCGCAGCGCACCCACGATGCGCTGCTGGCGTTGCTGCAACCCGGCGTGGCTCCGGATGCGCTCGGCCGGCATCGCGGGTTGCCGGTGTCGACGATCCTGACGATGAGCGTCACCGAGGTCGAGAAGGCCGCCGGAGTCGCGACCACCGCCACCGGCGGCACGGTGCCGTTGCCGGAGGCGTTGAAACTGGCCGAACGCTCACAGCCGTTCCTGATGGTGTTCAACCACGACGGTGTGCCCCTACATCTCGGAAAGACCAAACGCCTGGCGACCGCCGAGCAGCGGATGGCGTTGATCGCCGCCGTGCGCGGCTGCTCGCGGCCCGGTTGCGACGCTCCCGCCAGCCTCTGCGCGATCCATCATGTCACCGAATGGGGCAAGGGCGGGCCCACCGACATAGGCAATGAGACCCTGGCGTGCGACCGCTGCCACGCCATGGTCCACGACGGCCCCGGCGGCTGGAAAACCGTTGTCCTGGGACCGGACTCGAAGTATCCCGGCCGCACCGCATGGATCGCACCACCACACATCGATCCATCACAGACCCCGACCGTCAACCACCGCCACCACTCCGGCGAACTGCTTGCCGAAGCACTCGCCCGCATCCACGCGCGCAAAGAGCTCGACCGCCAACACCACCGAGAATGGCTACGCGAACTACAGCAGCCATCCGGCGACGCGGCGTGAGGTTATGTGACGTGGCCCGGAACGGACCGGGATCACCGCTACGGCCATACCCACCGCGAACGGATCGACCCACGGCCCACCGCAACCTCCACCACCACGGCCACGGCCACCGCAACCTCCACGGCCACGGCCTACCGCCACCGCCACCGGCCACCGCCACCGGCCACGGCCACGGCCCACCGACCACCGGCCTACCGCCCACCGCTCATCGACATCGACATCGGTACGAAAACCCTGATCTGCGACCGCTGGCACGCCATGATCCACGACGGCCGGGTTGGCTGGAAACCGTTGTCCTGAGGCCGGACTCGAAACATCCCGGCCGCACCGGACGGATCGCACCACCACACATCGCCCCATTACGACCGCGGCAATCAACCACCGCCACCACCGGCGATCTCCTCGCCGAAGCACTCGACCGCATCCACGCGCGCGAAGGACTCGACCGCAGGCAACACCGCGAATGGCTGCAACAACTACAGCAGCCATCCGGCGACGCGGCGTGAGGTTATGTGACATGGCACAGAACGGACCTGGATCACCGCTACCGCTATACCGACTGAGAACGGATCAACCCACGGCCCACCGCAACCTCCACTGCCCTCGGCCCACCGGCCACCACCAGCCCACCAGCCACAGCTCACAGCTCATCGACATCGACATCGACAAAGAAGCCTTGGTCTGCGACCGCTGGCACGCGATGGTCCACGACGGCCGGGTTGGCTCGAAACCGTTGTCCTGAGGCCGGACTCGAAACATCCCAGCGCACCGGACGGATCGCACCCCGTACGTCAGCCCGTCGCAGACTCCAGCGGTCAACCACCGCCACCAACCCGGCCAAAACACTCGCAAACATCCACGCGTGCAAAGAGCTCGACCGCCAGCACCACCGCAAATGGCCGCAACAACAAATGGCTGCAAACAACAACTACAGCAGCCATCCGGCGACACGACGTGAGGTTATGTGACGTGCCCCGGAACGGACCGGGGTCACCGCTACCGCCATACCCACCAGGAACGAATCGGCCCACCGGCCACCAGCCACGGCCACCAGCCACCAGCCACCAGCCCACGGCCACCGGGCCACCGGGCACCGGCCACCAGCCCACGGCCACCAGCCGACGACCACCAGCCACCAGCCAACGCCCCACAGCCACCGGCCCGCCACCCACGACCCACGACCCACAGCCACCGACCCACAGCGACATGACCGCGAAGCGCAACGCGACGGTCCCACGCTCCGGATCACAGACGCGTGCTCCCGGTGCGACTGCTCTAACGGAGCGCTGTCATCGGGCAGGTCCGGGCGGACTATCCGATGCCGTGCGCGTAGGTGTCATAGCACCGCAGCGATATTCAGCCCCTGCCAGTCGGCCGACACCGGGTGGGACGTGGCGGTGACCGAGTTCGAACCCGTTTCGGTTCACAACCATTCGTGCAAAACCTCCGCAATGCGCCGCAGCGCCGCATCGGTGGTCATTCGCCAGTGTGTCGTGTCCACCGGGTGGTTGTGTACGGCGCCCGCCACCGCGTCCACCCAGGTCGCGGCGCCGGCGGAACCGGTGGGATCGTCCTGGGTCGCGGTGAAGTAGACGAGGTGCCCGTCGAACGGCCGGGCGCGATAGGCCTCGTCGAGCGCCACCGAATCGATTGCGGCGTCCACGACGCGTTCGATCCGCGCGGCCCCGAAGGATGCGAACGGCTCGGGGAGGGAGCTCAGCCGCTGGGCCAGCTGCGTCAATTCCACGGTGTCGTGCAGGCCGAATTCGGCGGCGTGATCACCGAGCAGTCCGCCGAGCAGTTCGGGCACCAGCACTTCGGTCGCCGCGACGGAGGTAACGGTGTCGGAGTGGCGCAGTCGGCTGTCCAGCATGGCGAGCAAGGCCACCCGCTCGCCCTCGTCCTGAAGCTGGACGGCCACGGCATGGGCGAGCACACCGCCGAGCGACCATCCGAGCAGGTGGTACGGGCCCTGCGGCTGCACCGCGCGGATGTGTTTGACGTAGAGCCGCGCCCAATCCTCGATCGAATCCGGTAGCGGGTCCGCGGAATCGAGCGCCGGTGACTGGAGCCCGTAGATCGGCCGATCCGCATCGAGGTGGGCGGCCAGCCCGGCGAACGACCACGCGACGCCGCCGATCGGATGAATACAGAACAGCGGTTCGGCCGCGCCGGAGGTCCGCAGCGGCAGCAGCACATCGAAGGCCGCGTCCGCACCTGCGCCCTCGGCGCCGCGCGCCCGCAACTGCGCGACGAGACCCGCCGGGGTGGGTGCGGTGAACACCCACAGCACCGGAACCGTTGCGGCCACCGCCTCGCCCAGCCGGGCCGTCAACTTGGTAGCGATCAGCGAATTGCCGCCGAGTTCGAAGAAGTTGTCGTCCAGTCCGATGCGTTCCAGGCACAGCACATCCGCGAAAACCTCGCAGACCGTGGTCTCCAGTGCGGTCGTGGGTGCACGGTAGGCACGGGTCGCGAGCTGGGGCTCGGGCAGCGCCGCACGGTCGAGTTTGCCAACCGAGGTCAACGGGACGTCATCGAGGACAACGATCGCCGCGGGCACCATATGCGACGGCAAGGTCCGTGCGGCCCACTCGATCAGCCGATCCGGATCGATCGCCCGGTGTGCGGCCGCCACCACGTAGGACACCAGCACCGTTGCCCCGGAGGGATTTTCCCGGCCTACTGTGACGGCGAAGTCCACCTCGTCGTTGGCGGCGAGTACGGCATCGATCTCGCCGAGTTCGATGCGGAAGCCGCGGATCTTCACCTGGAAGTCCGTGCGGCCCCGGTAGTCGAGCTCACCGTCGGCCGTCCACGCCACCAGATCGCCGGTGCGATACATGCGGGCACCGGGCTGGAACGGGTCGGCCACGAAGCGATCCGCCGTCAGATCGGGGCGGCCGATGTAGCCCCGCGCCAATTGCGCACCGGCCAGGTACAACTCACCCGGAACACCGGCGGGCACCGGTCGCAACCGCGCGTCCAGCACATACACCCGGCTGTTCCATACCGGGCCGCCGATCGGCACGGATACCTCGTCGCCGCGGCCGACCCGATGGCTGGTGATCGATACCGCCGCCTCGGTCGGGCCGTACAGATTGAACAGCTCTGTTTCGGGTCTCGCCGCCATGAACCGGCGCGCCAGCGCCGCGGGCAACGTCTCGCCGATGGCCAGTACCCGGCGCAACGACTCCGGCAGCCGACCGGTCAGCAAGGCGTCCAGCATCGACGGCACGGCGTGCAGGGTGGTCACACCCTCCCGCGCCATCAACGCGTTCAGATAGACCGGGTCGCGGTGCCCGTCCGGCGCGGCGATCACCAGGCGACCACCGCACACCGCCGCCGACCAGAACTCCCACACCGACAGATCGAATGTCGCCGCCGTCTTGAGCAGCACCGCGTCAGCGGTATCCAACCCGAATTCGTTTGTCTTCCACAGCAACTGATTCACGATCGCGCCATGCGAAACCGCGACGCCCTTGGGACGGCCGGTGGAACCCGACGTGAAAATCACATAGGCCGCATGCTCGGCACGCAGTGGCGTGATGCGGTCGATGTCGGCGATCGGGGCCGAGTCCACCGTGGACAGGTCCAGCCGATCCAGCCGAACGACGGGTACGGGGGATGTGGCGCAATCCGCATCGGCATTGGTCAGCACGCAGACCGGTGCCGCCGTCGACAGGATGTAATCGGTACGCTCCGCGGGCTGATCCGGATCCACCGGCACATACGCACCACCGGCCCTGGCCACCGCGTACATCGCCACAACCAGATCCACCGAACGACGAATAGCCAACGCCACCCGCGACTCCGGACCCACACCCACCGAAATCAAATACCGGGCAAGACGATTCACCCGGGAATCCAACTCCGCATATGTCAGCCGAGCACCATCGGCGTCGACCAACGCCACCGCCCCCGGCACACGCTCCACCGTCGCGTCCAATAGCGAAACCAAGGTGTCGCCCGTGTCGCGGGTGGACGCATCCGCGGTGTCGTTCCACACCGTGAGAATCCGGGCGCGCTCGCGCGGCGCGAGCAGATCGATCGCACCGACCGGCACCCGCGGATTCGCGACCACGGCATCCAGTACCCGGATGAATCGGTCTACGAATTCCGACACCGTCGACTCGTCGAACAGATCCGCGGCATAGGTGAAGTAGCCGCCGATCCCCGTCGGCGCACCTGCCTCGTCGTAGCCGTCGGCCACGATCACATGCAGATCGAACTGCGACAGTTGCCGATCCGTCTCCATCCCCGTGACGGTCAACCCCGGCAGCTCCATCCGGCCCAGGGCCAGGTTCTGGAACGACAGGCCCACCTGGAACAGCGGATGCCGCGCCGTGGACCGCACCGGATTCAGCACTTCGACCAAACGCTCGAACGGCACATCGGCGTGCGCGAAGGCCTGGATATCGGTATCCCGCTGCCGCGCAAGCAACTCCGCGAAACTGGCGTCCGCGTCCACCCGGCTTCGGAAGACCAGGGTATTGACGAACATGCCGATGAGATCGTCCAGCACCGCCTCGCCGCGACCCGCGGTCGGCGTGCCGATCGCGATATCGTCGGTGCCCGACAGCCGGGCCAGCAGCACCGCCAACGCGGTCTGCACCACCATGAACAGCGTGGCGCCCTCCGCCCGCGCCACTTCCGTCAGCGCCGCGTGCGTGGGCGCGTCGATGCGCAGTTCGACCCGGCCACCCGCGAACGACTGCACCGCGGGGCGCGGCCGGTCCCTCGGCAGTTCCAGCTGGTCCGGCAGGTCGGCCAACGCCTGTCGCCAGTAGGTGATCTGTTCGGCCGCGATCGACCCCGGCTGATCCTCGCTACCGAGCACCTCGCGCTGCCACACCGCGTAGTCCGCGTACTGCACCGGCAATGGCGCCTGATCCGGGACTCGCCCCAGTGCCCGAGCCGCGTACGCCGACACCAGATCACGGGTGAGCGGGCCACCCGAGAAGCCGTCACCGGCGATGTGGTGCACGACCATGGCCAGGACGTGGTCGCCGTCCGCGATCCGGAAGAGCACGGCGCGCAGCGGCACCTCGGCGGTGACGTCGAATATCGTCGAAACCAGCTCCGTCACAGCGGAATCCACATCGGCGTCGGCGATCGAGCACACCGTGAGTCGTGGCACGTCGCGGTGTTCGGGCGCCAGGATGACCTGTACCGGACCCGATTCGGTCTGCGGGTACACCGTGCGCAGGATCTCGTGTCGCACAACGAGATCGGTGAAGGCCTGCCGCAGCGCGTCGATATCGGGTTCGCCCGTCAATCGGATCGCGATGGGGATGTTGTAGGCGGCCGACTCGGTATCGAACCTGTTGAGGAACCACATTCGCTGTTGTGCGGGTGACAGCGGAATACGTTCCGGTCGCGGGCCCGCGACCAGGGCGCGACGACTTCCCGCGCCGGTGAGCTCCGCCAACTCCCGCGCCAACCCGGCGACGGTGGGTGCGGTGAACAGCAGCCGCACCGGAACCCGGGCGTCCACCCCGGCGCCGAGGCGTGCGGTCACGCGCGTGGCCAGCAGCGAATTGCCGCCGAGCGCGAAGAAGTCGTCGTCGGCGCCGATCCGCGCTACGCCGAGCACCTCGGCGAAGACATCGGCGACGGCCCGCTCCGCGACCGTCGACGGTTCCCGGTAGACGCGCGCCGCGAACTCCGGGTCGGGCAGGGCATGCCGATCCAGCTTGCCCACTGCGGTCAACGGAACCCGGTCGAGCACCACGACCGCCGCGGGGACCATATGCGACGGCAGCGTCCGCGCGACCCACCGCGTCAATTCCTCCGGGTCGAGCGCCCGACCCGTCACATACGACACCAGAACCGTGACACCACCGGCGTTTTCGCGACCCACGGTGACCGCGTAGTCCACCTCGGGGTGGGCGGTGAGCACCGCGTCGATCTCCCCGAGCTCGATACGGAAACCGCGAACCTTCACCTGGAAGTCCGTGCGGCCCAGGTACTCCAGCTCCCAGCCGATCGACACGGCCTCCGGTACCTCGACCCACCGCACCAGATCGCCGGTCCGGTACATCCGGTCCCCGTGCGGTCCCCACGGATTGGCGACGAAACGCTCCGACGTCGCGGCGGCACGCCCGTGATAGCCGCGTGCCAGCGCCGGACCCGCCAGATACAGCTCACCCGTGGCACCCACGGGCACCGGGTTCAACTGTCCGTCCAGTACCGCCGCCCACAGGCCGGGAACCGGACGGCCGATCGTCACCCGCTGTCCCGCGAGGAGAGTCGTATAGGTGGCGCCGATCGTCACCTCGGTCGGGCCGTATCCATTGATGAAGCGGCGGCCGGGCTGCCATCTGGCCAGCAGTTCGGGCGTGGTGGCCTCGCCACCCGCCGACACGACCTCCAGATCGTCCAGGCCCGACGGATCCATGGTGCCCAGCAGCGCCGGGGTGATGATGGTATGCGTCACCCGCTCGCCGCGCAGCAGGTCGTGCAGTTCATCGCCGCCCACCATGCCGGGCGCGGCGATCACCAGGGTCGCGCCGCTGTGGAAGGCGCTGGTCATCTCCTCGACCGACTGGTCGAAGCTCGGTGAACATACGTGCAGCATCCGATGCTCCGGCGTCAGCCGCAGCATATCGACCGTGTAGCCCACCAATCCGCCGAGGCCGGCGTGGGTGACGGTGACCCCCTTGGGCGAACCCGTCGACCCCGATGTGTAGATCACATACGCCGGATGCGAGATATGTAGCGGCGCACGACGATCCAGGTCGGTCACCGCGGCGGCCGAGTGGGTGGCGCAGCGCGCGAGCAGCGCGGGATCGTCGAGCACCAGCCAGTCCACCGCGTCGGGCAGCCCCGCCGACCGCTGCTCGGCGACGGTAATGCCCACCGCCGCACCGGAATCGGCCAGCATGTACCGCACCCGGTCCGCCGGATAGGTCGGATCGACCGGAAGATACGCGCCACCGGCCTTGGCGACCGCCCATACCGCGACGACCATCGCGTACGAACGTCGCATCGCGAGCGCCACGACCGTTTCGGGCGCGACGCCCTGCTCGATCAGCGTCCGTGCCAGGCGCGACGACAGTTCGTCCAGCTCACCGTAGGTATACGCCCGTCCGGCGTCGCGCACCGCGACCCGATCCCGCCCGAAACGGACACCTCGGGCCAGCAGATCCGGCAACATCCCGACGGCGACCGGGGCCCCGCCACCGATCCGGGTCAGCCGTTCGTATTCGTGCGCGGCCAGGATCGGCAGGTCGAACACCCGCGTCTCGGGCCGATCCGCGATCGCCGTCAGCACCCGAACGAACCGTTGCGCGAGGACATCCGCCGTGCGGTCGTCGAAAAGATCACGCGTGAAAGACATCTCGCCGCGGATCTCGGCCCGCCCGTCGTCCGCGGCCGATATCGCCAGCGCCAGATCGCCCACCGCGTCCGGCGGGCTCTGGAACGACAGCGCCACCTGGAACAGGGGGTGCCGATCCGGCGATCGTCGCACGCCCAATAGGTCGACCAGCTCGTCGAACGGAATTCCGGCGTGCGCGAAGCCGTGTTGTTCGACCCGGTGCGCCTCCGGTAGGAGGTCGATGAAGCGTGCGCTCCCGTCCACCCGGGTACGCAGCGCCAACTCGGCGCGACGGCCGCCCGGCGGCGGGGTCCCGATCGCGATGTCGTCGGTGCCCGACAGTCGCGCGAGCACCACCGCCAATGCCGTGCGCGCCAGTGCGGACCATGACACCTCCGCCGTGCACACCACCCGGCGCAGATCCCGATGAACCCGGTCGGGCACCGAGAACTCCACCCGCCCACGGGCTTCGGAACGCGCGCTGGTGCGCGGCCGGTCCGACGGCAACTCCAGCCGATCGGGCAGACCCGCCAGCGCGCCACGCCAATACCGGGACTTGGTGATCGAATCGTCGGATCGAGCGTCGAGCAGCAGCGCGGTCTCGGCCGCGGTACGGTCCGGCGTCGCGACGAGATCGCCGAGTACGCGACGCAACCGATCGGCCACGGCCTGCGCCATCGCGTCGGCGACCATATCGCGCCGGTACTTCACCTGCACCAGCGTGCGGGTGTCCAGGAAGACCAGGACGGTGATCGGATAGTGGGTGAAATCGGCCCCGTGCAGCCCATCGACCCGCAATCCGTCGAGGGCGCCGCTCGCCTGCCGCAGCCCGTCGACGTCCACCGGGTACGACTCGAAGACCAGCATCGTGTCGAACAATTCGCCCTGACCCGCCACGCGCTGGATGGCGCCGAGTCCGAGATGGTGATGATCGAGCAGTGACGCCTGCTCGGCCTGCAACCCGTCCACCAGGGTCCGCACCGTCGTATCCCGATCGAACCGGATCCGCACCGGGATGGCGTCCACGAACAGGCCGATCATGTCGCCGACGCCGTCGAGTTGCGGTGGCCGGCCGGAGATCGTCGCGCCGAAGACGACATCGTCGCGTCCGGTACTCGCCGCGAGGACCAGACCCCACGCCGCCTGGATCACCGTATTCGCGGTGACCTCGGCGGCGGCCGCGTACGCGGTGACGGCCGTGGTCTGCGCGGTCGACAGATCGAATTCGCAGACGCCGAACCCGGCACCGGAGGCGGCGGGCCAAGCCACCTCGGGGGCCAGCATGGTCGTCTCGACGCCCGCCAACACCTCCGACCAGGCCCGTGCGGCGGCGTCGCGGTCCTGCCGCGCGAGCCACCGCAGATAGTCGCGGTAGGGCCGGACCGACGGCAGCGGTGACGCGTCGCCGCCGGTCGCGTACAGGACCAGCAGCTCCTTCATCAGCAATGGCATCGACCAACCGTCGAGCAGGATGTGATGTCCGGTCAGTACGAGGTGGCTGTGTTCACTGGTGGTGTACAGCGTGAACCGCAGCAGCGGCGCCGACGCCGGATCGAATCCGCGCCGTTGTTCGGCGGCCAGCAGTTCCGGCAGGTCGGCATCGGAGACGCCGTCGACGATCCGCCACGGCACCTCGACCTCGTCCACCACCAGCTGTACGGTCGTCCCGTCGGCCGCGGAGACGAAGGCGGAGCGCAGATTCGCGTGCCGGTCCAGAATGGTCTGCGCGGCCCGGCGCAACCGCTCGGTATCCACCTCGCCGGTCAGCTGGGCCGCCAACTGGATGATGTACGCGTCGACCGACCCGTCCAGCAATTCCATGAGCACCCGCAGCGAGCCCTGTAGCGGCGACAGCGGCAGCACATCCGAGAGGCCGGGATGGTCGCGCCGCCACCGGTCCAACTCGGTCTGGGAGACCCGCACCAACGGCACGTCCGACGGGGTCAGGCCGCCCGCTGCCGGGTGTCGCGCATGGTCGGCGAGTGCGGCGAGCGCGGCCGACCAGTCCGCGGCCAGTTCCCGCACCCCCGCCTCGTCGAGGATTTCGCTCGCGTAGCGGAAACTCACCTCCATCTGCGGTCCGGCCTCGGTGTCGGCGGCGATCGCGTTGATATCGATCACCGCGCCGACGGGCATGGCCAGCTCGTGTTCGATGTCGAGCTCACCCAGATCGGCGGTCGGCAACCAACTCCGGTCGGGCAGGTCGGCGGGTACGCCCGCGGAGGCGCGGCCGAGATAGTTGAAGCCGATCTGCCCGATATCCCCGGTCAGCAGGTCGGCGGTCGCCGGATGCAGGTGGCGCAGCATGCCGAATCCGATGCCCTTGTCCGGCACCGCGAGCAGCTGTTCCTTGACCGATTTCAGGACGGTCGCGAGCGCCGCCTCATCGGCGAGCGCGTCCGCGGTTGTCACGGCGGACAGGTCGATCGCGACCGGATGGATCGTGGTGAACCAGCCGACGGTACGCGTCAGATCGGCGCCGGGGACAACGGATTCCGCGCGTCCGTGGCCTTCGAGTCGTATCCGGGTGACCGGCGCGTCGATACCGCGCCGCGCCCGCCAGGTGCGCACCGCCAGCGCGAGGGCCGCGAGCAGACCGTCGTCGACACCGCCGCGATACAGCGTGGGCAGCGTCGTCAGCACCGCCTCGGTGACCTCGACCGGCACCCGCACCGTGACCGACCGCATGGTCGCGTCGGTGTCGACCGCACAATCCACGGCGCGGCTGCCGAGCAGTGGATCCGGTGTGGCCAGCACCCGCTGCCAATAACCGGCCTCCGCCACGCGTTCGGGCGCGCCGGCCGCTTCGGTGATCGCGTGCGCCCAGCGCCGGAACGAGGTGCCGACCGCGGGCAGCTCGATCGGCCGCCCCGCGGCATGCTGCGCCCAGGCCGTCGCCAGATCGGGGATCAGGATCCGCCACGACACCCCGTCGATCGCGTAGTGATGCGCCGCCACCGCGAGCACATCGCGCGCGTCGGGCCTGCGCAACCAGGTGAAGGCGATCATCCGCGCGCCCGCGGGATCCAGTGCGGCCAATGCGGAAGACATTGCCGCACTGCCGATTCGGGCGAGCTCACGGGCGTCCACCGCCGCGGGTACGTCGACCTCGGATACCAGCGCATCGGCATCGATCGCTTCCCGCGCCAAAGCCTCGAACCGCCATCGGCCCTCGTCGCGCCACAGCCGGGAACGCAGCACCTCGTGCCGGTCGAGCACCGCGGCGATCGTCGCGACCAGACCGGCGCGGTCGATACCGTCGGGCAGCGCCAGCACCATGGTCTGGGCGAACCTGTCGCAGGAACCGTTGGCGAGGAATTCGGCGAGTACCGGCGTCAGCGGAATATCCCCGACGCCGCCACCGGGCAACTCCGCCAGCGCATTCGGCGCCGCGTCGGCGCCCACGGCCGCGACCCGGGCCAATCCGGCCACCGACCGCTGCTCGAAGACATCGCGAGCGGTGAAGACGATCCCGGCCGCCTTGGCCCGCGACACCAGCTGGATCGACATAATGCTGTCGCCGCCGATCGCGAAGAACGAATCATTCACCCCGACCGCCGCGACGCCGAGCACCTGGGCGAAGAGTTCGGTCAGTCGCGATTCGATCGGACCGAGCGGCGCCCGCGTGACCGTGGTCGCGAATACCGGCTCCGGCAATGCCTTTCGATCGAGTTTGCCATTGGAGGTCAGCGGGATCTCGTCGAGTACGACGATCGCCGACGGCACCATATGCGAGGGCAGCGTCGCTGCCGCGTGGTCGGTGAGCCGAGCCGGTTCGACCGTGCGACCCGGTGCCGCAAGCACATACGACACGAGCGCGGCCGAACCGGAGGGCAGCGTCCGGCCCACGGTCACCGCGAATTCGACGTCACGATGGCCGCCGAGCACCGCGTCGATCTCACCGAGTTCGACGCGGAAGCCACGCACTTTGACCTGTGCGTCGGAGCGCCCCACATAGTCGAGCTGCCAATCGACCGACAGCGGTGCGGCATACCAGCGCACCACGTCGCCGGTGCGGTACATCCGCGCACCCGGCGCACCCCACGGATCGGCGACGAACCGTTCGGCGGTCAATCCGGCCCTGTTCCGATAGCCGCGGGCCAGGCCGCCCCCGGCCAGATACAGTTCACCGGCGACGCCCGGCGGCACCGGATTCAGCCGTGCGTCCAAGACCAGCGCGGCGATGCCGTGCACCGGTGTACCGACCGTAATGTGCTGCCCCACCGTCAATTCCGCGTACGACGAGATAATCGTGGTCTCGGTCGGCCCGTAGGCGTTGAAATAGCGCCTGCCCGGCTGCCATCGGCCGAGCAGTTCGGTGGTCGTCACGTCGCCGCCGACCGAAACCACCCGGAGCGCCTCCAGACCGGCCGGATCGACGGTGCCGAGAACGGCGGGGGTGATGATCGCGTGCGTGACCGCCTCGGCGCGCAACAGGTCGCCGAGTTCGGCGCCGCCCACGACCGAGGGCGGCACGATGACCAGCGTCGCGCCGACGGAGAACGCGCACAACCACTCGAGGACCGAAGGATCGAAGCTCGGCGAGCAGATATGCAGCATCCGGTGGTGCGGCTCGAGCCCGTAGCGCCGGACCGTTTCCTCCAGGAGCCCACCCAGTCCGGCATGGGTCACGGTGACGCCCTTCGGCACACCCGTCGACCCGGACGTGTAGATGACATACGCGGGGTGCCGCATACGCAGCGGCGCGAGACGATCCGCGTCCGTCACCGCGGTGGCCCGCTGCGCATCGCACAAACGCTCGGTCTCCGGATCGTCGAGCAGCAGCCAGTCCACGCCGCCGGGCAGCCGATCGGCGTATTCGGTGGCCGTAATGCCGAGTACCGCGCCGGAGTCGGACACCATATGCCGCACCCGATCCGCCGGATACCCCGGGTCGACCGGTACATGCGCGCCACCCGCTTTGGCGATCGCCAGCACCGCGGCCACCATGTCGTAGGAGCGCGGTAGCGCCACGGCAACCAGGGCTTCCGGGCCGACACCGCGTTGGATCAGCAGACGCGCCAAACGCGAACTGCGCTCGTCCAATTCGCCGTAGCTGATCGACCGGCCCCGATATCGCACCGCGATGCTGTCGCGGCCGAGATCGACCCCACGGGTCAACAGATCGGGCAATAGCCCGGTGGCCATCACGTCATCGCCGCATACGCGGGTCAGCCGCCGCTGTTCGTCGGCGTCGAGCAGCGGCAGATCGCCGACGGGATCAGCCGGTCGGCGCACGGCGGCCGCCAGTAGCCGGAGGAATCGCTCGGCGAATACTTCCACGGTGCGCCGGTCGAACAGCTCGGGCGCGAAGGTCAATTCCGCGGCGGCGCCGTCCTCCCGAATATGCAGGGACAGATCGAATTTCGCCGTCGCGGGCGGCGGCCCGGGAAGTTCCGGACCGGTGCCGCCATCGACGATCGTGGAGCCGGGTTCGGACGCGACGGGCACGCGATCCCCGGCGGACAGCATCGTCTGCGCCAGCGGGTGACGCGCGTCCGAGCGGACCGGGTCCAGCAATGCCACCAGCGCGTCGAATGGTAGTTCGGTTCGGGTGAATGCCTGTGAGGCAACGTCTTTCGCTTGTTCGAGCAGATCGTCGAAGGAGGTTCCGCCCGGCACCCGGGTACGCAATACCAGTGTGTCGGCCGCACGCCCGGCGACCGGGGTGGCGATCGCGATGTCATCGGTACCCGATAGTCGCGCCAGCAGCACCGCGAATGCCGCGTGAACGACGGTGAAGACCGTCGTATCCCGCGTCCGCGCGACCTGCCGCAGTTCGTCACCCAGATCCGCGCCGATCTCGAATGCGACGCATCCGTGGGCGGTGGTGAAAGCCATTGGCCTGGGGCGATCTGCGGGCAGGTTCAGCTCCTCGGGCAGCCCCTCGAGTGCGGTGCGCCAGTAGCGCGTCTGCGCGATCAGGTCATCGCGCGCGTCGAACAGCCCCTCGATATCCGCCGCTGTGCGTTCCGGCGCGGCGACGAATTCACCGATCAGCGCTCGCAACCGATCCGCGAGCGCCTGCGCGGTCGCGGTGGTGATCATGTCGTGCCGGTATTGCACGCCGATGCGGAGTTGGGCTCCCAGCTCGACCTGGACGGCCACCGGGTAGTGGGTGAAATTGCCCCCGTGCAGGTCGAGGACTTCCAGTCCGTCGATCGTCCCGTAGGCCTGCCGCAAGCCGTCGGCGTCCACGGGATAGGACTCGTAGGCCACGAGCGAATCGAACAACTCGCCCGCACCCGCGGCGCGCTGGATATCGGCCAACCCGACGTGATGACGGTCGAGCAGCGAAACCTGTTCGGACTGAAGCCGGATCAGCAGTTCGCGCACCGGCGTATCGGCATCGAACCGAACCCGGACCGGGACGGTGTTGGCGAACAAGCCGACCATATCGTCGACTCCGTCGAGCTGCGGCGGCCGTCCGGAAACCACCGCTCCGAAGACGACGTCATCGCGTCCTACGCAGGCGGCGAGCACCAGGCCCCATGCCGCCTGAACCACCGTATTGACGGTGACCTCGGTAGCGGTGGCGAACGCCAGCAGCGCCGCGGTATCCGTCGGCGTCAGATCGGCGGCGCATACCCCGTAACCCTCGGCAGGCCGCGCGGGCGGCGCGAGGGATGCGGCCAGTCGCGTCGGCGCCAGTCCCGCCAGCGCGTCACGCCACGCGCGCATGGTGGCGTCCCGGTCGTACCCGGCCAGCCAGGCGAGGTAGTCGCGATACGGCCGGACCCGCGGCAGGTGCGTCGAATCACCGTCGGCCGCATAGGAAATCAGCAGTTCTTTCATCAGCAACGGCATCGACCAGCCGTCCAGCAGGATGTGATGCGCGGTCAGCACCAGATGTACGCGCCCAGAATCCGTGCGGTACACCGTGAATCGCAGCAGCGGCGCCACGGCGGGATCGAACCCGGTCCGCTGTTCGGTGGCGAGCAGCGCCGCCGGATCGGTGTCCGGAATGTCGACGATCCGCCACGGCACCTCCAGCCCCTCGGTCACGATCTGAATCGACGCGCCCTCGGCCGCGGTGACGAATGCGGAGCGCAGGACCGCCTGCCGATCCACCACCGTCTGCGCCGCACGGCGCAGACGATCCAGATCGATGACGCCGGAGAGTTCCACCGCCAGCTGGAGCAGATAGGGATCGGCCGAATCGGCCGAAATCTGTGTCAGGAACAGCAATCCGAGCTGTAGCGGCGACAGCGGCAGCACATCGACCAGACCCGGGTACTCCCGCCGCCAGCCATCGAGTTCACCCTGGGTGACCCGCACCAGCGGAACATCCGCGGGAGTCAGGCCACCGGCCGCCGGATCGTGCACATGCGCGGCCAGCACGGTCAGTGCGGCCACCCAGTGCTCGGCGAGCTCCCGCACGGCAGCCTCGTCGAGGATCTCGGACGCGTACGCGAACGACGCGTTCAGCTGCGCGCCGGATTCGGTGCCGGTGACGATCGCGTTGATATCCACCACGGCGGCCGCGGGCATCGCCCGATCCTGTTCGGCCTCCGGCTCACCCCAGTCGGCGGTCGGCAGCCAGTCCGTCGACGACTCCGGCACGTCACCCGCGGAAATCCGGCCGAGATAGTTGAAGCCGATCTGGCCCAGCGCGGCGTCGAGTTCGCCCGCGGTATCCGGGTTGAGATGGCGCAGCATGCCGAACCCGATGCCTCGGTCCTGCACCGTGAGCAGTTGCTCCTTCACCGATTTGAGCAGCGCCCCGGTCGCGGCGCCACCACACCAGGCCGCCTCGGCATCGAGGCCGGACAGCTCGAGCACCACCGGATACATGCTGGTGAACCAGCCGACGGTGCGCGTCAGATCGGCACCGGCGACCGCGGTCTCCTCGCGACCGTGCCCCTCCAGCCGCACCCGCGTGGCCGCGGCATCGACACCCCGGTTCGTCCGCCACGAGCGCACCGCCAGCGCCAGCGCGGCGAGCAGTCCGTCGTTGACCCCGCCGCGGTACAACGTCGGCAGCACGGTCAACACCGCATGGGTGACCTCGGCGGGCACCGCGACGGTGATACGCCGCACGGTTGCCGCGGTATCGACGGCCGGGTCGAAAGCCCGCGCGCCCAATGGCGGATCGGTGACGGCCAGCGTCCGCCGCCAGTACGACAGCTCGTCGGCGCGGTCGGCGGTATGCGCCGCCTCGACAAGTCCGTGCGCCCATCGCCGGAACGATGTGCCCACCGCGGGCAGGGCGATCTTGTGTCCCCCGGTGCGCTGCGCCCACGCGGTCACCAGGTCGGAGATCAGAATCCGCCACGACACGCCGTCGATCACATAGTGATGGGCGGCGATGATCAGCGCATCCCGGCCGTCCGGGCGAGCCAGCCAGGCGAAGGCGATCATCCGCGCCGCCGCCGGATCCAGCGTATCCAGCGCGGAATCCATTGCGGCACTGGCCGTTTCACATAGCTCGTCACTGCCGAGACCGGCGGGCACCTCGATACGGGTGAGCAGCGCGTCCACATCCACCGCACCCGGCGGCAGCGTGCGCAGCAGCCAGCGCCCGTCGACGGACCGCACCTGTGCGCGCAGCATGTCGTGGTGGTCGAGCACCGCGGCGAGAGTGGCCACCAGGTCCGCCCGGTCGATCCGCTCCGGGAGGTCGAGCACCATCTGCTGGGTGAATCGGCCGAAGGATCTCCCGCCGGCGAGGTAGGCGGCCAGCACCGGTGTCAGCGGCATCTCCCCCACACCGCCGCCGGGGAGCTCCGCGAGCATCGGCACCGGTTCGGCGCCTACCACCGCGACCCGCGCCAACCCGGCCACGGTGCGGTGCTCGAACACATCCTGCGGGGTGAAGGCAATGCCCGCCGCCCTCGCCCGCGACACCAGCTGGATCGACAGAATGCTGTCGCCGCCGGCGGCGAAGAACGAATCCTCGGCCCCGACCCGCCGCACACCGAGCACCTGCGCGAACAATTCGGCGAGCCGGGTCTCCACCGCGCCCACCGGTGCGCGCGAGACCGCCGCCTCGAAGACCGGCTCGGGCAGTGCCTGCCGATCCAGCTTTCCATTGGCGGTCAAAGGGATCGCGTCGAGCGCCACAATCGAGGAGGGCACCATATGGCCGGGCAACGTGGTTCCCACGAAACGCGACAGTTCGCCGGTGTCGAGGGAAATGCCGTCGCGGGCCAGCACATAGGAGACGAGCAGGGTCGCACCCGAGGGCGCCACCTTGCCGAGCGTCGCCGCGTATTCGATATCGGGGTGCGCGGTCAGCGCTGCGTCGATCTCACCGAGCTCGACGCGGAAGCCGCGGATCTTCACCTGGAAATCGGAGCGGCCCAGATATTCGATGGCGCCGTCGGCGGTGCGACGCACCAGATCGCCGGTGCGATACATCCGCACCCCCGGGCTGCACCCGTCCTCACCGAACGGATTGGCGACGAACCGTTGCGCCGTCAGCGCTGTCCGCCCGAGGTAGCCCTGAGCCAGCGCGGGACCGGAAAGGTAGAGCTCGCCGGTCACTCCGGCGGGTACCGGCCGCAGCAGTGAATCCAGGACCACCGCACCGACACCGGCGAGGGCGGCGCCGATGGTGATCGTCAGGCCGGGGACCAGCTCGGCGGTACCCGTCGCGAGAATGGTGACCTCGGTGGGGCCGTATCCATTGTGGAAGGACCGACCGCCGACCGCCCAACGCTCGACCAGACCGGGACCGAACGCATCACCCGCGACGACCACGACGCGCAATTCGTCGAGCCCGGCCGGATCGACCGACTCGAGCGCCGCGGGCGTGATCAGCATGTGGGTGACATGTTCGCGCCGCAACAGGTCGGCGAGTTCGGCCCCGCCGAATACCGTCGGCGGCGACACCACGAGCGTCGCGCCGGAGCTGAAAGCCAGTAGCAGTTCGAGCACCGAGACGTCGAAGCTCGGCGAACAGACATGCAGCACCCGCGAATCGCCGTCCACCGCGTAGCGCTCCCGCTGCGCGGTGACCAGCATCGCCAGACCGGCATGGGTCACCACGACGCCCTTCGGGCGGCCCGTGGAGCCGGAGGTGTAGATGACGTAGGCCGGATGCTGCTCGGTCAGTGTGCGCACCCGGTCGATATAGGAGATCGGATGCGCGGGCCTGGCCGCGATCCGCTCCCGGTGCACCGGATCATCGAGCTCGAGCCACTCGATCCCGGCGCCGAGCCGCCCGCGATGCGTCGAGTCGGTAAGCCCCAGCACCGCCCCGGAGTCGGCGACGAGGTAGGCACTGCGCTCCGGCGGCTGGGTGGGGTCGACCGGCACGTAGGCCGCACCGGCCTTGGCGACGGCCCACACGGCGAGCACCGATTCGAGCGAACGGGTGAAGCCGACGGCGACGACGTCGCCGGGGCCGATGCCATGGGCGATCAATTCCCGCGCCAGTTTCGACGAGGATTCGTCCAGTTCCGAATAGGTGAGCTCGCGCTGATCGGACGGTTCGCCGGTCGGGTTGTAGCGGATCGCTATGGAATCGGCCGCGGATTCGACGGCCGCGGTCAGCAACTGGACGAATAGCGGAGTACCCGATCTGCGACGAGTTCGACCTCGAACAGCACGACGAACCACATCCATTCGAGTACTACATACCTCTCGCGTCGAGCCCGCAGGTTATGTCGAGACCTGTCGAACTAAGCGAGAAGGAATCGATATTCGGGACAATGGCGCCCCTATCACTAGGGGCATTGAGCCCCTATCAGACCATAGGTAGCGGCTTCGTGCCGGGCCACCGAACTTCGTCCACGGCAGGGCTTTACCGGTTGCCAGATCATAGCCAACCCCTCCGAGTTGCTTGGACACCGGCCTGGAATCGAGTACTCGCTCCCAGTCGTTCCAGCAACCTGGCTGTGCGTCGCACCACAGTGCGCCGCGACATCCCCAGCCTGCGGGCAATGGTGTCGTCGGTGGCGCCCAGGCCCAT
Source organism: Nocardia sp. NPDC050710 (assembly GCF_040654375.1). NCBI lineage: Bacteria > Bacillati > Actinomycetota > Actinomycetes > Mycobacteriales > Nocardiaceae > Nocardia > Nocardia sp. NPDC050710. Next base: position 204,713 of record NZ_JBFAHV010000011.1, on the reverse strand, counting down.
CAGGGTCAGGATCGCCTTATCGCGTTCGTCCAGCTCGTCGGCGGCCGGATTCACCGAGATCGGCGCGGCCAGCGACCACAGCACGTCGAAGGTTTTCACCAGCAGCCGCAGCGCGGGCGACCCGGTGAGCCGCAGGCCCATCGGATCGGGGCGGCGTTCGTCGGCGTGCAGCACCAGGCTGGCCCGTTCGTCATCGCTGATGATCAGCTTGAACGGCGGTTCCGGCAGTGTCCTGGCCTGCGCCCCACTCGCATTGGTGGACAGTGCGTGCCGCAGCCGTTCCGCGTCCTGGTAGATGGTGTCCTGGTACAGGGTCTGGTAGCGGATGCCGTCGCCGAGCCGAGCCCGCTTGAGCAGGAACAGTTGCTGTTCGCGCTCCGGCTCGCTGAGGTAGGGGCCGCGCTCGATGACCTTGATCGAGCCGCGTGCCGAGGTCTGCAACTCCTCGAAATCGGCCAGCATTTCCAGCCGCTCGAAAACCGGAACAATGGCGCCGTTGCTGCGCGGTGAACGTCGTACCGAACGGAAGGTTTCGCTGAGTCGCGCGGCGGCGGCGTGCATCTGGTTGATTTCGTGCTGCCTGCGCCGCGCCTCGGATTCCGAAAGCGATTCGGGGGCATGGGCATCCCATGTCGGCTCGCCGTCGGGTCCTTCGACCCGGACCGCGGCCTGCAGGTCACACAGCACCTCCAGCGAGACCGCGGCGGCCTCCTCCGAGACGCTCAGATAGCGCGCGATCTCGGCAAGGCCGGATCGCGGATGATGCACCAGCACGGCATAGGTACGGCCGTGCGGTGATCCAGGCTCGAAGATGTCGCCCAGCTCAGTCACGGCCCGAGCCTAATGACCGGCCGGTCGTTGTGGGGCGGGTGTGACGAGCGGAATCTCGAGCCGGGCAGGAACATTCAGTGCTGGGACGGGCCCCAGTGCATCGGGACGCCCTTGGACGCGAGATACGGCATCGGGTCGATCTTGCTGCCGCCCTGATCCCAGATCTCCAGGTGCAGGTGCGGGCCGGTCGACTGGCCGCGGTTGCCCACGGTCGCGATGACATCGCCCGCGCGCACCTTCTGGCCCGCCTGGACCAGCATGTCGTTGACGTGGCCGTAGACCGCGGTGGTGCCGTCTTCCTGCAGCACACGCACCCACAGGCCGAAGCCGGAGGCGGGGCCCGCTTCGATCACGGTGCCGTTGCTGACCGAGTGAATCGGGGCGCCGAGGCTATCGGCGAAGTCGATACCGTAGTGGAATTCGCCCCAGCGGCTGCCGTATCCGGAGCTGATGGCGCCAGCGACCGGACGCACCGCGGGCGCCGGAGCGACCTGCTGCTGCACGCCCTTGAGGATGTCCTCGACCTGGGCCAGCGGGCCCGCGATCTCCGGCGGCAGGTTGTTGAAGCCGAACGGAGCGGCGACCGGCGCGGCGACCTGGGTCGCGACGGGCTCGGGGGCGGCCTGGGCGACCGGCGACGCGAACTTCGCCTGGGTGGTCGAGAAGGCGGTGCCCTTGAAGGTAATGGGCTCGGCGGCCTGGTTCGATTCCTCGGCATCGTGATCGACCAGCGGGGCCGCGATGGCCGGGGCGACCTGGGTGACGGTGCCGATGAGGGCGCCCGCCGCGACCGCGACGCCTGCCGCCATCTTCACCCGCTCGGCCGAGGTCGACTCGGCGCGATGCCGCGTCGGCCGACCCGATACGCCATCGCCGATAAGATCCATGACGGTAATGGAACTGGGGCCTACCCGGTGCTGCGACAAAGCTTCGTCCTAGCGTCCGACCTACAGTGGTCAACGAAGGCCTCCAGCGTTACCCCGATCGGGTAGCCCCGAAACTTTGTAACGTTTCGGCATCCGTTGTGATGGGAACTCTACCCCGTCGTGACCATTTCGCAACCTTCGATGCCGAAATTCCCGGCGCGGCCCAGGTCACAGGCCCTTTCGTCATGGTTACAAGTCCCGGATGGACGAGACTTTCCTCGTGATCATCGATGAATTGCGCGTCCCGATCGTCCTCGCACCGATGGCGGGCGGACCCTCCACACCCGAACTGACCGCCGCCGTGGCCGAGGCGGGCGGGCTCGGCGTGCTGGCGGCCGGCTACCTCAGCGCGGCCGATACCGCGGCCCGGATCGAGGCGACCCGGGCGCTGACCGACGCTCCGCTCGGGGTGAACCTCTTCGTTCCCGGACCGCCGACGCCGCCCGAGGACTTCGCCGACTACCTGGCCGAGCTGGGCCGGGATCACGAGGTCGGCACGCCGAAATACGACACCGACGATTGGGACGCCAAGCTCGATTCGCTGGTGGCGTCCCCCGTCGCGGTGGTGACCTGCACCTTCGGCTGCCCGTCCGCGGCCGAGGTGGACCGGCTGCATGCGGTCGGCTCGGAGGTGTGGGTGACCGTGACCTCGGTCGCCGAGGCCCGGATCGCCATTGCCGCGGGCGCCGACGTGCTGGTCGCACAGGGCGCGGAGGCGGGCGGGCACCGGGCCACCTTCGTGGATCGGGTCGCCGACGACCAGACCGATCCGCTCGGCCTGCTCGCCCTGCTGCAACTGCTGACCGCCGCCGTCGATCGGCCGATCGTCGCCACCGGCGGCATCGGCACCGGCGCGGGTATCGCGGCCGCGCTCGCCGCGGGCGCCGCCGCGGTCCAATTGGGCACCGTCTTCCTGCGCTGCCCGGAGGCGGGCACCAATCCCGTCCACCGCGGCGCACTCGCCAGCGCGACTCCGACGATGCTCACCCGCGCCTTCACCGGGCGCCGGGCCCGCGGGCTGCGCAACGAATTCATGACCGAACACACCGCGAACGCACCCGCCGCCTACCCCGAAATCCATTACGCCACCGCACCGTTGCGCGCCGCCGCGCGGGCGGCGGGCAACCCCGACGAGGTCAACCTGTGGGCGGGCCAAACCCAACTCCTGACCCCGGAGCTACCAGCGGGCGAACTGGTAAGGACCCTGGCCGCCGAGACGAAAACCGCACTGAACGCGGCACTTTCACGGCGAATCCTGGTTTGTTGACAACCACTTTTCGATTAAAATTCAGGGGCATCGCACCGCCATCCACCCCGCCCACAGAGGAGAGCTCCATGTCCCTCGATGTTCCCGCCGCACTGCTCGAACGCGCCGAACGCGGCGAGGTCGACGACGCCGACTTCGTCGAATGCGTACGGACGTCACTGCCCTACGCCTGGGAGGTTGTGAGCCGGGTGGCCGGCGAACTGCAATCCGGCACAGCCGAATTCGCCGACAATGTGGTACCCCCGCCGGATGAGGTGGCCCGCGGCCAACTGTTGCGCGCCATGGCCTCCGACGCGATCCGCGGCGGCCTCGAACGGCACTTCGGCGTGAAGCTGGCCTTCCAGAACTGCCACCGGGTGGCGGCCTTCCCGCTCTCCGCGGTGGGCGGCGACACCTACAGCACATTCATCGGCACCCGCGCCCAGCTCCTGAACCAGAGCCCGGAACTGCGTAACTGCTGAATCCGGACCGGATTCCGGCCCGCACATACAGCTCGGCGGACGTGGATTGCGGTGGGTCACCGGCAATCCACGTCCGCCGAGGGGGCGGATCAGCCCAGGGTGATGATGGTCAGTTCACCGTCGGCGTACTGGGCGCGCAGCCGCTTCTTGTCGAATTTGCCGACGCTGGTCTTCGGGACCTCGTCGATGAACGTCCACCGTTCCGGCAGTTGCCATTTGGCGAACTTGTCGGCAAGGAAGTCGCGCAGTTCGGCGGCCTGCTTCTCGGTGTCGGACGCGTCGACGCCCTCCCGCAGCACGATCGCGGCCAGCGGGCGCTCATCCCACTTCTCATCCGGCACGCCGATGACCACGGCCTCGGCGACGGACGGATGACCGACGACCGAATTCTCCAGATCCACCGACGAAATCCATTCGCCGCCGGACTTGATCACGTCCTTGGACCGGTCCACCAGGGTCAGATAGCCGTTCGGGCTGATCTTGCCGACGTCACCGGTGCGCAGCCAGCCGTCATCGAACTTCTCCGGATCGACCGCCGCGCCGTCCGGCGAGTAGTAGGAACCGGTGATCCACGGACCGCGAACCTCCAACTCTCCCAGCGACTCTCCGTCATTGGGCATGACGGTGCCGTCGTCGCCGACCAAGCGCGCCTGCACGGTGGCCGGGAAGCGGCCCTGGGTGTAGCGGTAGGCCCACTCGTCCTCACCGGTCACACCGGACGGCGGATGCGCCACACTGCCCAGCGGCGAGGTCTCGGTCATACCCCAGGCGTGCAGGATCCGCACACCGTGCTTGTCCTGGAAGGCCCGCATCATCGACGGCGGCACCGCCGAACCGCCGACCACCACGGTGCGCAGGTGGCTGATGTCCTGCGGCTTGGCTTCCAGCCCGGCGAGTACGCCGCCCCAGATGGTCGGCACCGCGGCGGCGAAGGTCGGCTGCTCCGATGCCATCATCTCCAGCAGTGGACCCGGTTGCAGGAAGCGGTCCGGCATCAGCACATTCGCGCCCGCCATCAGGGCCGCGTACGGCAGACCCCAGGCATTGGCATGGAACAGCGGCACGATGGAGAGCACATAGTCGGCCTCGGAGAAGCCCATGCTGTTCGGCGAGATGACCTGCATGGCATGCAGCCAGTTGGAGCGGTGCGAATACACCACGCCCTTCGGGTCACCGGTGGTGCCGGAGGTGTAACACATTGCCGCGGGAGCACGTTCGTCGATCACCGGGAAGTCGTAGGTATCCGGCTGGGCGGCAAGGAGTTCGGTGTAGGAGTGGACCTGCACGCCCTCGGGGGCCTGCAATGCGGCGGCGTCACCGTTGGCCACGATGACGTGGCGCACCGTCTTCAGGTTCGGCAGCAGCTGGGAGAACAGCGGCAGCAGCGTGCCGTCCACGATGACGACCTGGTCCTCGGCGTGATTGGCGACGTAGACCACCTGCTCCGGGAACAGCCGGATATTGAGCGCGTGCAGCACCGCGCCCATCGCGGGCACCGCGATATAGGCCACCATGTGCTCGTTGTTGTTCCACATGAAGGTGCCGACCCGGTCGCCGACCTCGATGCCGAGCCCGCGCAGCGCATTCGCCAAACGGGCCGATTCCGCGCCCAATTCGCGGTAGGTCATGGTGCGCACGCCGGTTCCGGTCCATGTGGACACCGTGCTGTCACCCTGGAACGTCGAAGCGTATTTCAGCAGCGTCGCCAGCGATAACGGCTCGTCCTGCATGGTGCTCAACATGGGAACTCCTTTATCCTCTGTGGCCGCATGAGCCACGTCACATCGGGGATGCTACCGAAGCGTAGCCAGCCGACGAGAGGCTCGATCGGAATTCTCGCCACGGCACAAATCCGCGGGCGGGTGCCCTCAGTTTTCGCAGGTCAGCGGCGGCGAACCCGCCGCATCCACCAATTCCGTTCCGCCACCGGATATTCCGCACTCCGACAGCGACCAGGCGATATCGGTCGGTCAACCGGCATGCGCGGGGTAGGCGTGCACCAGCGCGGTGTCCAATTTCGGGACCGCGTGGATGAGGGTGTGCTCGGCCCCGTGGGCGAGGGCATGCGCGGCGGCCAGAGTTGTGGTCGGCGCCACATCCAGTTCGACATCGGCGTGCAGCCGGTGACCGATCCAGCGCATCCGCAGACTGCGCACACCGAGGACGCCCGGTTCGGCGACCAACGCCCGCTCCGCGGCGGTGACCAGGGTGGGCTCCACACCATCCATCAGGCGGCGGAAGACATCCCGCGCGGCGGACCACAGCACCGCGAGGATGGCGATGGTGATCACCAGGCCCACCACCGGGTCTGCGACCGGGAATCCGAGCGCCACGCCCCCGGCGCCGAGGAGTACCGCGAGCGATGTGAAGCCGTCGGTTCTGGCGTGCAGACCGTCGGCGACCAGCGCGGCCGATCCGATGCGCCGCCCCACCCGGATCCGATACAGCGCGACGGTCTCGTTCCCGAGGAACCCGATCAGCGCGGCGGCGGCGACCCAGCCCAGATGCTGGATCGGCACCGGGTCGATGAGCCTGCGCACCGCCTCGTAGCCCGCGATCAGCGCCGAGAGCGCGATCATGGCGACCACAAACAGCCCGGCCAGATCCTCGGCGCGGCCGAAACCGTAGGTGTAGCGGCGGGTCGCGGCCCGGCGCCCCAGTGCGAACGCGATCCACAACGGGACCGCGGTCAGCGCGTCGGAGAAGTTGTGAATCGTATCCGCGGCCAGCGCGATGGATCCGGATACCGCGACGACCACCACTTGCAGCAGTGCGGTGAGAGCGAGCACCACCAAGCTGATCTTCACCGCGCGGATCCCGATCGCACTGGACTCCAACGCATTGTCGACGCTGTCGACGGCATCGTGGCTGTGCGGGAGGAAGATCTCGCGAAGGATGCCGCGCAGTCCACCGGGGTGGTCATGGTCGTGATTGTGATCATGCGCGTGGGTGTGCTGACCATCGGCGTGCGAATGACGCTGCCCGGCATGCGGTTCCGGGCGACTCATTCCGGCACCGCCCGGTGCTGACTCGGCAGGTGGCGGACGTCGCCGTCCCCGCGGTGGTGCGGCGGTACCCCCGGGCCCGCGTGTTCGGCATTGTGCACCGCGTCCACCACGAGTTGGCGGACGTGCTCATTCTCCAGGCTGTAGTAGATCGTCGTGCCCGCGCGGCGGGTGCGCACCAACCGTGCCATTCGCAGCTTGGCCAGATGTTGTGAGACCGACGGTCCGGGCTTACCCACCTGCGTGGCCAGGTCGTTCACCGACAGCTCACGATCGACCAGCGCCCAGAGCACCTGGACCCGGGTCGAGTCGGCCAGCATTCGGAAGACCTCGACGATCAAGCCGACCTGATCCTCTTGCAGCAGAGTCGGCGTTTCCCCTCTATCTGCATTCATACGCAGATATTAGAACACCGGAGCGCCCTGGCGTAACCCCAAGAAACGGTCAGTTAAGACCGATTAACTGGGGTCGCTCTGTCACGGGACCCGGGCAACCGGGTAGAACAGGGACATGCCAGTTGATCGGATGCTGCCAACGCCGGAGGCCCGGGATCTCATCGAGCTGACCCGCGATATCGCCGATAAGGTGCTCGAGCCGCGGGTGGTCGAGTGCGAGAAGACCGGAACCTTCCCGGACGGGGTGTTCCCGGCGCTCGGCGCCGCCGGTCTGCTGAGCCTGCCGTACCCCGAGGAGTTCGGCGGCGGCGCCCAGCCCTACGAGGTGTACCTACAGGTGCTCGAGGAATTGGCCGCCCGCTGGGCCGCCGTCGCGGTCGCGGTCAGCGTGCACAGTCTCTCCTGCCACCCGCTGTACACCTTCGGCACCGCCGAACAGCGGGGACGCTGGCTGGCCGACATGCTGTCGGGTGAAACCATCGGCGCCTACAGCCTTTCCGAGCCGCACGCCGGATCCGACGCCGCGGCACTGCGCTGCCGAGCCGCGAAGGTCGACGGCGGATACCGGGTCACCGGAGCCAAGGCGTGGATCACCAATGGCGGCCGCGCCGATTTCTACACGCTGTTCGCCCGTACCGGCGAGGGTCCCCGCGGCATCTCCTGCTTCCTGGTGCCCAAGGACACCGAGGGCCTGAGCTTCGGCAAACCCGAGGAGAAGATGGGCCTGCGCGGCATTCCCACCACCACCGCCGCCTATGACGACGCCTTCCTCCCCGAGGAACGCTTGATCGGCGCGGAGGGGCAGGGACTGTCGATCGCCTTCAGCGCCCTGGACTCCGGCCGCCTCGGCATCGCCGCGGTCGCGACGGGCCTCGCCCAGCGCGCCCTCGACGACGCCGTCGCCTACGCCAAGGAACGAGAGGCCTTCGGCCGCCACATCATCGATCACCAGGGCCTGGGCTTCGTGCTCGCCGATATGGCCGCCGCGGTGGACTCGGCCCGCGCCACCTACCTGGACGCCGCCCGCCGCCGGGACGCCGGCTTGTCCTACTCCCGCCAGGCCAGCGTCGCCAAACTCATCGCCACCGACGCCGCCATGAAGGTCACCACCGACGCGGTGCAGGTCTTCGGCGGCTACGGTTACACCCAGGACTTTCCGGTCGAGCGCTATATGCGCGAGGCCAAGGTCATGCAGATCTTCGAAGGCACCAACCAGATCCAGCGTCTCGTTATCGCCCGTGGCCTGGCGGCCGACTGAGCCGAACGAGCGGGCGGCTGCCGCATCCTGAATCAGCGTTCTCCGGTCGGCAACACCGATGACTTTCGGGTGAATCTGTCGTCGATACCTCTGAGGTATACCGACAGACAGGAGTCCAGGCATGACGAGACCGTTTCGATTGGGCATGGCCTCGGTGCGAGCGAACGGTGTGGATCTCGGCATCGAGAGCTTCGGCCGCGAGGACGATCCGCTGGTCCTGCTGGTCGGCGGCACAACGATGTTGTCCTGGCCCGACGCGCTGTGTGGACGGCTCGCGTCGGGCGGGCGGCGCGTGGTCCGCTACGACCTGCGTGACTCCGGCGCGTCGACGACCCTCGACCCGGAGAATCCGGCCTACGACCTGCGGGATCTCGTCGCCGACGCGGCCGCGTTGGTCGAGGTGCTCGGTGCCGGGACCGCCCATCTCGGTGGAGTCGGCGTCGGTGGGATGGTCGCTCAGGTCGCCGCGCTGGACCACCCGGACGTGTTCTCCGCACTGACCCTCGTCGGCACCCGGCCGGTGGCGCCGGGCCCGGTCGACGAGGACCTGCCGGACCACAACCTCGCGGTCATGGGCGCGCTGTTCTCCCGCCCACGGCCGGACTGGACCGACCGGGACGCTGTCGCGGCATTCGCCGCCTCGGGAGCCGAGCCGATGGGCAACGATCCGCAACAGGCGCGGGCGACGGCGGCCCGAATCTGGGACCGGACACCGTCGAGCGATCCCGCGGTGCACCAGGCGAACCAGCTCGGGATGGTGTTCTCCCGGATCGACTGCGCCCCGCGCTGGCGGGGCCGGCTCGGTGAGCTCGACGTGCCCACGCTCGTGGTGCACGGTCGCGCCGATCCGTTCTTCCCGGTCGGCAACGGCGAGGTCCTCGCCGCCGAAATCCCTGGGGCGCGACTGCTCGTCCTCGACGACATGGGTACCGCTCTGCGCCACGCCGCGGCCGACCAGGTCGCTGCCGCCATGCTCGCTCTGTAACCGCCCTGCACGACACCGCAAGGCCGCGGTCGCGCAGGCCGTCGCGGTACTGAAGACCGCGCTGCACGGCTGAGCCGAAACCGTTTACACCGAAACCCGGCGGCACCGGATTCCCGGCCGGGGCCATGGGTGGTGGGCCGGAGCAGTATGGCAGGCTGGAATTCTCGACTGCGAAAGGTTGGGCGTGATGCTCGGCATGGTTCTCTACGACGGACCCTCGCGCGCTTCGACGCGGGATCGGTAGCCGTACCCCACATCTGAGCCGGTGCATCGCACCGGTTGTTCCGGCGATTCCAGTCGGAGTGCTCTTCGTGCCCTGCACATCTCGTTTCGCGAGGAGTACCCATGTCCACCATCTCTTGGACCGAAGAAGCTGTCATTCGTTCGGCCCGTTGGCATTCCGAGAACTCGACCACACCACCTCGGCGGCTGATCATCGCCGACGACCGCATGCGGGCCGACACCGCCTATCGACTGGCCCGCGAGGGCACCGCGCTGCTCTGGCGCGGCGATTTCCACAACGCACGGGCCCTGCTGCAAGCAATCGGCCGTCGCGTCGATCGCGCGACTCGGCGGGCCGTCTCCGATCCCGGCGAGGCCTTCGGTCGCCATCGCCGGGCGCGGCGGCATCGCGCCATGGTGCTCGGCAAGCTGGTTGTTCAACTGGAGGCGGACCATTCGCTCGCACTGCGCCGAGCGCCCGACGTGCGCAAGGAGTGCGCACAGGCCTACGGCGACCCGCACGAGCCCCGAATCGTCTCGCTCACTGAGCTTTTGGGTGTGATCGGGGCATATCGATGGCGTGTCGAAGGAGTCGAAGTCCCCGCACTCGGCGCGCGCATCCATCCGCACTACGGCGTCTTCTCCCCGGTGCGCGGTGAATACGTCGAACTGGTCGCGCACGCGCCGCTGCCCACCCCGGCGGCGCGCACCGCCTTCGATCTCGGCACCGGAACCGGTGTACTGGCCGCCGTTCTGGCCAAGCGCGGGTTCGCCCATATCGTGGCCACCGATAACAGTCCACGCGCATTGGCCTGCGCGCGCGACAATGTGGACCGACTGAATCTCGCGGAGCAGATCGACATTGTCGGCCCGGCACTGTTCCCGGCCGGGCGCGCCGATCTCGTCGTCTGTAATCCGCCGTGGATTCCGGCGATTCCCACCTCGGCCGTGGAAAACGGTGTGTACGACCGGGACAGCCGGATGCTCCGCGAATTCCTCACCGGCCTGCCCGCGAGTCTCGAACCGGGCGGGGAAGGTTGGCTCATCCTCTCCGATCTCGCCGAGCACCTCGGCCTGCGGTCGCGCGCGGAGTTGCTGGATCTCATCGATGCGGCCGGATTACACGTCCTCGACAAAATCGACACCACGCCACGACATCCGAAGGCAGTCGCGGGCACCGACATCCTGCACGCGGCCCGTGCCCGCGAGGTCACGTCGCTGTGGCGGCTGCGCCCGTCTCCCGGCGACGCCACCATTGCCACCCGTCCGAACGGGCGGACCGGCCCGTAGCCTGGCCGAAAATGTGGATTTAATGTCCGGGTATCTCTCGGCGATGTAGGTCCGGACATTTAATCTCGAACCATGACAAGGCCGTCAATCATCATTATCGGCGCCGGATTCGCCGGGCTGGGCATGGCGCTGGAGCTGCGGCGCGCCGGGCTGGACAACTTCACCATTCTGGAGAAGGCCGCCGACCTCGGTGGGGTCTGGCGGGAGAACACCTACCCGGGCGCCGCATGCGACGTGCCGTCACCGCTGTACTCGTGGTCCTACGAGCCGAAATCCGATTGGCCGCGGCGATTTTCGGAGCAGGCGGATATCCACGCGTATATGCGTGAGGTCGCCGAGAAGCACGAGTTACCGCACCACATCCGGTTCGGCACCGAGGTGACCGATGCCGAATTCGACGAGCAGACCGGCCGATGGAATATCACCACCGCGGACGGCGCGACGCTGACCGCCGACATCCTCATCCCCGCCGTCGGTCAGCTCTCCCGTCCCGCCATGCCGAACCTGCCCGGCATCGACACCTTCGAGGGCGCGGCTTTCCACTCCGCCGAATGGGACCACGGCGTCGACCTGACCGGTAAGCGGGTGGCCTGCATCGGCACCGGAGCCAGTGCCATCCAATACATTCCGCGAATCCAGCCGAAGGTCGCGCACCTGACGCTGTTCCAGCGCTCGGCGGCGTGGGTGCTGCCGAAATTCGACACCGAATACAGCGCGGCGCACAAAGCGCTGTTCAAATACTTCCCACCGGCGCGGCTGGCCGAACGACTCGCGATCTGGTCGTTCTTCGAGGTGCTCGCGCTGGCGTTGACCGATATTCCGTCCATGAAAACACCGGTGATCGCGATCGCCGACCGGCACCGCGCCACCCAGGTCCCGGACGACGAACTACGGGCGAAGCTGATCCCGGACTACGCGGCGGGATGTAAGCGCGGCCTGTTCTCCAATGAGTACTTCCCGGCGCTGGCCCAGCCGAATGTGACCGTCGAGACCACCGCGATCGAGGCGATCACGCCGACCGGCATCCGCACCGCCGACGGCGTGGAGCATCCGGTCGATGTGATCATCTACGGCACCGGTTTCAAGGGCACCGAATTCCTCGCGCCGATGAATATCTACGGCACCGGCGGACGCAAGCTCGCCGACGTCTGGGGCGATGAGGGCGCCCGCGCCTACCTCGGACTCTCGGTGCCCGGCTTCCCGAATCTGTTCATGATGTACGGACCGAATACCAATGTCGGTTCCGGTTCCATCATCTACATGCTCGAATCCCAGGCCCGCTATATCCGCCAGATGGTGCAGTACTTGGCCGAGCGACCCGGCCGCTTCCTCGCGGCCCGCGAAGGCACCGAGCAGAACTGGGACGACTGGCTCCAGCGCAGGCTGAAGGACACCCCATGGAACTTCTGCTCCAGCTGGTACCGCAACGCCGCGGGACGCATCACCAACAATTGGCCCGGCGCCACTGTGCTCTACCGGTGGAAGACAAAGACTTTCGACCCCACGGATTACGAAGAGGCGCAGGCAGCCCGCTCGCTCGGCATGATGCGCTAGCCACGGCGCTCCCCCGAGCCAGCCACGGCGCTCACGCCGAGTTGGCCACAGCGCGCACCCGAGTTGGCGACAGCGCGCACTCGAGTTGGCCACATCGTTCACGCGACCCGGTAGCCGGTAGCCGCGGAACTGCCGGGCGTACGCCAGGACTACCGGGCGCACACGCGACTCAGCCGGATCTCAGCAAGCGACCAGTAAACTCGATACTGTCCGGATCCGCCGACGGAAGGCGTGCGAACCATGGGGTGGCTGCTCCTGCTTCTCGCGGCCTTGGTGGTGGCCGCCCTCGTCGTGATGCTCGCTCTACAGTCCAAACAGCGCGCGGCGACAGAACTCGCGGACGCGCTGGCCGACGCCCGCCAGGTGAACGAACGGCTCGGCGGCCAGGTCTACCACCTGATCGGCGGCAATGATCCGGCGAAGCAGGCGCTGGCCGACGCCTCGGAACGACACCTGGCCGCCGGATCCCAGCTCGATCAGGCCCGCACCCCCGCCCAGGCCCGCCTGGCCAAGCAGACCGCCCTCGAAGGGCTGTACTACATCCGGGCCGCCCGCTCGGCCATGGACATGGACCCCGGTCCCGCGATACCGGAGCTCGAAGGACAGGCCGCAGCGGGCCGGGTCAGCGAAGACCGGGTCATCCGATACGAGGGCCGAGAGCTCTCCGCCTCACCGAATCCCTCTGCGGCAACACCGAATTACTACCCCGGCGGCCGCGTCGCGGGCCGCCCGGTCCCCGCCGGTTGGTACTCCGAACCCTGGTGGCAACCCGCATTGATCGCTGGCGCTTGGGGTCTGGGCTCGGCACTACTGTTCACCTCACTCTTCTCCGGAATGTCCGGAGTGGGTTACGACGCACAAGCCTTCGAAAGCGGTTACGGCGAGGGTAATCAGGACGGACTCACCGCCGGAGACGACCAGGGCTACGACGCGGGCGGCGATCAAGGCGGCACCGACCCCTGGGGTGGAGACGGCGGCGGCGATTGGGGCGGCGGCTTCGACGGCGGCGGGGGCTTCGACGGCTTCTGACCACCCCCCAGCCCCCCTCCTCCGACCCTTCCCCTCCCCTTGCTCACACAGGTCACCCCCCTGAAACAGCACCTTTCCCACCCTCGACCGGCACGATGCGGCCCCCAACCCCTCGACCCGGTAGACTGCGGGCGTCCCACAAGACCAGCCTTCGTAGCTCAGGGGATAGAGCACCGCTCTCCTAAAGCGGGTGTCGCAGGTTCGAATCCTGCCGAGGGCACAAACCTGCGAGAGCGTTTCCGCAGGTGGAGGGCTAGTTTTAGCGTCGCAGGTTCGATCCCTTATGGGAACCGTGACTTTGTTCAGCGGTGGCGCCCGACACCCCGAACGAGCCATCAAACTGGTCCTGGACAGCTGAACCACGACTTCGCCTCACCGCTGCCGTTGACCGTGGTCAACGGGCGCTTCTATTTTCCGAATTCGGAAACGAAGTCATTGCGAGATCAACCCGAATTTTGGGCGTTAACAAACCCCAAGTACATCCTTTCATAGAGTGTATGACATCTCGTCGTAAGGTTGGTGAATCATTGAAATGCGTTCAGGCGTCCACATAAAGGACGCTGAATTTATTTCAAGTCTACCGGAACGTCGAATTGCCCAGACATCGCCGGATTCCAAGAAATAGATAATCGTATCGTCGGGTACGGCTGCGAATAATCTCGTTGCGATGAATAACATGTCGGCGACTTGACCATCCAGGCTTTCTGCTTTATTCAATCGAAAAAAGATCGACACTGTCGGCCGAAACCCAAATTCTTCCTCTATAGGGTCACCCCATGCTGGAGACCGGGTAGCGCTCACACGAATATATAATCCACGCCGAACCGCAACACCATCGATGAGGCTTTTCGTACTCACGCCATCGGAAATTGTTCCCGAGACAGAGATCGAGTCGACCAATGTGGCAATTTCGGACACACTTCGGTCTGTTGCGATCGCTATCATGTAGTCCAGCGCCATTTTAGTCCCCATATGCGGTATCCAGGGAAAGATCGGCACTACATTACCAGACTTATCGATAACCAGAACTTCCTGTAGCCCTTGGACTGGCCATTGCTTCAGCTGATTCGCCACTTCTTCCGGACTCGCACTACTATCAGCGAGGTCAAGGACGATACTTCGTTCACAACCTTGCTCGCCGCAACCGCGCCCAACCGGGTGGCGGTTACCGCATCCATCTTCCTGTTCCTGGTCGTGGCATCAGAGCTATCCATTGTGCGAAGGTAATATTCTTTCTAACTGTTTCAAGCCCTCGCGGGCGAACGGCGACGAGTTCACCTCTAGCGCGTTCCTGGCCAACTGCAATATGGGCAGTTGCTCGAATATCTGGAGCTCTCTCAGCCGGTATGCGATGTAGTCGGAATCGCCATCTTCGGCCCGGCGTCCGAGGGTCTCCAATATTGCCAATATTCCGTCAATCCCGCCAAATCTAGCCAAGACCTCGGCAGCTTCTTGCTCGACGGCCGTGTCCGGGTCATCGAGCATTGTGATAAGCGCCCCGAAGGCGTCGGACGCAGGCAACAGTTTCCCGAGAGCGATGCAGGAATCTTTACGCTTCTCCCAATCCAAGGAAAGCGCATGCAGAAAGGGGGAATTATCGCCAGTTTCGCCGATGTTAATCAGTGCTCCTATGGTATTTCGTCGGGTCTTGCGGGTCGTACATCCTTCCGTTCTCGCACGTAAACTTTACCATTTGGCGCAACATCGTGTTCCATCTCTACTACGTGTGGAGTTGGGACGCCGGCATGGGCTCGCCCGGTAAGGTCGACACGCTTTATGCCTCGGCCATCCTGGTCAAACTGCACATAGTTGGTAATTGTCCCATTGGAGTCACGCTTGACAATATAGCCGTTTGGTGGCCCGTTATCGATGGTGATATTACCTTTGGTGATCGACGGAGAACTATCCAGGGCCGCCTTTAGTGCTGCACTCGAAGAAGGGCCCATGCTATTGCCACCCGTAGGGTCGAGTACGATTGTCAGCCCTGCAATTGTTGCCAATCCACCTATCGTCAGCACGGCTGTGGTGAAGGTGAATCCGCTGAGCGCGGTAAGGAATGTGTTGGCAGGCCCAGCTAAAGCTCCAGCAGCCTGGTCCAGGAAGTCGATCTCTTCTTGGCGATCGCTGGGTGTCTTTTTCTCATTCGGTGTCTTTTGCTTCGTTGGTGGCTCTTTGACCTGCACCATCGAATGCCCGATCTGAATGGCGGTGACGACCACCACCATGGTGAACTGGGTGTTCATGTCCGAGCGCATTGTCGTCAAAGCGACCTTGTGAGTGTCGACTGCGGCTGCGATGTCTTGGGCTGCGGTGAAGATGTCGCGGAGGCCGTGGGCGAGTGTACGAAGGTTGGCTACGTGGTTCGGGATGTCTTTCGGTGCGTTGGAACCGTAGCCACGTTCAAGCCCGGAGGCGACCGTCAGTAGTCGTGATGTGCCGTAGTAGACAGGGTCCGACTGGGCGAAGGTCTTCCATGCGGTTGCGGCGCGCGCCAGCTTGTCGGTGTCCCCGTCGGGGACTTCGCCGCCAGAGACAAGCGCGGTAACCTTGTCCTGCAGTTCGGTCCAGTCCGTCTCGAGTCCGCGACTGTAAGCCCCCGACGACGCGACACCAGTAACTATGCCCGCGCCGTAGGGTAGTTCCGAGGGGAAACCGCTGGGCAACGATGGTGGGGCACCCTTGTTGGGGTCGCTGTTGGCCTTGTACTCTCCACACTTCCAGTTGTAGCCAGACGCGGTCAATACGTCGCCGAAGTGCTGCAATGCCTGCGCGAAGCTGGTCGCCACCAGCGTCACTGCGGCGGCGCGGTCGTCGTAGGCTTTCGACCACGTCTTGACCGCCTGGTAGCCACCGGCCATCGCGCTGGTTTCCAAAAGGACGCTCTGCAGCGCGTTGTAGACGGTTTGGAATTTCTCCGAGAGGTCATAGCATTCTTTGGCCGCGCTCTCATAGGACTGCGGGGAGATCGAGCCCACTGAGTTCAGCCGCCGCTCATTCTCAAATTGATTTCCTCTGCCGCACTGTAGGCGTCGCGGGCGGTGATGGCGGCAGTGTACATCTCAGTGATTCCTTCAACCACTGCGGCAGCGCCGATTGCCCATTCTCGGTAGGCTTCCTCCTGGGCGGTGGCAGCGGCTCCCTGCCAGTTTTGTTGGATGGTGGCGATTCGGTGGTTGAGTCCGTCGAGACTTTCGGTGAGGAACCCGATGAATCCATTGACGCGGGTCACGAGCTGGTCCAACTCATCGATATCGAACGTGAAGTCCCGGAAGTCGTCGACCATTACAGGTTCAGTTTCGGCAGGTCCAGCGACGACAAGTTCGTGGCATTGGATATATCTTGGTCAGCAATGGTCTTGCTCGCCACGCCGAGAAGTTCGCCCATGGCCGCGAGTGCGTCCAACACCGTGGCGGCACCATCCTTGGCGCCTGTCCAGCCGTCACCGAATGCGTCTGCGGCCGCACCTTTCCAATTATCAAGGACACTCGTGACCTCGCGGTCGAGCGAATTGAGTCCGTTGATCAGTGAGGCGGCGACTTGCTCGACGTAGACGCCCGCGTCGGTCACCTCGGCTGGGACAATCGCGAAATCTGTTCCCGGCGTATCCTGTTCGGTTGACACCCGTGCCCCCTCCTCACGACAACATCGCAAAGCCTAGCCACAACGGAGCCGGGGAGGCAACGGCGTCGATCTCACGGCTCCTACAGCACGCCACGGGAAGGGCGATCCAACTAGCGGTCGGGCGCAGCGCACCGACGTGTGCGGCCGACATTGTTTGGGCCACCGAGCCGATACGCCGTCAAACCTGGAGTCGTCGCCGAGGACCCGAGCTGAAGACCGCATCGGCGCTCAGCCCAAGGCGAAATCTTCCTCGACTACAAGTCGACCAGAGCAAATTTCCAGGTCACCTGCGTTCCCATCTTCGACACGCCCCGCCGAGGGCACAAACCTGTGACACGTTTCCGCAGGTCAGCGGGTTTCCCTGATCCAGTGCATCGCTTCCGGATCGCCAACAGAACCGAAATGTGCTCGTCAAACGGTTGCCCTGGTGCGAGCCCTCGGAAACACAGAAATGGGCAACCGGGCCGGCAACTCGCCGGGATTCAGGACCGCCCGACTTCGGAGCAATCCGCCTGCCATTTCGACAGCGCGGCAAGCGCGCTCGCCTGCCCGGCAGCGATGCGCTCTCCTGCCGCACCACCGACGTACCGAACCTCGAAAGACGCCATCAGCCCGTCACCTCTGTAGACAGGTATCGCGACCTGACTGCCGTCCGAACCGGCTGATGCCTCGTCGTCACCTCCACACCGGTCGCCCATTGAGGCTCGACTCACCGGCACGTCTATTTCATGCCATGCAGTCGGCGCATGTTCCCGGCGCGCCGACGCCGTCACGCGCCCAGCATCCAGCACATTCCCACTGAAGAGAAGGCGTGATAGGCGCGGTGAGGACGCTCCGGAGCACAATTATCTCCCCGGTTCCACCGGTGAGGTGCCCGGGACGGGCATCGGCACGGGCATATCCGCAACGAGTGCCACGACAGCGGGAGAGCGTGTGGGCCAGTCGTTATACGTCGATCCGGACGAAATGCGCAGAACCGCTGCCGAACTCCGCGCGCTCGCCGAGGAGACGGCCCGGGTGGTGGCGGAGCTGAAGGCCGACCTCGCCCGCGAGGGCGAGTGCTGGGGTGACGACAAACCCGGCAAGACCTTCGCCGAATCATATGTGCCAGGCGCGAAGCAGGGCATGACGGGATTCGAGAACCTTGTCCAGAACGTCGAGGCCATGAGTTCCAATCTCCGCAGCACGGTCGAGAGTTTCGAGAATCAGGATCGCGACGCGGGCAACTCCATCCGGGATTCGGATTCGGATACCGGGAGTACCAGGGTTCCCGGAACGACGTATCCGTCGTGGAACGACCAGTCGAACAGCGGCGGCGATCAGGACCGGCAAGCGCCCGGTACGGGGCAGGCACCGAACGACGCCGCGCAATCGGGCTCCGGCTCACCGGCCGCGGGCAATAACGGCACGAACGCTCAGCAGCCCGCGGGACAGCGTCACGCGGACTCGTCCGCCGGATCCAATTCTCCCGGTAGCGATTCCGGACCCGGCGGCCACCAACAGCAAGCACCCTCCCAGCCCACGACTCCCGGCCCGAACCCCTCGGCCCCGGCCGCGTCGGCACCGTCGCCCGCAGCCTCCGCATCACCGTCCCCGGGTTCCGGTCGCGGAGCGGGCACTCCCACCACGAGCACGCCGAACGCCCAGCCGCCAGGCGGCCGGAACGCGTCCGCCCCCGCAGCATCCCGGAATCCGGGCGCCCCGTGGTCGAAACTCGGGACCGGAACATCCCCGGAGCAACAATCACCGCCGCCGGGCGGCCGGAACGCGTCCGCCCCCCGGAATCCCGGCGCCCCCTGGTCGAAACCCGGGACCGGAACATCTCCGGAGCAACAACCACCGCCGCGGGTCGCACCGCCTCGACGTCCCGCCGCACCGAAACCTGCCCCCGAACCCGAGCAGCGCAAGAATCCGGCACCGAAAGTGCAGCCGAAACCGGTCACCGGCGACGAGGCGATGCGGATCATCACCGCCATGGCGGTCCGGCACAACCTGCATATCACCGGATTCGAGGCCTCGGGGATCTCCGCGCAGACCGCCCAGGAGATCTCGGACGCCGTCGACTCCGTGCTCACCAAGTATCCGATCGCTCTGCGGGGCATCGAGATCGCGGAAAGCGGCGGCGACCTGTCGAGCGTCGAGAACCGGGCGGAGCCGACGGCGCCGGAGCCGGAGCCGGAGCCGGAGCCGTGGATCGTCCTGGACCGTCGTGCGGTCGACGATCCCGGCGCGCTGTCGGGGCGCGACCAGCCCCGGGCCCGCCCGGTCGGGAACGCGCACCGCCCGATGCGCACCAGGATCCTGCGCGAGTTCGGCCACGTGGCCGATCTCGTCGGCGGATTCCGGGCGCGGCAGACGGTCCAGCGCGCGCTGATCACCGAATACCTGCGGGTCACCGGCGCCGAGGGCCGGACCCTGGCACACGTGGTCGACGGTTATCGGCGCTGGCGCGACCAGCTCGGCGAGAACTGTTTTCGCGATGGCGTACTGGATCCCGGCCGGGCATTGGCCGAGGGATTCGCCACGGTCGAACAGGGCGGCGTCCAGGCACCCGGTCCGGCCAAGGTGCTGCACCGCCTGCTGCTGGTCATGGCGCGGCTGGACATGCAATAGGGCGAACTGGATGGCGTGGAATCCGGAAAGGATGAGGTATGGATCGATGGAAACGCGAGGGCCTGCGTTCGGCCAACAATGGATTGCGCAATCAGGTGGAGCGGCTGGTCGACTCGTACGAGGAGCAGCAGTCCCGGCTCAGCGAGATCTATCGGCAGCTGGAAACCCTTCGCCTGCAAGCAGGTTCGTCCGATGGATCGGTAGGGGCGACCGTCGACGCGAATGGCGTTCTCGCGGATCTGTCGCTGACCGCCGCGGCGCTGCGCAGGCCACCGGATGAACTCGCCCGCTTGATCGTCCAAGTGGCGCAGGAAGCCGCCCGCCGTGCCCGCGAGCACAGCGAGTCCGCCGCGGCGCCGGTAGCCGCCTCCCTCGACGGCGAACCCGACCTCTCCGACATCCTGGGCGAAGGGCCCACGCTCCGCGACATCCGCGAATTCTTCCGGGGCACCCACACGTCGGCGGACCCCCCGGCACCGTGATCGGAGTGCCGCACCACGAACCCATCGCTATTCCCACAAATGGGAAAAGGGACGCCGGACAGGAGAATTCCCTTGTGCTGGTTCGGTTGACGGTTGCGGGGTTACGAGTGCCCCTGCCTGCCGTCGAATAACGAGACCACCCCGGCTATGCCGCTATACCTTCCGTCGTGGTTGCCCGAAGAGGTCGTCGCGTGTGTGGCCGGCCATTTCCCGGTCGGCGACGAAGACGCGATGCGCCGGGTCGGCGACTACTGGTCGGACAAGGCCGAATGGTGCCGTGAACAGGCGAAGATCTACGACGCCGAGGCCGCGCAGCGACACCAGATCATCCAGGGGCGTATCGGTGACGCGGTCGAGGAGCGGTACCAGAACCTCGCGCGGAATTACCGCAGCCAGGCCGACCACAGCGACACCCTGGCCGAGCAGCAGTACGAGGGAGCCAACGGCCTCGAGCTACAGAAGTGGACCGTCATCGGGTTCGCGGTGATCCTGGCCTGGACGCTGGCGCACGCCGCGATCACCTTCGCCGTCGGTGGTGCGCTGGAGGCCTATGTAGTCAAGATGCGGACCGACACCGCGCTGCGGATCGCCTGGTCGAAGATGTTGCAGTACCTCTCGGGCCAGGGCGCGAGGCTCGCGGCTGAACGCGGCGCGATCAGACTGGCCGGCAAGATGATGGTGATCGGTGCCCTGCAGGGCGGTGGCATCAACGCCGCGGTTCAGCTGAAGCAGGTTGCCGACGACCACCGCGACGAGGTGGACTGGAAGGCGGCGGGTATCGCCGGGACCGCCGGTGGTCTCGGTGGCGGCGCCGGCATGCTCTTCGGCCGGTGGTTCGGAAGCCGCTTGGTCATACCGATGACCACCGCCCTGGCCGAAAAGGCCGGTCGTACCGGTGTGCGGGTGCTGATTCAGGTCGGCGGCACCGCCGTGGTGGGCGCCGGCGGTGGCATCGTTGGTGGCCTGGTGGGTGCCGGTGCGGCGCTCGGGTTGTCCGGTGAGGATCTCACTCTCGAGAATTTCGCCGAGGGGCTGCTGCCCGCGATCACGGGTGGATTCCTCGGCGCTGCCGCGCACGGCGCCGCGGGCATACGCGCCGCCGCGCGTCCTGCCGCGGCCACGACCCCGCCGGTGGCGCGGTCGGCGGATGCCTCTGAAGGCAGCGGGCTCGCCGACGCGCTGGCCGCGCGCGGTCTGGTCACGGCCGATTTCGATCCGAACAATCCGCCGCCGAGCCATGCGCGGATGCAGCTCGAAGAACTCATGGCGCTGGTGGACCCGAACGCCACCGGGAACCGGGTCGCGCCGCCGCGCCCCGCCGTCAACAACATGGACTGGAATCCCTCCGGACTGCGGAATGCCTTGCTCGACAACGTCAATCCGGTCAAGAAAGTCGATTTCCGAAGCGGCGCCTCGGCCGCGCCGAAAGCGGCGGAACCACAGCCGACTCCACTGCGAGATGCCCTCGCCGCACATCTCGACTCGAAGAACGGAAGCGCCCCGAAACCGGCGGACGGCGCGGCAGCACCCGGAACAGTCACTGCGCCAGAGCATCCCGCGGACGGTGCGGCTGTCACGGCGCGCCCCCATCCGGGCGACCGCCGCCCATCGGTCTCCGGACAGCCGCATCCCGCGGCCACCACCGGACCGGGCACACCGCACCCGTCGGACGGCGAGATGGGCGGCGCGCGGCCGACAACGGCAGGCGACGGCACCCACACCGGCCCCCGAACCGTCACGGCTGCACCGCATCCCGCCCCCTCGGAAACCGCATCCGGTGCCGGACAGACACGCGGCCCCGGCGACACGAGCGGCGGTACCGCGGTCGCACCGAAGACCGATGACGGCACCGCGCATACCGCCGGAACCAAGAGCGGCGGCGACCACGAATCCGCTCCCAGCGCGGCGCGCGGGCGCGACAGCGGCACGGGAGCGAAAGACTCGGCGCCCGAGACACCTCTCGTAGTCGACTCCGAGCACGCCCCGGCCGCGCAGCCCGACGGTCCGGCCGCGAAGGCGTCCGACCGGAAGCCGGCGCCCACCATGACGGCGGTGGCCGATGCCGAGGTGCCCGTGGTACAGCCCGGGGAACACGGCCGCAACACCGGCGGCGACCGGCCCGCCGCGGCCGTCCGCGAGCGACCGGCCGGGAAGGCGGCGACCGGCGAAGCGCGTCCCGCCGCCGGATCCGAACCGGGCACCGCCGTGCGCCCGGCCGCGGGAGACGGCCGCCCGCCACGCGTCGCGGCTCCGGAATCCGCTGCGGGAGAACGCCCTCCGGCGGTCGACGTGAACGGGTCGGCACGCGGCCGCGGCAAGGACGGCGCTCCCCCGCCCGCGCCTGAGCCCGAACACGGCCGCGCGACCGACAAGGGCTCAGGGCAGCAAGCCAAGGGGCATCCCGAGACCACCGGTACGCGGGATAAGCCCGAGCCGAAGCACGAACGCGCCGACGACGGCGCCGGGAAACAGGCCGACAACGAACCCGGGCCCGCCAGAACCCGCGACGAATCGGAGGCGGAACCCACGCCGGTGGACGACGGCGCCCGGAAACAGGCCGAGGACGATGCCGCCGATACGCAGGGCGAACCCGATCCGCAGCACGGGCGCGCGGACGACGACGGAAGCCAGCAGGGCGAAGGGCATCCCGATTCCGGCGACGGTGCCGCCAAAGCCCTCGCGGAGGCGTATCGGGCCGAGGCCGACGACATCCTCACCGAGTATGGCTCCAGGGACTGGACCACCGTCTCGGACCAGGACCTGCAGACGATGCTGTTCCACGGCAACGATCGCGAGGCCGCCCTGGCGGTGATCGAGATCATCAATCGCGGGGAAGGCAAGGTCCTGCGCTGGAACCAGGTGATGGGAATGCTGGCCGTGCGCGACGGTCATGTGGGAAGGATGCAGGCGGGCGAGGGCAAGACACTGGTATTCCAGGCCGCCTCGGCCTTGCGGGCCGTCCAGGGCAAGCCGGTGCGGGTGCTCACCACACTCGACACCCTCGCCCTCGAGGCCTACAACATCGGCCAGAAGTTGTTCGGGAAGTATGGATTCGATATCCGCCTCATGAACCCGGACCAGCCTTACGCGCCGGTGGCCGAGGACAAGGCCACGATCTCCTTCGGCACTCTGAACGCGGACGGCTTCGGGGAACTCCGCGGCAATATCGCGCCCGGCAGAATCAAATGCGTCGACGAAGTCGATGCGGCCGTGAAGGGTTCGGTGTTCATTCTCTCCGAGGGCGCCGGCAACTCGGCCAGTCCTGAAGTAGCCGCGCGGGTCACCGATGCCCACACCTTCCTCCAGGACGCCGTGCAGGCAGGGCTGCTGAGCAAGGCCGATTTCGTTCGCGCCGCCGGGGCGAGCGAAGACCACACCACCTTGACCGGAAGCGACCGCGCGAACGTCGAACACATCCTCGGTCGCGACCTCACCGGAAAGCTCGAGAACATCATCGGTCGCATCCCGACCGAGGCCGAAGCGCACCGGCTTGCCATGGCCGCCACCGCCGAGTGGCGCTACACCGAGAACGACCACTACGTGGTCTGGCATCACCGCGAACTCGGGCCGGAATTCCTTACCGACAGTGACGGAAACGTCCTGATCGTCGACGGCAAGAAGGTGCTGAACCCGGAATCCCACAAGATCTACATCATCGATCAGACCACTCACAAGGTGATGTTCGATGCGGAGACCTCGACCGAGAGCCGCTGGAACGGTGGGCTGGCCCAAGCCGTCGAAGCAAAGCACGGCATCCAGATCCGGGACGATCCCGCCAGCTCCAAATCCGTCACCGTACGGGAACTGTTCTCCTCGGAGCGGTGCGACGAGTTCAGCGGCCTGTCGGCCACCACCGACAACGCCGAGCCCGAACTGCGGCAGATCGGGATGGACACCACGGACAGCGGTGGCAAGCCCGCGCGGGAGATCATCGACATCCCCCGCTTCAAACCGTCGCAGTTGGAGGGCGCGGACCCCTCGAACGACGTCGTCGTAGGCGCCCAGGGGGACAAGATCAAGTCGATGGCCGACAGCATCGCTGACCGGCAACCCGACGGGCGGCCGCAGCTGGCGATCTGCAACCGCAACAGCGAGGTTGCCGCGCTGTCGAAGGAGTTGGACGCGCGGGGTGTCGAACACGTGGCCATCGATGCGAAATGGTTTCTCGAACACGGTGTCACCGCCGAAGCCGATCTGCTGGCGATCTTCAAGAAGGCGGGCGAGGAGGGCCACGTGCTGGTCATCAATCGGCAGGGTGGTCGCGGCGTCGACATTCCCATCACCCCCGAGATCGACAAGCGCGGCGGGCTGCACGTGCTGCTGTCCAGCCGGTCGGCCGAACACCGCGATATCGACATCCAGGCCGAGAACCGGACCGCGCGCAGCGGCGGCCAAGGCAGCGTCCAGTACTTCACCGCCCTGGACGATCCCCTCTACAGCGGCAGCCCCCAGGCTCAGATCTCCGTCATCCGGTACACCATGGCCGCGGCCCACCACGAATCCGCGGTCACCCAGCATCAGGCCGCGGTCGCCGAGCATCGCGCCGCACCCACCGCGGAGTCCCAGGCGAAACTCGAGGCCGCCAAGAACAATCTCGAATCCAGCCGGAACAACCTCGCCGTGGCGGAGAAGGACATCCGCGGACTGGTGTCCAAGCTCCAGCCCTCCGGCGTCGTCCACCCCACCACCGATCCCGCTTCGGCCCACCAGCCCAACGCGCCACCTGCCTCCGGCCACGCCCGCGCCGCACCGGCCTCGGGACAACCACAGCACCAGCCGCCGCAGCAACCATCACAGGTGCCCGGCCACACCGCACCCGCAACCGGCGCACCGGTTGCGGCTGCCGCACCTGGCACCCTCGCTGCGGCAGGCGCACCCGCTGCTGCTGCCGCGATGCCGGGTGCGCCGGACACCGACGGTGGCGTTTCACCGAATGCGAAAACGGCGGACGGGCAACCTGATTCCGCGGTGCCCGCCACCGGCGCGGCGAACACGCCCGGTGCTCGGAACACTCCCGGGGCGTCCGCGGCCGCGACCGCGCCGAACGACGACTCGTCGGGTCCGAACACCACGGGCGATCGGACCGATTCCAGGACAGCCGCCGCATATGCGGCCAATGCGCCGGGCAGCCAGCACGGTCCAGGTGCTACCGCAGCAGACACGGCGAGAACGCCCGGCACTCAGCACGCCCCCGGCACAGCGGCTACAGCTACCGACCATCACCAGGCCCAGGGGGCAGCTGCCGCAGCGAAAACACCTGCTGCCCACGGCGACACCGAGGACACCCCGGCGACCGGCAACCAGCACGACTCCGCAACGGCCGCGAACCCGCTCGGGCGGGCGGGGGCTCCCGCGCCTGTGGCAGGGACGGCGCACGACGGACAGCAGGAAGATCCCGCGGCAGTTCCCGGTAATCGCACCGTGAATAGCGTCAACGCCTTTCAGAATGTTCTCGGGGTGCTACAGGCGTCCGGCGAGCAGGCGGGTGCTCCCTTCGCGCCGCTGGCCCATGCCGTCGACACGGCGGCCCACGCGCAGGCCGGGGTGCAACCCGCCGACCGCGGCAGCCTGTCCGAGGCCGCGCGAAATGTGCTGCACAACAGCCTGAATCGCCTCACCCCGGAGCAACGGCAGCTCGTCGCCGACGCGGCGGAGGCGGTGCGACAGGGCGACGATCTCACCCCCCTCCACACCGCGGCCATCGCCCTGCTGGGCGAGCAGGTGCGGGCGCTGACCGAGAGCGGGCCGCAACCCGCGCCGGACCTGTCGGCCGTCGAGGCGGAAATACTCACTCTGGTCGCGAACGACGTAGCGCTCGGGGGCATCTGCGCCACGATGGGCATGGCGCCGAACGTGGTCCGCGGCCACATATCCCGGGCGGGCATGAAGCTCGGCACCCGGGGCGACGTGGCGACGATGGCGTCGGCGCTGAGCCGCGGGCAACTCGCCATCGGAACACCCGACCACAGCCGCCCGCTGTCGAACGTCGGCTCCCACGGCACCCTCACCGCACGCGAGGTCGGGGTGCTGGAGCTGGCGACGCTGGGGCTGTCGACCGTGGCGATCGCCGACAGGCTCTCGATCACCAAGGAAGCCGCCGCGGCCCATCTCGCGCGCGCCGGGCGCAAACTCGGCGCCAGCGGCCTGATTCCGACCGTGGTGCAGGCGGTGCTGCAACGGGTCGTCGCCGGTGCGGCACCGCAGGTCTTCGCACCGCAGACCCGGTCCCGGCTCGCCGCGACCGGCGTCCCCGTCGCCCCGGATCCCGCACCGACCGCGGAGTCCGAGCGGCTCACGAAGCAGGCCGTCGCCGCCGAATTGCTCGATGCCTACGGCATCGAAGTGCTCGGCCTGGACAAACCGAGTATCACCGTCGACACGGCGCTGTCGATCAGGAACGCGATAGTCGACGCCTTCGACGAGGACCCGTTCATCCGTCTCGACGTCATTCTGGTAGCACCCATGGCGGGGATGACGGGCGCCGTCATCTGGGACGCGGGCAGCATCACCGACACCCCGCCGGTCGTCATGGTGCTCAACGAGAATCTCTTCGGCCAACCGGCGAAGTTCCGCACCGCCATGCAGGAGGCGGTCGGCAAGGGCCGGTTGATGGCGCCCACCGGTGATCCGGTGTACGACTCCATCAGCCATGAGATGTCGCACCTGCGCGACAGGTCGGCGCGTGTCGGCCGCTACGCCGACTCGCTGGAGGCGCGGGCATTCGGCTTCCTGTATTCCCATTTCGCCGGATTGCGCGAGGCCGGTTCCCTGCCGCGGAATACCCGATTCGACGACTGGCTGGGTCAGCTCGACGAATACAGCCGCGGAAAGAAGAGTCTGCGACCGGACGATCGCCTGTTCGCGGCCTTCGACGTGTGGCTGAGCAATTTCGAGAGCCGAGAGGTGTTCGACGTGTGGCTGCGGCGGGCCGGACTGTCGCGCCGAGACGGTGCGATCGAACTCGAACCGCTGTACAGCGCATGGCTTCGGCAGCTCGACGCCGATACCCACGCACGGATACTCGCCGGTGAGCAGTACCACGAGGAGCACACCCACCGAGCCCCGGGCGCGACGGCGCCGTCCCTCGGCACCCTCCCCGTCTTCAACCCGGCGGAGGCACTCGCCGAGGCGAACAACGCCTTCGGCAAGAGCGCACCGAAGGATTTCACCCATCCGGCCTACGCACTACAGGCGCTGCTGCGCGGCGTACCGGTCGCCGAGGTGTGGCGAAATGCCGAGCACCGCAATGCCCTCGCCGCGGCCCGCGCCGATAATCCCGGTGTGGCCCCGGTCGCCTCCGGCTTCCGCCCCAGCATCACCCCGGACGGCACCGCGGGTAACCTCGCCCGGACATGGCGCGCCATGTCCGCCAGCGACCGCGCAGCCTGTGCGGAGCGGGCACCCGCATACCTGAAACCCGATGGGCCGCAGGGCTTCGTCCTCAACGAACTGGACCGGCTCGAGAACGAACAGCGCACAGCCGCCGCATCACACCGGACCCCGGTCGCCGCCCAGCCCGTCGGCCGAGCCACCTCGACGACACCCGAACCGGCTGCGCCGAAAAGGAATTCGGCCGCGGCGAGGGCACGCGAACGCTGGAAGAACAAATCGGCGCTCCCGCCGGAACTGTGGCAACAGCCCATCGGATCCCCCACGCAGAGATCCGATCTCGTGGCCATCAATCTCGGCGATTCCGAGGAATCCTCGGCACCGCAGGTCCGCCTCGATGACATCACCGCCGGCGACGAGGCGGAAACCGCACTCGTGGAACAACAACTCACAGACTTGCTGGAGGGCTGGTCCGACCCCGATTACATCCGCGAGATCGCCGAGGCCGTCGGCGCGTCGGTTCGGTGGGGGCAAGGGCCCATCAGCGTCACCGCGGAGCTCACCGAGGGTGAACTGCACGTCCGGCTCGTCGATATCACGGGTGACCACAGTTATGTGCAGGTCGACTGGCGTCTCGGACCGACGCCCGGTCCTGTCGAACGGGCCGCCCGAGCGCCCATCCGCGCCTCCTCGGACGAACTCGATCTCGACCGGTGGATGGAGATAATTGGGGCGACGGAGGAAGGAGAGGTGCCGCCGTACCAGGAAGAGGTAGGCGGGACGCGGAAGGCCGTCGCCGAACGACTGCGGACGCTGCCGCGCGGACTGGTCGACCAGGCGGCGCTGGCAGTAAGTGAATTCGTCACCAATGCCAAGAAACACCTGCACAGCAACGCCGCCGAGTACGGGCTCGCCCCGGAGGAAATACTCGACGTGAGTGTGTCGGGTACCGGGACGGGACGCCAGGTGCGCGTCTCCGTCACCAACGAACTCGCACCCGGAGCCGCCGCGAATCTGCCGAAATGGAATGCCGACGAACAAGATGTCGAGCGCGAGGGCGGACGCGGAATCCCGCTCGTAGTCGCCGACAGCACCGTCGCCGTCCAGCGCCTCACCTTCGCCCACGGCAAGAACACCGTCGAGCAATCCGCCGAATACTGGCTGACGCCGCCCGAGGGCAATATCGCCGAGACACACAGCCGAGGGCGAAAGAAGCCCGCCACGACCCGTTACGTGACGACGGGCCGCTTCCTCCGCGACGGCGCACAAGAGCAGCCGCCCGGCACCATTCCCGGTCACGTCAGCAAATGCCTCGCCCCCACCGTCCGCGCCGCCTGGGCCGACGGCCTGGACGACGCCCTCATCCCTCATCAGGACGCGGAGAGCTGGGACGAACTCGTCACCGGCGCGACAACGGCTCTCGCAGAAATCGACAATCCGGACGGCACCCCCTTCGCGGCGATCCTCGACAACGAAATCGACAGCATTCTCGACCCCGATAGCGACAGGCACAGCGCCGTCTTCGTCGTCGAGCACAACGGAATCGCCCACGCCTACTACGTCACCCAACTCGACGGCGAAGTCCTCATCTACGACACCAATATCCCCCGATCCGCCGACATAGACCTCGGCGGCAAACCCATCGCCCGAATCCGCACCCGAGACACGTGGCAACAGTCTTTCCCTCATATCGACCGCGCCTACATCGCCTACTTCCACACCACCGAAGGCAGACTCCACCCGCTTCCCCACGAGGAAGACGCCAACCTCGAAGGCACCACCGTCCCCATCCAAGGCCGACCGAGCCTTGATCCGGGCGATCGGGGTGTGGGCGACCGGAATTCCGCGGATCCCTACCGGCACCTCGATAGCGCCGCCGCGATCGGCGAGAAGTTGGCGGCGCGGCGCGGCATTCGGGTTGTCGGGTTCGATATCGAGGGTGTCGATGTCGAGGTGGCCCGCGAGTACGCCCGAGCGATCGATGAGCAGCTGGCCGAGTTGCCGATGGTGCGGCTGCCCGAGGTCCGGATCGGGGAGGTCGTCGGGGACGGTCATGCGCGGGTCGACCAGCATGTGGGTGCCGACGGCGGCTTCGTGGTCGACTCGATCACCCTCAGCGTGCGCTACGCCACCGAACCGGCGTTGTTCGACACGGTGGCCGAACGGATCGCCTCCGGCTACTTTCGCGGGGATCCGACCCGGCCGGTGTACACCACGATCGTGCACGAGTTCGGCCACGCGCTCAGCATCACGCTGG
Organism: Nocardia sp. NPDC050710; assembly: GCF_040654375.1. Lineage (NCBI taxonomy): Bacteria > Bacillati > Actinomycetota > Actinomycetes > Mycobacteriales > Nocardiaceae > Nocardia > Nocardia sp. NPDC050710. The sequence goes on along the minus strand of NZ_JBFAHV010000011.1, from coordinate 175,188 downwards.
GCGAACGGATCGGCGACGAGGAGTGGCAGGCGCTGCGCGATCACCACCGGGGCGAACTACCGCGGGCAAGGGTTCCGGTGGAGGAGTTCATGGCCTGGCTGACCCCCCGGTTCAGCGGTTACAGCTTCTACGACAGTGGCTCGTTCAATGCGGCCGAAGCGATCGCGGAATCCTTCGTCGTCGGCCGGATGTCCCCGGCGGAGCTGACCGAGGGTGAACGGGTACTGTTCGACCGCCTGATGGGGCTGGCCGCCGCCGAGGCCGAGCGGCGCGGCATCGCCTGGGACCGGAATGCCATCGCTCGGACGGATTCTGAGCCCGCCCGCGAAGGGTTCGGACAGCAGGAGCAGGTGGAGTCGTCACCGCAGCAGGAACAGTCGCAAGCGCCACTGCAGCAGGTCGAGGTTTCCGAGCCGAGCAGTCCGGCCGATCCGGCGGATGCGCCCGCGCCAACCCGACCCGGGGATCCGGCGAGCCCGGTGGTAGATCCGCTGGACGCCGTCGAACAGTTCTCCGCCCAACCGGAGACGGCGGGCCGCGACCTCGACTCGGCGCCGCGAACCGATGCCGAAACCCAAGCGGCGGCATCGGCACGGCGCATGGGGGCCCTGCCCCGCACCACCGATCCCCGGACGAATTCCGGTCCCCACATCGATCCCGTCGCCATAGATCTCGGCGATGCGGACGAGCCCCAAGAGAGCGGTGCGAACCTCGTAGGTGCCATACCCACACAGAGCCCGCCAGCCGACGGCTCAGTGCATCCGGACACCACGCTGCGGCGGGCACAGGAAGGCGACCCCGCTGCTCTGCGCATGATGCGAGAGCGGTACGGAAGCTACACATTCCGGTATATCGCCCATGGTTTGCTGAGAGCCGTACCCGCATCCGGGCGCAGACTCCCGGAGGAGATCGTCCGGCTGGGACGTGCTGTCACCCGCTCGGTAGTCGAACTGGCCGAATCCCGATTCTGGGAACCTCTTGCCACCGACGCGGAGGCCCGCGAGTGGTTGCATCGCAACGCCCACGATCTGCTCGGCGAACAACTCCGCGATCTGGACACCCGCCGACGCGATGAAATCGCGAATACCTTGGCGGCCCCGCACATTCTGATCGACCTTATGGATGCGGAGCCTCGTGCCGAAATACGGTTGACCGACCGTGAGCGCAAAGTGCTCGAGTTGCTCGCGTCCGACAACACGGTCCTGCAAACCGCGACCGTTCTGCAGGTTGGGTCGACCACGGTGCATCACTACATGTCTCGGATCCGGAACAAGCTCGGTATCCACGACACCGGGCGCGGCGACGCCGCGCTTCTGGTCGCCGCGGCACTGTATACGGGGGTCCTGCCGCGGACGTACCTGCTGGCATCGGATACGACCTTCCGCGAATTGACCTCACACGAGACCGAGGTGGTCCGGTTGGTCGCAAAGGGCCACACGAACGATGAAATCGCGGAATCCACCGGTCTGGCTCCGAATTCCGTGGAAAAGGTGCTCCGCAGCGTCGGCCGCAAGTTCGGCGGGGTCCGGCTGCGAGCGGGGATCGTCGCTGTCGCGGTGAGCGAGGGCCTGCTCTCGCGGGCGCCCGCCGAACCGCTGGACGCGGAGACGCTACCCAGCGACAGCCGAATCGTTCTGACACCGCGCGAAACCGAAATGCTGACCCTCGTCGCACAGGGGATGACCAGCAAGGAAATCGCGACGGCGCTCCACATATCCGATCAGACCGTGGACACCCGGTTGCAGAAGGTCAGCGACAAGCTGGGCGCCGACACGCGCGCGGGCATGGTGGCCGTAGCCCTCCGCACCGGCGCACTCCCGCGCACACTGCACACGGTCGCGAACGACGAACGCCCCGCGCTGAAAACGCGCGAGATCGAAGTGCTGGCCCTGGCCGCAGCAGGTAAGAGCAGCAACGACATTGCCGAGGCCCTGGGGCTTACCCTGCAAACGGCCGAATCGTACGTAAGCCGTCTCAACCGCAAATTAGGGTTCGGGACGCGCGCGGGCACGGTCGCGTTCGCCGTGTGCACGGACCTCATCCCGCGCCTGACCGACCGCGAGGCCGCGGTGCTCGAACTCGTCGAGCGGGATATGAGCGACTACGAGATCGCCACCCGGCTCGGCCTCACGCGCCAGGCCGTCAAAACCTACATAGCGTCGGTCTGCGAAAAACTCGGTACCCGCGACCGCACCCAAGCGGCGGCATCGGCACGGCGCATGGGGGCCCTCGCCCGCACAACCGATCCCCAGACGAATTCCGGTCCCCGCATCGATCCCGTCGCAATCGATCTCGACGACAACGCCGAATCCTCCGAAATCGAGCACTTGCGATCGCTTCGCGAGGCGGTTGCCGCCAGACGTGCGGGCGCAGCGGGTGATCCGGTGCTGGAGAGCGTGGTCGGTCTGATCGATGAGTTGCTGGCGGTGCGGCGCGGGGATGTGCCGATTGCCGAGGAGCGGCTGCGGTTGCTGGAACAGCTTGCGTACCAGGTGTCGGGGTGGTTGGCCCGATCGGACGAAGCCGCCGCTGCCGCTGCCGCGTACGAGGAGGGACTGGCGGAAGGGACGTCCGCTGTCCTGGACACCCGGCGGGCGAGCGCGGAGATTCGGCTGGGCACGGCGCTCGCCACGTTCTCGGAGGTCTGGGGTCGAACTCGCCTGGCGCACACGGGCACACCGATGCCGACGCGGCTCGCGGACCACCTCCGGCGCGGTGAGGTCGAGCGGCTGTACGAGGTGGCCGAGGCGATCTTCGCGGATATGGCGCGAGCCGGGGAAGTCGTCGACAGGGTCGATACCGGCGACCCCGATCAGCTGGTCGAAGCCACGCGGCGTTACGACATGCTGCGGGACATGTCGGAGTTGCTGGAGCAACTGCAAGCCTTGGTGGAGCGAGGTACGGCCGAGCTGAGCGCGGAGCGCTTCGCGCTGCTGCTCGACCACTTCCGCGCGGTATCGGAACTGGTGGCCGCCACCGATATTCGCGACACCGCCGCTGCGGCTGTCGCGGCGTCGACCGGGCGGGAACGACGAGTCGCACAGGCCACCGAGAGCTACGGCATCGCCGACCGCGCGATCCGCAATATCGCGGAAATGCTGGGCGAACCACAGCACCACGCGGCCCCGAACCCCGCCGCACCTGCCGTCTGGCCCGGCGCCGACGGGCAGCCCACGTACATCGCCCACGCCCAGCCCGAAACACCCGGGCCGGAACAGAGTTCACCGGCGCGGCCGGGTCCGGCGCCAACTCCCGAGACCGCCCACCGGCAGCCCGAGCCCGCCGAATCGGAATCGGGCGACGGCACCGCGCAATCCACGCGCCGATACGTGGCCGCGAACCTGCGGCAGGAGAACCTGGGTTCGGTTGCGGCAGTGAGCGATCGGAGCCCGCGACACGCGAAGAACGAAGACGATTTCGCACTGCTCACGATGACCGTCGGCGGAGCGGAGTACTCCGCGGTCGTCCTGAACGACGGCCTGTCCAGGCCGCGTGGTGGCGACCGCGCCTCCGCCGCCGCCAAGGCGGCCGCGCGCGATTACCTTGCCGCGGCCCTGCGGCAGGCCGATCAGGAAGGCACACTCGATCCACTGGCGGTGGTCCGGGGAGCCGTGGCGGCCGCCCAGGACGCCGTCCTCGCCCTGGCATCCGGGTACGAGGGCACGACCAAGCCGCCCGCCTGCACGATCGTGGTCGGGCTGCTGGGCGCGGGGCGAGTCACCGCGGACTGGGTGGGTGACAGCCGCGCGTACTGGATACCGCTGGACGGCCGCCCTCCTGTACTGCTCACCAGGGACGACTCGAATATCCAGGACGTCATCGACACCTTCGGCTGGGAGCGCGAAGAGGCCCGGCACTCCCCCTACGGCAAGGGGCTCGCCTACTGCCTGGGCCGCCCCCTGGAGGGTCTGGAGTCGCATGCGAAGACCGTCGACGAGGTATCGGGCCCGGGTGTCTTCCTGGCTACCACGGACGGCATGTGGGAGATGATCGGCCCGGACGACCCCCGGCCCATCGCCGCCATCCTCCTCGAGTCGTTGACACGGGCCCCCGGCGATCTGGCCGCGGGCTCGCGCGCGCTGGTGCGGGCCGCCATCGAAGCGGGATCGGACGACGACATCACCGTCGCCGCCGCATTCCTTCCCGTACCCGGCGCCACCACCTCGGCACCGGCCCAGACCACCACCGACGGCCCGGAGCACACCGTCGCGCCACCGTCGAATTCCGCGACGCCGTCCTCACCCTGGAAGCAGGCCGGAGCATCCCGTAACCGCATCGACCCCGTCGCCATCGACCTCGACGACGACCCCGGCGACGCGCTGCCCTCCGCACACGAGCTGATCAAGGATCGGCCGAGACTGGCACGATTGCGCGCGGAGCGCGACGAGCTGCGGGCACAGCTCGAGGAGCTGGGCGGCGCGGCGCTCCGGCCGTTCGGCAGCAGGGCCGTCGAACTGCTGCTCCTGAGCCTGCTCGACCAGCAGCGCACCAGCGCGAGACCGGCATCCGAGACCGAGCCCGCGATCGAGTTGATCGAACACTTCCAGGAACTCGACGTCCTCGTCACCGCGGCCGACGAAAGCCTCCGCGTGCAGGGAATCGAGCCCCACGCTCAGGAGCTGCCGACCGGAACCCGGCAGTTCGGCTACCGCCCGTTGCTGTCCGCCGAGGAATTCGACGCCCTACCGGCGTCGGAGAAGCATGCCGTCGCGAAGTCCGAATTGTCCCAGGGCGCCCTGGATTTCGCCGATCCGGCCGACGGCGCGTCCTACGCCCGGGAAACCTTGGACACCGCCCGGCAACCGGCGGAACGCGTCCAGTCGGTGCAGTGGGCCAAACGGGATCCGAACGGGACCGGCCTGTTCGGCTATACGGGGGTCAACCGCTATCTGGCCACCCCGCCCCAGGACCGGGCATACGACAACCCCACTCCTGAACATGTCGTACACATAGATACCGCGATCCTGTCCAACCGGACCCGTGAGGACGTCTGGATCGTGGCCCCGCTCGAGCTGGATGAGATCGACGCCCACGATCCGGCAGGCATGCGCGGTCAGCTCTGCATCGAACGGGGCTATCTGCACGGCGAGATGGGCAGCACACCGTCCGCCCGAATGCAGGACTCCGACCGCAGATATCTCCGTGTCCCCGCCGGGACCCCGATGCTCAGCACCGAGGCCATGACCGGCGTCCCGGAAGTCCTCGCCCTCCACGGCCTCCGCTCCCTGGTGACGCGCGCGTTCGTCGACGACGACGACGGCTTGGCGCACGCGTACGGATACGTCCTCCCCGACGAATCGACCACCGCCACACCGGCACGCCGGGACGCAAGGGCGAAGGGCAACCGCATCGACCCCGTCGCCATCGACCTAGGCGACGAGGATTCCGACTCGCCGGATACCGGCGCCGGTAAGTGGGATCGCACCGCATCGCAGGAGAACACCGGCGAATCCTCGGGTCCGCGGGCCGCCGACCAGAATCCGGCACGCGGCAATCCGTGGCGAGCCGCGAGCGAGCCGGCCTCTTCCGGAACACCGTCGCGCACCGGGAAACAGCAGCGCAACGGTTCGAGCGAGGCACAACCGACCGGCAGTCGGCCCGCTACCGACACCGCGCTGCAACGTGCCCGGCTCAACGATACGGAGGCGTTCCGCGAGCTGCGCGAGCGGTACGGGCGCGACTTGTTCTCGAAAGTGCTTGCCGAGCTCGGGATTCCGGCGAGGGCCGTCGCGCCGGAGATGCGGCCGCTGGTAGGGGTGGCGCAGGAACTCAGCCGCATGGCGTTCCGGATCGCCGAGACGCACCGCTGGCGTATCGAAGGCGCCGACCCCCGCGAGTGGCTGCAGGGCATCGTGGGCAATCTGGTGGCCGGCTGGTTCGGGATGAACGCCACCCAGCGCCAGCACGTCACCGCGGCCATCGCCGCGATGCGACACGGCGAAAAGTTGACGGTGGTGCAGCGCGGCGCGCTCGACAGGCTGGTGCAGGCCGGGCAGCGCGATCTGGTGGCCGAGGACAAGCACCCGAGCGGTATCGATCTGACGGCGCCGAGCGACAGCGGGCTGACCAACCGCCAGTTCATGGTGCTCCAGCTGATAGCCGCGGATATGACGGCTCCCGAGATCGCCGAGGAACTGCGGCTGTCGCCGGGAACCGTGGGCAGCTACACGACCCAGCTTCGCCACGAGCTCGGCGCGCGCACCCGGGCGGAAGCGGTGTACATCGCGCTGAGCACCGGCATCCTTCCCGGCTCCGACCGGGTCGGCGACGAAACGTCCGCCTCCGAGGGGCCCCGGCTGACGAGTCTCGATATGTACCTGCTCACTCGGATCGCCAATGGAGACACCAGCAACGACATCGCACAGGACCTCGAGATCGACCCGAAGTCCGTGGACAAGCAGGTATATCGCGCCGGTCGCAAGCTCGGCGCACGCAACCGTCCGGGTATCCTGGCGGCCGCCGTCCGCACCGGCAATCTCGAACTCGCCGACCCTGCCGACGCCGTCCCCGGTACCGCCCCCATGCGGCCGGCCAACTACGAAACCGACGTCCTCACCCGGATCGCGAACGGCGAAACCAGCAAGGAGATCGCAGAGGCGCGCGGCCTGTCCTCGATAGTCGTGGACGACTACCTGATGCGCATCGGCCGCAAATTGCGGGTGCACAACCGGGCGGCGATGGTGGCCGTCGCGCTCCGCAACGACCTCCTGCCGGACATCACCCCCGTGAACGGGCGGATTCCCAACCTGACCACCGCCGAATACGACCTGCTCACGCGGATCGCGAACGGCGAGACGAATGCCGATATCGCGGACGACCTCGAGACGACCGCCGGCATGGTGGAGGTAGATCTCGCTCGTATCCGCCGGAAACTCGGCGCCCGCAACCGTCCGGAGGCCGTGGCGATCGCCCTCCGCACCGGCATCATGCCGAATGCTCCCGAGGCTGCCTCCTTGCCACCGGTGACCTCGGCGGAACTGCGCGAACGGTGCGGGCTCGACATATTCCGGTATGTGCTGTCGCTGCTGGGGGTGTCGACGACCGTGGGCGGTCGGCGCAGCGAACGGATCGCCCGCACCGTGCAGCTGGCCATGGAGATCAACGACGAGGTCTTCCGCTTCTCCGCGATCACCCGGGAGGGCGACGTCGCCGACCGGCTGCGGGGCGCCGCGCGGGCGATAGCGGAGGAGATGTGGTTCCATCCGCTCCGCGCGGGAATCCTGGCGGTGCTTCGCGTCGACGGGGTCGCGGAAAAGGACCCTCGATACGGCCGGGTGGCCGGCATGAGCATCACCGGCTTGCGGCAGTACCTCGACCAGCTCGGGCCCACCGCGCGCTGGGCTTTCCTGGAGGCCGTCGACCACGTGCGGTCCGGCCGGGACATCGATTCGCTGCCACGCTCGGCGAAGAACGCTCTGGCGCGGGTCGCGGACGCGCGGATCGAGCCGGACGACTCGGTATCGCCGCCGCCCGCGCCGACGAGTGTCGTCGACGAACCTCCCTCTGCCACAGAGCATCCCGGACTGTCCGACCGCGAGACAGCGGCACTGGCCCTCGTTGCGGACGGTCTCCCCAATCGCGAGATCGCAACGACGCTGGCGCTGACGCACCGCGAGGTCCAAGCCGTGATGCATTCGATCGCAACGAAACTCGGCACCTCGCATTGGGCCGAGATGCTCGAGGTGGCGCGCGGCAGAGGGATAGATCTGACCGCCGGGAGGCCGAATTCCCAGCCGGAGAGCGCCACACCTGGCGGATTCGACGCCTACCGTGCCGCGCTGGCGAACGTCCTGGCCCAGGGGAACGAGAACGTGGATCCCATCGCCGTGCTGACCGGGACCACCCCCGAGCAGTTCGCGAAGGCCGTCGCCCAGCTCGGCCCGGCGGGGCGGCACACGCTGACGATGCTGCGGCACAGGCAGCCCGTCGCCCGGCATCCGGATATTCGACCGGCCGTCGCCGCCGCACAGCCTCTGGTGTCGATCCTCGCGACCGAGCAGCGGATACTGGATATCCGGTTGGCCCGGGTGCTGGCGGAGGTTTCTCCGGAACGGCTGGAGGCGGCGCTCGGCCGCCTCACGCCGCAACAGCGGGGGATCCTCCGCGGCGTGTTCACGCGCAGGCTGTCCATCCGCACCATGGTGTCCGGGCTGGGCTACCGGGACGAGGCCACGGCCGAGCTGTTCATCGCGAACGCCGTCCGGCAACTGGGAATGCATCTCCTCGGCTTGCCGGTCACCGAGCCGGTGCACGACGAGCGTTCGCGGGCAAGGTCTTTCGGGCAAGTACCGGCGGCCCGAACCGTCACCCAAGCCCCACCCGGCGAAACCGCCTTCCAGCGCGGCCGCCGGGAGGCCGAGGAGGAACGGCGGGCCACCGCCACGGGAATCACCGACGCGGATCTCGATCTCCTCAACGCCGTCCTATCCCGGCTGAGCGAACAGGCACAGCCGCAAGCACCGGAGCCCGATGCCGGCAACCGCGACAACCCATCCGACCCCCGCATCGACCCCGTCGCCATCGACCTCGGCGACGAGGTCAGCGAATCACGCGCCCCAGAAGAGGATTCGGCATCCGGCAACCTCCGGTACCGGGTGCAGGAGGTCGAGCTGGCCCGGTATCTCTACGGTCGCCCGGAGGTCAGGGCCGCGGCGGTGGGGGTGCTGGAGCATCTGCGGAAGGTCATCCACGGATTGTTCCCGGGGGCCACGGGTGAGCAGATCCGCGCGGTGTTCGGGGCGAGCGAGAACACGCTGTGGGGCGGCATGGTGTCGCGGTCCGTGCCGATGGACGAGCTGATTCGCGACGGAAATCCGCGTGAGCTGTTGTCCGCCGTGCTCAACGGGATGATCCGGAACGCCGAACTGGGTGCGGCGGCCTCGGGGGTGACGCTGGACCAAGGCATCGCCCGGTTGCTGAACCGGGCGGACTGGGAACAGCGGGCGCGCGATCTGAGGCTGGACGTCGAGAGGCTGGCACAGGTGCGTGCGGCGGTCCTGCGCGACAACCCCGGCGGGCCGATCACCTGGAAAGACCTCATCCAGGTCGAGTACGTGCGGGCGCACGACGATATCGCCGAGGCGGCGTTCGCGGAGTACTCGCGGCGCAAAACGGCCTTCCCCGAACGGGCCGCCGACGAACAACGGAGGCGCGCATTCACGTCACGGGACTTCGCGACGCTGGGAATGCCACTGTCACTGCGCGAATTCGCCGACCTGCCCGAGCGAAAGGTCCTCCGGGTCGGCAAACTCGAGCCCGACGTTGTGATTCCGCGCGAGGAGGACGGCCGCGTCGACATCTCCCTGCTCGAGAACCGGCTGAGACACGACGACAGTTCCGTCGCTTACGTCGTCCCGAACTACATGCTCGACGAACGCGGACGACGGATTCGCGACGAGAACGGCGACTGCCTCGTCAAAACCATCGAGGTCTACCGTCATGCGGGCACGGTGGATGCCGCGACCGCCTACCGCCTCGATTCCTCCGAATACGTCATCGAACTCCCGTGGCGGCCGGGCGTGGCGCTGGTCGGGCTCGACCTCGGTGACGACTACGCCCGCGAGGTCCTCGTCGAGCAACAGATCCCGACGAACGCGGGCATCTCCGGCACCACCACGCGGATGCTCACGCGCTTCGACTGGCTGCGCCCGCCCGGCGTCTCCGAGCACGACTTCATCGCGGCGATGATCGCCTTCATGCTGCCGCACCACCACAGCGTGTACGAATTCGTGCGGGGGCTGGAGATGGCGGGCCGCTCGATGGGCCACGACCTCGAGTCGATGTACCGCGCCCTCAACGAGCGGTTCGGCCCCGAACGCACCGGCGGCATGAATACCGATGTCGGCGAGCGCGACAGCGCATCCGGTCACACCGGAACCGCCGGTCCGACTCCGTGGCGGAACACCACGTCACCCACCAGCGGCGACGCCGCATCCGGTAACCGCATCGATCCGGTCGCCATCGACCTCGGCGACGACGTGGTCACCGACGACGAAGCCGTCCGGCCGGACGCCCAGGTCCCCGGTTCCGCGCTGCGTGCGGATCCCGAGCCTACGGCGGAGGAGAAACAGCACGTCGCCGCCGCTGTCGCCGAGCTGACGAGGCAGCTGGGGGCGGGGGCGACGCTGAATTCGCTGTTCTCGCGGGTCGACCCGGAACGGGTGACCGCGGCCGCCCGAACTCGTGCCCTGCGCAACGCGCAGTGGTGGTTCTCGCTGACCGATGACCAGCAGCGGGCGCTGGCGGCGGTGCATCCGCAGCTGATCGGCAATGCCGACGGCGTCCCGTACTCGGTGCGCGACTATGCGAATCGACGGTCGATGACCCGGCAGCTGGCGCGGCTCGAACAGATCCGAGCACATCGGAAGCTCACCGCCCCCGAGCGGGCGCAGCTGCGCAACCTGGAGATCGCGCGGGATCAGCTCGCCGAGATCGAGCGCCAGGCACGGGACCTCGGTTCGCCGCCGGTACAGCTCATGGCATTCGACCCGCGGAAGTACCGGGGCAACGGGCGGATCACCGTGTCCGTCGGTGACGCCGATACGGCGACGAATGTGACCCGCCACATCGGCGGCTTCGGCACCACGCTGCGGTCGCTGCTGTACCGGTACGGATTCGCCGGCCCGCAGTACGAGATGACCTCGCGCTACGCACCCGGCGAGACGGTAGCGGCCATCATCGATATCGGCTACCACCATCCGGGCCATCTGTTGAAGGGGACGGCGCCGGTCGTGCCGCTGGATCCCGCGCAAACCCGGTTCGCCGAGGCCGGTGGTTATGTGGTGGCCCGAGATACTGTTTCCTACAACGCCACTCGCGAGGCACAGGCCCGGCATCGGGGGATCGCACCGCCGCGGTTGCGCACCCTCCTCGGGCACAGTTACGGCACGACGACGGTCTGTTACGCGGGCGACGAGGACCGTCTGGTGGGCGAGGTCGACCAGGTGATCCTGACCGCCTCACCCGGGGCGGGCCCCCTGACGCACGCCTCGGACTTCGGCATCGGCGCGGAGAATGTCTATGTCCTGACCTCGAGCGGCGATCCCGTCGCCAAGCTCGGTGCGGACACTCCCGGCCACGACGGCCGATACTTCAACCGCGGCCTGGGCGCCGATCCCGCGAACGAGGCCTGGGGCGCGGTCCGGATCACCGCGGAACCTCCCGAGACTCGGGAGTTCCGCAAGGCCACGCAGATTCATCAGGGCTACAACTCCTTCGCCGACAACGAGACAAGAGAGCCGACCGAGGCCCTGAACAATATCGGCCTCATCACCGCGGGCCGCGGCGACGAGGCGGCCCGCGCCGAACACCGGACGACGGACGCGCGTCGCCGGACGGCCTGGCGGCCCACGGATCCGGAGCGGCAGCGCGCCGCCCGGGCCCGCGCCCTGGCCGCCGGGTTCACCCCCGAAGAGATCGCGGAGATCGAACACCTCATCGCCGAACTGAGTGAGGTCCGCGGCACCGACGGTGGCCATCCGTTCGACTACATCGAGGACCTGCCGATACCGAAGCCCGGCGAGCCGCGCGGGGCGGACTGGATCAGCAACCGGCACGGATGGTTCCGCGCGCTGCTCTCCGGAAACCTCACCGAGCTGCGGACTATCGAACTCACCGAGAAGGACATGTTCGAGCTGAAGCGCTTCCTGCGCCGCTCGCCGATCTACCTGACGCTCGGTCTCGCCGTCGCGGCAGGGCTGAAAGCCGAACAGCTGCTGGGTCTTTCCGACCCCGGTTCCCTGTTGTTCAAACAGGAGAAGCGAATCCAGGGCGATAAGACGATCACCGTCTGGAAGTTCCGGACCATGCCGGAAGGCGTACCGGAACGACCCACCGGCCACGACGCCGCCGACCAGTCCGGCCCGGTCCAGCAGCTGCTGCGCAACACATCGCTGGACGAGCTGCCGCAGCTGTTGTCGATCGCCTCCGGAATCATGTCGTACCTGTCGGGCCGGCCGATGCTCGACGGCGACCGCGACCGGATGCGGGCAGTGCTCGAGCCGGAGGAGTACGAGTTCTGGGATCGTCACCTCAAGAACGACCTCTGGTCGGCGCTGCACTTCCCCGGCTGCCGCGGCCTCGACCGCGAATCGCCGGAGTACCTGCGCACCAGATACCTTGCCGCCCGGCTCTATTCACTGCTCGGCAGCCGGTCGGTCGACGAGTACATGCTCAGGGTGATCGACCGGTACCTGCTCGGCATGGTGCGCGCCGAGGGCCGAGCGCTGGTACACAACCTCGCGAACCGGCTGCGCGACCGCATCCTGGGGACCGACACCGTCGAGGTCACCGAGCAGACGGAGCAGCAGGCAGCCCCGGCGCCCGGCACCGCCGAGCCCCGGTCTCACAAACCCGAGCGCTCGCCGGACCAGCACCGTGGCATCGACCCCGTCGCCATCGACCTCGAGCCCGAGGAACCGGACACACCCGATAGCGGCGACACCCGCTCGGACGTCGACCCACTCCCACCGAACGTACGCCGGGTCGCCGAGGACGCCGCACCGTTACCGGCTGCCGAGGTGCTGGCCCGGCATGTCGACGCCGCAGGCGTCGAGCGGGTCCTAGTGGTCAAGGCGGCCGGCGACGACGGTCGGCCAGGCCTGTGGCGGCTGCCTTCCGCGCACGAGACGGCCGCGTTGAATGTGGGTGCCTCGGATTCATCGACCACCACGCGAAACGGTATTGCGGTGGTAGAGGTGTCCGAGCGATTCGGTGCCGGCGCCGTCGGCGGGACACGACTCCACGATGTTCAGTGGCTGACCCCTGATGAGCTGGATATCAGACAAACCAATCGGCATGTGCCCAGGGGATTCACAGAACGTGTTTCCGCCGCGCTGGAGGCGTTCGATCGGGTGCGCCCACCGGCGGATGCTGCCGAGGAACTCGCGCAGCTCGGATCCCGCCTTTCGTTGAGCACGGACACTATCGAACGCCTCGTGCACGAACTCGCCGGGCGACCAGCCGACGCGAAGGAAGCGATCGTCGGCTACTTTCGTGACCTCACGGCCGAATTCGAGCTGACAAAGGTGGGAGTCGAGTACTACGCCGACAACGGGCCCGAGGACCGACTCGGCAATAGCTTGAACCAGCAGCAGATTCGGCTCCTCATCGCCGCCCATCCCGATATCGAGGACGCGATCCCGACTCCGCTGGCGTCCGAAATCCTGCACGAAATGGTGCACAACCAGAATTGGAGTGCCGCCACCGTCGCCGACGGGATCGAACTTCTGGCGAGCCCCCCGATCGCTGCCGCATTGCGGAAGATTCATCAGAACAATGCTCACTTCGCACCCTATGTCACCGCAGGAATGCCGAGTCGAATTGCAGACCTCGACAGGTGCGGTCGGGAGTTGCACCGGATTGCCGAAATACCGCCAGGCAACGTGGATTCGCGTTTGCTCGAGACCCTCGACAGATGTTTCAGCGACGGGTCGAATGGCAAGGATATTGCCTGGGAATTCATGGCCTCGCTCGAGGACTTCTCGCCCAGCTCTGTCCAGCATGAGTTCGCGGACAGGCTCCTGCGGTCCGGCCAGATCTCGCATATCCCGGACGATGTGCGTGCAGAGGTGACGTTCAGTCCGCAGCAGCTGCGTGAAGTGGAGGACATCTACGTCGATGGGCCATCCGGTTCGGATTTCACCTGCTATATCACGAAGGTAGTTGAGCTACCTCCCGCCAAGCGGCCGCCAACGGTTCGTGCGGCGATGGAGATCATGCGGGAGGCGACGCCGGAGTTTGCCCGATGCGTCCGTGATCTGATGACAGACAGGATCCACGAAACCGAGCGAAAGACCCTCGGTTTGCGGCGTACCGGCGACGCAGTAATTCATGAGCTGAAGGAGATCGCGCGCTCCTTCGTGGCCGAGGTCAAAAGCGCAAATATCTCGGCCGATAGTTTGGCGAAGGTGCAGTCGTCGGAATTCCTGGCACGGTTGCTGATCACCGTCACCCGCTATGACATGTCGGATTGGGGATCTCGTAGCCCGGCGTCTCTGCGTGAACTTCTCAGCTACCACGAACAGGCAACGGCGGCAGGGCGCATCGCACCGATTCCTGCGGCATATCAACCCAGCGGTGTACTCGAAATCGCCAAACTACGGTCTCGCGACAGTGGGTCCGGGTCGCAATGGACGGAGGACCTGCTGACCCGATTCGAGAGGCTGGCGAAGAATCTGCACGATGCACTCTCGGCTTTGACGAGCGAGCCGCGACCGTTCACCTATCTACTCGGCAAACTCGGACGCGGTATCGCTGAACATATCGAGGAATTGGACCGCTGCATCGTTTCGGACGCGCTGGCCGACGGTACGCCCATGAACGACAAAGCACGCCGGAATATGATAGCGCGAGTGCATGAGCTGAAGGAACTCATCGCACCGGATGCAGGAGGATCACGGCAGTTCCTGGCGCTACGATCACTCGAAGATTTCGAGAAGAATTTTCAGCGACTGGTGCGTGTCGGTAAATTGCATGACGACCTGCGAACCATATGTTTCGCATGGGCGATGCATCAGCATCCGGTATGGGTCGATCGGTTGAAAAACCTCCGACCCGAGGAACCCACCCTCGAGGACGTAGGTCTTGTCCGGGAATTTGTCGATCACACTACCAACCAAGAAGTATTTGCGCGCTACTTCTCGAGCCGCAAGAGTGCGAACCAATTCCGCCGGATGACAAGTGTTATGGCACTGAATGAAGCGATACTACGCGCCCAAGGAGTCGGGGTCTCCAGCGATACCACTCGACTTCAGTTCGTTCCGACACGGGGACCACTGCTCGAACTTTCCGGGAATATCGCCAATGCCTGCTGGGCGGGCAAGTATCGTTCGGTCGCCGAGGCGATGCCGAATATGACGGCCGTTATCATGGTCCGGAATCCGGACGACCCGGGCCGTACCGCGTTTGCTGGGGCCTGCCTTCTCCTCGAGACCACCAGCGAATTCGGTGAACCCATTCTGCTGATACGCGGTCTCAATCCCGTCGAGAACTATATCAACCACGTCTCCGTCGCGGATTTCTACCGAAAATTCACGGACTGGGCGCAAGAAATTGCTACCGCCCGCGGATGTCAGCTCGCCATTGTCATCGACAATCACTCGGGCGGCGCCGCGACAAATCGTCCCGCGCTGTTCGGGCACCTGACCGCAGAGCGCAAGAAACTGAAACGGATCCGGATCAATTCGACGAACACGACATTCAACGACTACGACGTCAGCAACTGCGCATACCTCATCGAGCCGCCCGCAAATCCCCGGTCCGGAACAGTAGATTCCGCCACCAAGGACGAGAAGCCGACAACACCGGGAAGGGGCATCGACCCCGTCGCGATCGACCTCGGCGACCCCGGCGAGCCGTACACAAACGACGCACCGGAGGTGAACGAAAGACCGATCCGGTCGGCCTCCTCCGCTGAACCGCCGGCCGCGCCGACGGCGGTTACTCAGGCGAGCAAGGCGGCATCCGAGGTCGTTTCGGCTCTGGAGCACGCCGACTGGCTGCCGGTCGAGGTAAGGACCGCCGTTCGCGATCACCGGCATGCGTTGGCTCGACGCGTCGACAAACTCCCTGACCTACAGCGGGAATGCCTGCGCCAGAAGCTCGTCGAGGGGCACTCGAGCGCTGCGGTGGCAAACCGTCTGGGCAAGAGCCGCGGGGCCGTCGGCATGGCACAGCGCCGCGCTATGGCGAGCCTGTCCGAAATACTGCCGCCCGGTTCGCGGGCTTGGTTGCAGGCTCCGCAAAAGACCGCCCAGGGTCAGGCGGCCGAGCGGAACCGGCCTACCGAAGCGACCGCGCCGCCCGTGATCTCCGAAGAAGAGGCGGCGCTCGACGCCGAAATACGTGAGCTGGAGCGTGCGCTCGGCATCGAGACCGATGCCGAGCGCACACTCGAGCTGACGTTGTACATGGAGGACAAATTCCGGGATGTGGCCATCGCGGCGGGTGTGGATCGGCCCGAGTTGCTCTTCGGACGTAAGGAGTGGCTGAGCTGGTTGGAAGCTCGTCACTACACCGAGCAGCATCTCAGAGACGAGCTGAGCGTGGAGTTCATCCTGACATTGCATGAGCTGCTCGGGGTGCCGGACGGGACGGCCGCAGACGTAGCAGTGATGTGCGAGTGGTTCAACGCCGCAGTACAGAGGCCCGACAGAGACCCCTACAAAGTGGCCACAGATCTGCAGCTCCGGAGCATTTCCGGGCACCACGGGAAGGGCGACCATCACCGTCGGCTGTCCCGGATCCTGCTGCATTGGGCGCTCGAGAAACAAGGGAAGCCAGCCAGTGCCATACCGGATTTCGAAGAAGATCTCCTCACCATGCGGGACGACTGGGTGGAAACTGTCAAGGCGGGAAGCCTGCGGTATCGACTGCTCAAAGCCCAGGTCGAACAATCCGGGGGTACAGCGGATCCGGTATCGCTGCTCGGTCTTGCCGACGCGAGGAAACGCTACCAGCGCATGGGTGGCAAGCCCGCACCGTTCGTCCCGGGTGAAAGACCCGATGCTCTCGCCTGCAAGCGGCTGCTGGCCACGCTGCTGTCGGACGCGCCGCTCCCCGAAACCGACGAGCAGGTACTGGCAATCGTCGACCGATCACTACATGACGGGCTGAACGCAGACGCAGACACAGCGCCTCAGCCGGAAAACACCCTGCTCGAGCCCGCAAAGCCGCCATCCTCCGGTAACCGCATCGACCCTGTCGCGATGAACCTCGACCCCGACGAGCAGGAATCCACGGAAAACCCGATTCCGTCGGAGTCCCGGACGATCATGGAGCCTGGCGCCGAGAACACCGCACCCGGGCTCGGTCCCGCTCTGACCGAGCTCCGGCAGCGGGTCGCTTCGCAGTTCCTCGCGGTTGCCGACGCGGTGGGCGAATCGGACGTGTGGCGCATGCGCGACCGCAATCCGGTTGGGCGGCAATGGCGTCGCCGATCGGTTGCGCGCATGATCGGCCACGGTCAGCCAGAGGTGGTCCGGTTGCACGAGCTCGCCGCGGACCGTCCGGCGGGTATGCGGCTCGAACAGCGCCGCCACGCTCTGGCCCAGCTACTTGCCGCGCGGATCCGGGCACTGCCCGCCGAACTGCGGGCGGAAATCGGGCTGTTGCCTCCGGACGCGCCCGCCGAACGCGTGCGGGCCCTCGTCGATGCGCTCGCGACGAGCCACCACGTGCGCACGATGATCGGGCGGCGTGACCGCAGCGTGTTGGTGCGGTCGGGCCGGCGGCTGCTGCGGCTGCATGCTTTGCGGGCCTATGCCGACGACTTCAACTCTGCCGTGCGGCTGCGCGGCGACCTCTTCGAACTGGAGCGGTGGTACGCGGATGCCTACCATCGGCGCGACGAGCCGCACCGGCGTGGGTGGTACGAGACCGTGCACGCCTGGGTGACGGAACTCGAACAGTCCGCCCTCGAACTCCGCCATGCCGACTCCGCGGACACCCGGCCCCTGCAAGAGCAACTGACGGACCTCCTGACGCAGAATGTGGTCATCGCCGAGGCGACCATCGTCGACGGAACCGGCGCCGCATCGTTCGTCGGCGATGTGGTGGTGCGGGACGGACACATTGTGGCCACGGGCCCCGGCCTCCCCCGTCGGGCCACCGCCCCGGTCATCGCTGCGAAGGGGCTGGTCCTTGTCCCCGGCTTCGTCGACACGCACACCCATGACGATGTAGCCGTCGCGAAGTGGGGCGCGCTGGACTTCAAGGTCGGCCAGGGCGTCACGACCGTGGTCACCGGCAACTGCGGTTTCAGCATGTTCCCGACCGTAGATCCGGAGGATGCGACACAGCTTGCCGAACAAGCCGCCGCGGTACTCGGCGTGATCGACAAGCCATGGGACTGGCCGACAATGCGGGCCTGGCTGGACATGCTGGGCCGAAAGGCATTGGGGCAGAACGTCCGTCCACTGCTCGGACACAACTCGGTGCGGGTTGCCGCGATGGGACACGACGCCCGCGCGGCCACCGAGGACGAAATCCGCACGATGGAGGAGCACGTCGAGGAGGCCATGCGGGCCGGTGCGGTCGGGCTTTCCCTGGGGCTGATCTACGGCGGAGCCACGGCTACCACCCAGGAACTGATTCGTCTCGGGACCGTCGTCGGGCGCCATGACGGCCTGCTCGTCGCCCACATGCGAAACGAAGGTGAGGGCCTGCTCAATTCCATCGCGGAGATGTTGCAGATAGCCCGGCACAGCGGGGTGGCCGTCCACCTCAGCCATCTCAAAGCCACCGGTCCCGCGAACTGGGGGACGATGGCCGAGGCACTTCGCATGATCGACGACGCCGTTGCCGAAGGCTTGGATGTCACCGTCGACGTCTACCCATACCCGAGTACCGGCCTCATCCCGATCTACCTGCTGCCGCCCTGGGCCCTGCAAGGCGGCATGGACGAGACGGTGGCGAGGTTGCGCGATCCCGAGGCGCGCGCGCGGATCCGCGACCACCTCGCCCATGGCGACCCCCACTCGCCGGATTGGGAGAACATCCTCCAGGGCGACACACCTGCGGCGCTTGTCCTGACATTCGTTCCGGACCAGGAACTCGCGCGCCTCGAAGTCCGCAGACATGAGGAGGAACTCGAACGCCTGCGTCGGGCAGCGGGTCAGGAAGAACTCGAGCGCCTGGAACATCTCCGCCACGAGGAAGAGCTCAGGAGTCTGGTCGAACTCAAGCGGCTGGAGGGTCTCAACCTGGAGCAGGCGGCGGAAGCTCTCGGCATGGAGGTCACCGAGGTGGTCTGCCATATGCTCGAAAAGACAAGGGGTGACCTCACTTTCGTCTCGTTGTGCCTGAGCCCCGAGGACATGGCACGGGTGCTCCGCAAGCCGTACAGCATGATCGGATCGGACGGCCTGCCGACCGATGCGGAAAAGCCGCACCCCCGGCTGTACGGGACCTTCCCGAAATACTTCGAGGAGGCGGCGCGGCTCGGAATCCCCTTCGAGGAGGCCGTTCGCAAGATCACCTCGCTGCCCACGCAACGGTTCGGGCTCGGCGATCGCGGCGTCATCCAGGAAGGGAAAATCGCGGACCTCGTCCTCTTCGATCCCGTGGCCTTCCGGGCCGAGGTCGCCACCCTCACCGATCCGCGGCAACCCGCTGCGGGGGTCAGCGCGGTCATCGTCGGCGGCCAAGTGGTCCTGCGGGATAACGGTTTCCAGCGGGCACGACCGGGAGAGCTCCTGGCTACCGCCGATGCCGACGAGCCGGAACCCACGCAGCCGGCTCCGAACTCTCCCATTGCGACCTCGGTTCCGGTGAATCCGGAAACGTGGCCGGAGTTCACGAACGATTCCGAGCTCTGCGTGGTCGGTTCGGGGGAGCTGGTCGCGGACCTCACCGGCGACGAGGGCATCCGGGAGCGTGCGGCGAAGCGGATCGGCAAGGGAGCTGTTCGGGTTCGGACGATGCAGCGAATCTTCGACGCCGCATTGCACCGCGGCGGCTGGGACTCGGTGAGCCGGCCGGGCAGCTCGACGACGCAGCAGGAGCGGACCGTCGAGGGCTGGATGGCCGAACGTCCGGGATCAGTAGTGACGCTGGTCTTGCAACGCCCGGGTCCGGTCGGACGCAATGAGGTAGCGAATCACCTGATGGTGTTGCACAACAAGAGCGAACGGGTCGGCGAGCCCGATGTGTGGGTATCGTTCCACACCCACGACGCGGCACGGCGTCACGAATGGGAGCCTTTGGCGGATCGCCAGCAGACCCTCCGTCACGAATACGGCCTGGATCTGGATGCCCTCGGCCCGTTCGTGGGTATAGCGTTCGTCGACGGGAAGCCGGACCAGCCGCTGGGCAACTCCGTCGCGGCCCGGCTTCGAGCGTGGCGGGAGGGCCGCAACGTCCACGGCCTGATCGGCTCCGCCGAGGGGCTGGAATCGCCGGATTCATCCGAGGACCGCACCGAGCCGCTTCCGGCGCAGGGGGCCATACCCCGAAAGCCACCGGCCATCCGACCTGCTACCGCGGATGCGGCGCTCGACCGAGTGCTCGACTACATCTATCAGGCCGTCGCCGACCCGAACCGGGTCGGCGACGACACCCTGATGGACTCGGTCCGCAACGAGACCGCGACCGGTCGCGCCACCCGTCTCAGCCGGCACCACATCAAGGCCGCCGAGGCGGCTGACCGGCTGCGAAAATGGTTGAGCGCCAACCCGGATGCATCCCAATCCGACAAATCCACGGCACTCGGGCTGATCGAGGAACTCGGCGCTGCGGTCCGAGGCGCCACCGCCCCGGAAGCAACGGCCGCGAGCGCAGACGGGCGGCAGGCACACGCGGCGACTCCAGGTGAAATCGCCGCGAACACGACAGACGAAGCGCACACGCCGACGACGCCGGCCGGGTCCATGGGCTTCCACAACCCCGACGAACCTCTCGGCACACCCTGGAACCGCGGCCGCAAACATGTACCGCGGAACAAGCAGACAGAGCCGCTCGGCACAGTCGACATCGACGGCGGCGGGTTCGGCCGCCGCGGCGACCCCCAACCGCCGGACGAGCCCGGCACCCGTCCGGCGCCGATCTCAACGCCGTGGAGTAAGCAACCGGAAGGGAAACCGGCAAACGATCCGGCCATCGCGCACCGGGAAGCAGAACACCGGCCGATGCCCGAGAGCCAACGTCGGCGCGTGCTCGAAGCGTTCGCGAACCGCGGGGCGCAGGGGTCGCCATCGACGCTCGATGCCCATGGAACCCGTAATCGATGAGCCGCTGCCACCGCGGCTCGGGCATTCGATTCGTGAATTGCCGGCAGCCGAGTGGACACCGGTTGAACGAGGCCTCCGCCCTTTGCCGTTCGCAGAGTAGAACGCACAGACTGAATGTCACTCGTGCCGCCTACGAGCCGGACCCCACCGGCGAGGGGACGCAGCGTATACGCATGCGCACCGTGATGATGATCAATCAGGCCGAGTTCGGCGATATGGAGTTGCTCTTCGATCTCGACGCCTCCGGAACCGTTACCGTCTACGTCTGAGATGATTCTGTTTGGGCAGTACCCCTGGCTATTTCGTTTCGAATCTGCCGCGCCACTTCGGGCATCCGCTCGGTGATCTGCGCTATCGCGTCCACGATCGCGTCGTCGTGCACGATGACCTCAACGACCGCTGCGATAATTCGACGATCGCTGTGAGGGTTGCGTTGGGAGTTGCCCTGATGGGTTCTCACGAGCATGGCGTGCCGGTGGAATTCGTGACCGCGGTGGCTTATGAGGCCTACGATGCTGGTGGCAAGGGGTGACAGAGAGGGTTCGATGTGAGCACCGACAGATCGGCTAGAGATCGTCGGGCAGCAGGCGGAACGCGGCATGACCAGTGAGCGGGGTAACTGCGCGGAAATCACGTCGGTCGAGTGTCAACACCTCCACAGTTTCGTATCGCTCGGCTAATGAAACATTGGTGGCGTCGGTGAGATCCAGGCGCATGGCCATGTATCTGTTCTGCACCTTGCGCGCGACCCGCAACAGGTCCGCCGAGATCGTGGGCACTTCGATGCGTCCGGTGTGCTCTTGTGCCAACAACCAATCATTAACCGCATAAGCGGCTTGACGATTGAGATTTCGGGTGGTGATGTGTTCGACTTCTAGCAAGACGAGTGGAGAAACGATGGTAAGCGCCGCCTGCTGGAGCGCTGCGCGCGCGTCGACGTGCTCGGGATCCGCGGAGTTGAAAGCGGCGACCAGACCTGAGGTGTCGCCGATCACGATCATCCAGCATCGGCTTCGGTGTTGGTGATCGCTTCTCGCACAGCGCTATCGATCTCATCCGCCGTCACCGCATGCCCGTAGTCGAGAACGGGGATATCCCATGCCTCATCCCATCGGCGAGTGCGTATCGCGGCCAGATGAAAAGCTTCACGAAAATACTCGGACTCCGGCCGCCCTTCGCGGGCCGCGGCCATCTTCACCAACTCGAGGTCGGCCTCGTCGACCATGACCGTCGTCTTCTTCAAGCCCATAGGGTTATGGTACCCGCACCATAACATCCTGGCGACCCATACGCACGGCCGTTCACGATAGACCAGAATCCCCCACATCGGCTGGGCGGCAAGGCCCTGGTGGCAGCCCGAAACTGGGACTCGCCGACCGGACTTCAGACAGTCGAATCCCACTTCAACTGTCAGCGTTCACCAGAAGAATCGCCGGTCAGAACGGGTCCCATCCTTATAGAGCCCCGCCGGGGACTCTGAAGGGATGGGTCCGGCTGCATACAGCGGTTGAATTCGTGTTGTCGCTAGGCTTGACGTTGTTGATCTGTGGTTGCGGTTCACTTGGTAGGTGAGGTACCCGCAAGGCGGTGGGCTGACCGCGCAGCGTCGAGAGATGCGGGAGCGGTTGCGGTTTCAGGCCGCGGCCGGGTTCGCCCGCGGCGACACCAACACGGTGATCGCCAAACAGTTACGGGTCAGTGTGCGGTCGGTGCAACAGTGGCGCCGCGACTGGCGGACCGGCGGCCGGGAAGCGTTGCGGTCCAAGGGGCCTGCGTCGCTACCATTGCTGTCCGACGAGCAGTTCCGGGTGCTGGAACGAGAGCTGGCCAAAGGCCCCGCCGAGCACGGCTGGCCGGACCAGAAATGGACTCTCGCGCGGATCAAGACCGTGATCGGTCGGCGGTTCCACATCTCCTACACCGTGAAAGGTGTTGCGCTGCTACTACACCGGAACGGCTTCGCCCTTTGAACTCACGCTCAGTCATCAATCCTCTTCCTATTTGTTGTCTTTATCGGGCGAGTATGCACCCTGACCTGCTGCGCACGACTGCGTCGGCTTTCTTCGCCGCCGATCGCAGATCGCAACAGTTCTGTGTCGCGGAATGCCTTGCGCAGCAATCAGCCACGAGTTCGACGGTGTCGAAGATCAGTTGCCAGGCGGTGGCGCAGGCGTCGGGCTGGGGTGAGTGGTTGCGGTGGTGGATCCACCAGGTGACGGTGCCGCAGTCGGCGGCTGATACACCGCAGGTGCCGGGGTCGTCGGGGTCGTGCCAATAGAAACCGCCAAAGCTTTCGGTGACCATGTTCTCGGTGTGATAGCCGAGTTGTATGGCGATTTCGCGATCGAACATCAGCGAGTTCTTTTTCAGCCATCCGTAGGAGATATCGACTATTCCGCCGTGTTCAGAGGTGGATAACCCGGTCCAGGAGCAGATGGTCGGGGAGCTGACCTGCCGCAGGTTGGTGACGCCCGCGGACCTTTCGATCGTCGAGGATCGCGATGCGAGAGCGCGGGCGACGGCGTGCGGGAGCGAGGGGATCCGCGGGGTCATGACATCGGTCTAAACAAGACGATACGTCTCGTCTTGACACGAAGGCCGACGCAGTGCATAGTTCTACCCATCAACGAGACGCAACGTCTCGTTTCATGAATGGAGGAGTGCACATGACCCGCGCACACGCCGGCACCGTCAACCCAGCCTCGAAGTCCACCCACACCTCACCCACACGGAGCACCCTGATGAACACCGTCGCCACCTCGACCTCGACCACTTCCGCCTGGACCGGAATGGTCACCGTCGACGACACCGCGCTCGCGGTGACCGATACCGGCGGCACCGGCCGGACCATCGTCTACCTCAACGGCGCCTACGCCGACCAGTCGCACTGGCGGCCGGTGATTGCCGAACTCGGCACCGGCTTCCGGCACATCACCTTCGACGAACGGGCCCGGGGCAAGTCCAAGACCTCGGCCGACTACTCCTTCGAGGGCTGTGTGCGCGATGTCCAGGCCGTCCTGGCCGCCCGCGGGGTGACCGACCGGCCGATTCTGGTGGGCTGGTCCTACGGCGCGACGACCGCGGTGCACTTCGCCGAGCGAAACCCCGGCCGCACCCTGGGCGTGGTCTGCGTGGACGGTGCGATGCCCTACGGCCTGACCGGTGAGGAGGGCCGCGAACGCATCCGAAAGCTGTTCCGCCGCATGCGATTCGTACTCCCGCTGGCCCGCCCGCTTGGCATGGCCGCGCGGATGAGCGCTGACGAGCATGCCGAGGTCAATATCGAGATCAACGAGCTTGTTGCCGCAATCGCGCCCGTGCTCGACCGGGTCGTCGACCCGGTGCGGTACGTGCTCGCCACGGGTGCGAATCTCGGTGGCGGCCAAGAGGAAATGGAGGCCGTGCGTGCCTCGCTCGACCCGGTGCTCGCCCGCAATCCGAATATCACCGTGAGCGCGAAGGTTCCGAGCAACCACTCCAAGATCCTCCGCAAGGACTTCCGCGCGGTCGCCGACGCCGTCCGCGAAACGGTCATGCAGGCATCGGCAAGGCACTGACGGACCGACCGGCGCGCCAGCCGCCGAGTATGACTTTTCTCGTCACTGGTCCTCATGGGCCGCCCCGTCCAGTCACGACTACCGCTATATGAGCGCCGCTTCACGAACTGGGGATGTGCATGCTGGAACGTCTCGAACTGGAGGCATTTCTCACCCTCGCCGAGGAATTGCACTTCGGCAGGACGGCGGAGCGTCTTTGCGTGACGACGAGCCGAATCAGCCAGACAATCCGCAAGCTGGAGCGCCGCATAGGCGCACCGTTGTTCGAGCGCAACAGCCGCATCGTGCGGCTCACACCGCTCGGCAAACAGCTGCGCGACGAGTTGCGGCCCGCCTATGACCAGATCTCGGCCAGTATCATCGCGGCGAGTAAGGGCAGTCGCGTAAAACAGGCCATCACGGCGGGGTTTACCGCGCCGTGGTGCGGCAATCTGATTGTGCGGGCGGCGGATGCCTTCCGGATCCGGTATCCGCACGCCGTTGTCGATATCGA
The DNA here is from genome assembly GCF_040654375.1 of Nocardia sp. NPDC050710. NCBI lineage: Bacteria > Bacillati > Actinomycetota > Actinomycetes > Mycobacteriales > Nocardiaceae > Nocardia > Nocardia sp. NPDC050710. The sequence goes on along the minus strand of NZ_JBFAHV010000011.1, from coordinate 150,412 downwards.
GGAAATCCAGCTGATCGATCCGCTCGGCCGCATGCGTTCGGGCGCAGTGGATCTGCAGCTCACCGAGTTCCCTATTGTCGAACCCGATATAACTACGGGTTCGATCATTTTCTCCGAACCGCGTGGACTGATGGTGCCCGAAGGGCATCCATTCGCGGTACGGGAGTCGGTATCGATGGAGGATCTGGCTGACGCGACATTGGTCACCATCGCCGACGAACTCGTTCCGCGTTACTGGATGGACTACTACTTTCCGCGGCGGACACCATCGGGGCGGCCGATACCACAGGGTCCCGCTACAAACTTCTGGCCCGAGGTGCTGGTTCACGTCAGTCAGGGCATCGGCGTCAGTACCGTCGCTCTACGGGCCGCGGACTTCCATGCCCGTCCACACATGGTCTTCGTGCCCGTCCACGACGCGCCCCCGATCGACTACGGTCTCATGTGGCCGGCAGCGGGAAGGAACCCCCTCGTGGAGCCGTTCCTGGCGACAATCGCCGAGGCCGCCGTATCGCGTTGACGGGAACGCGCGAGTCAGCGTTGAGTGTCGCTTAGCGATGCGTTGCCGAAATACCGCTTGTTGGGCCGCTTTCGGATGGCGATGCTGAGTGAACATCCACTCAGACTCGAAAGGTAGTCAATGCGCAGGATCATCGAATCCACCTTCGTCACGACCGATGGAGTTATCGGCGAGCCACACAAGTGGGGTGGGCCGTACTGGGATGCCGAGCATGGCGAGTACGCATCCGAGCTGCTGTTCGCCTCCGATGCGCTCTTGCTCGGCCGGGAAACTTATGCGGGATTCGCGGAGGTGTGGCCTACTCGCCCCTCTGATGATCCGTATGCGGCTCGGATCAACGCGATGCCCAAGTATGTCGCGTCCCACACACTCGCGCAGCAGGACGCGACGTGGAACGCTACTGTCCTGCAAGGGGATATCGTCGACGCGGTGCGTGTCCTCAAGACGGAGGACGGTGGTGACATTCTCAAGTTCGGTACCGGGTCGCTGTCGCATACGTTGCTAGAGGCCAAGCTGGTCGACGAATACCATTTCTGGATCTTCCCTGCCATTGCGGGCGCAGGTGAGCGGCTCTTCGACGGCTACGCCGACCTCACCCACCTCGAATTGCTCGGGACGACTACCTTCAAATCCGGCATCGTCGTGCACCGCCTCGCCCCGCGCTGATCACCAATGGATCCCCCGGGTAGTCCCCCTGCGCCATGGGCACCCGCGAGGCTTGCCAGAACAGTACTTTCGCAGGCCAGCAGCTGGGACCTACCGGGTTTTGCAGTTGCGCTAGGGGTTTCGAGGCAATGACCCACGGCTGACAACCAGGCCCCGCACCGCACGAGGCGGACTCGGTCCGACATCGGCCGCGTGCCGTGAACTATCGCCGTCGAGAAACCGACCACCGTGACGCCTCGTGGACGACCCTGTACAGGACACACCCGTTCGCGAATACCCGGCCGGGTAGGCCGACCGAATGACTGTCAATCCGGGGTGTCGTCGCGCTTCGCGCGGAGGGCTGCGCTGCGGGCGGCGAGCCGGGATGCCCGGCGTTCACGGCTCTCGGCGCTGCGACGGCTCTCCGATGGCGCGTTCGGTTCCGCGACCTCGGCTCGATCGTCGCCACGTCCGCGAGCCAGAACCCGATTGACCCCAGCGCTCACCACATCCCACAGCAATGCCGTGGCCACCAGGACAATAAGTACGGCGATGATGATCAACCCCAGGTCCGTCCCGAACAGGAACTTCACCAAAGTCTTGAGAACGGACAACGATTTCCCCCGAGATGTGCGCGGCTCACCGCAATCATCTACAACCGTCGGATATTACCGACTCGGGATCACCAAAGTCAAACTGAAAGCACTTCGCGGACAACGTATTTCCCATGGAATTCGATGCCCGAAGGCTCCGGTGATACGAGGTGGGCGAACTGAGATTTCGCACTCCCTGTCCAGTTCCCGAGACGGAGGTCCAGGCGGCAGACAAGGGCTTCGGCCGAATTGGACTGCGTCCGACCAGCTCTCCCGGTAGCGCGCGAGAACCTGCTTCACTGCATCCGTGGCAGGCGGTTCCTGGACCAGACCGGTCCAAATGTCGTTGCCCATACCAACCCGCATGAAAGGGCCGACAGCAGCAGCCCGAGTTCGGGATCGAGACGCGTCAGAAGCGGATTGGCCTCATCCCGCTAGACCCAGAACTTCGCCGACGGGCGATCGAGTCTCAGGCGAAGTTCCACCATCCTTCGGGCGCTGCAAGCAGGCGAGCCCAGCGAAACCGCCCTGTCGAAGCTGGCGCCTGATCTCCACTGGCCGATAAATCGGTCGTGCTCGGCACGGGCTGGTTGCTACCGTGCAGCCATGAAGGTCAATTCACGAATCGCTGCCGCGGCCGCACGAGCTCTCAGCTCGCCGGTCGCGCCCGCCTGACCTCTTTCCCTTGCCGGCGACCGGAAACGGTCCGCTGGTGTGTGTCGGTCTTTTGCCGGACTTGCCATGTGCGGTCGCTTCCGGTCGATTCAATTCGATGGAGCAACCACCGTGATCACGACAGACCAGACCGTTCAGACCTTCCTCGACTTCTTCCGCGAACGCGAGCATGAGCTCACGCCGGGTGGATCGCTCATTCCCTCACCGGGGGATCCGGTGCTGTTCACCACCTCCGGGATGCACCCGTTGACCCCATATCTGATGGGCCGACCCCACCCGCTGGGCCATCGGCTCACCAGTCTGCAGCGCTGCCTGCGCACCACCGATCTCGAGGAGGTCGGTGACGACACCCACCTCACCGTGTTCGAGATGCTCGGGTCCTGGTCACTCGGCGACTACGGCGGCCCACAGAGCCTGCGTTGGGGATTCGAACTGCTGCGCGACGGCTTCGGCATCGACCCCGGCCGGATACACGTCACGGTGTTCGGCGGTGACGAACAGGTCGAGCCCGACCACGAGTCGTGGCGCACGTGGGATGAGCTGGGTTTACCGGTCGAACCGACCACCGACGAGAACTGGTGGTCCAACGGCCCGACCGGACTCTGCGGACCCGATTCGGAGATCTTCGTCTGGACCGGAGACGAAATGCCGCAGGGCACACCGACATCCGACGACCGGTGGGTGGAGGTGTGGAATCACGTCATGATGCGATACGTCCGGCATCCCGACGGCAGCCTCGAACCACTGCGTCGGCCCGGCATCGACACCGGTCTGGGCGTGGAACGGCTGGTGCGAATCCTGCGGAACACGCAGTCCGTCTTCGAGATCGACGTTTTCCAGCCCTGGCTGACCACCCTGCCCCGAATCTGGGGCCCGCTGAACGAACGGTCGCTGCGACTGCTGTCGGACCATCTGCGATCCAGCATCGTCGTCCTCGGCGACCGGGTCACCCCATCCCCGTCCGGTCGCGGTCATGTACTCCGCCGTTTGATCCGCCGTACCCTGACCACGCTGTGGCGCGACGATCCGACCCGCACCCTGTCCGACCTGCCGATCGAGCTGGTGGAACACACCCTCGGGCACTTCCGGCAATCGGTTCACTCCCATGAGGTGCGCACCATCCTGCTCGACGAGGAACGCAAATTCGATCTGCTGCTCCAGCGCGGACGAAAGGTCCTGTCCCACAGCCGTTTCACCGGGCGGCCCTTGACCGACGACGAATACCACTACCTGCACGACACCCACGGCCTGCCCCGCGATCTCGTGGTGTATCTGAACACCGAGGCCGGTGTCAGTTGACATATCAGGAGTCGACATCGTCCGAACGGACGGGCCTGCGTGAGCGATAGCGGTGTCCCCACCTTTCCATAGCCTGGACGGGTGGGAACTGTGGACTTCGGCCTCGAGTCCGATGTGGGTGGGATTTCGCAGCGGCCAGCGTTGGATGTCGAATTCGTCGCGATATCCTGAAGATCCAGCCTGAATCCCTCGAGGCGGCCCACGTCCACGTTCAGGTCAGTTACAGTGCCCCCGATCCGGACCATCCCGCATTGCAGATCATCACTTGCCGATGCGGCCGCGAGCACCGCACGCTACCGACCGGTCCCCGTCACCGATCTCGTCATCAATCCCGATGAACGATCGTCCCGCCGCCCATTCGATCCAGCCGTGCCGCCGGGCAAGGTCGGCTAACCGCCCCGGCGCAGGATGTGCGTGACCACGCACGCCACGACACGGTAGGTGAGGACAGCGGGCACGACGACCAGCAGCACTATGCGCAGTGCGACCAGCACGACGCTGACGGTCGTGTAGCCCAGGCCCAGGCCGTCGGGCGAACCGAACCCGTGCCTCGCCGACAAGGCCGCCAAGACCGGATACAGGGCGAGGTACAACGCCAGCAGGATCACCGGCATGCGGATCAGCCGCCACCCGGCGAGCAGCCGCGAGGTGCCGGGAAGTCTCATCGCGCCAGCTCCGGTCCGGAGGTGAGGAATGCGAGCAGTAGGGCGTTGCCGATCACCCCACCTGTCGCGAAACGCAACCTTGTCCCGCTCCGCAATGACAGACCGAAGAGGTCCGTGGTGCGAAACAGGCGGGTGAACATGTCGCGGTGACCGAAGGAACGGGCCGGGGCCAGCGCGAATCCGGTGGCCGACACCGATATCCCGAGTATCAGGGGACCGCTGTCCATATCCCCGACACCGTCATAGCCATCGCCGTACTCGTGGATCGCGCTGAAGCCGAGGACGCTCCGCTCCTGGCGGAACAACCCGGTCGCCAACTCCTCGGCGAGCGCCCGGTCGGCGAAGCCGGCGAAGTAGGCCGCCAAGCCGGTTCCCGAAGCGCGTGGGGCGTCGTGCATCCGCCCGTCGACACCCATGCGCTGCAACACCAGTCCCGTGTCCCGATCGATCTGTACCGCGCGTACCCGTTGCGCCCAGTGCGCGAGGACCGCCGTGTGGTCGGCGCCGGTCACCCGGCCGTGCACCGCGATCGCAGCGGCTACGGCTGCCACATCGGTCGGGTATGCCTCGCCGGGAAAGGTATCCAGCAGCCCGGTCGGCGAGACGAGCAGCCGCCGCTCGTAGGAGGTAATCAGCGCGTCGTGCTGGAACGCGAGGTCGGGCGGGAACGCCGGATCGACCAGGCGCGCCATCCCGAGCGCGAGAGCGGGATAAGAGAGATACGCGTGGCCGTTCGGACTGTCGAGATCCGCCAACCCGTCCTGGCCGTGCCAGGCCGCGGTGAATTCGGCGCGCATCTCGGGCAGCAGACTCTTGGCTGCCGCGCGGGTCATGATCGGGGCGTAGCGTCCCCGCCATTCGGGGTGCTCCAGACACACTTGCGCCAGTCCCAGCGCCGTCATTTGGTGCGCGAGCAGGCCCCACATGCCGGCGAGAGTCTCTCCCGCGCCTGTGGCACGCCGATGATCGTCCTCGGTTTCGAAGGCCACCATTTCCTCGGCGAGCCCACGCACCCGTGCCGGATCCCCTCGATACCACTCGTCGGCGTCGCGACCGCACCACCATCTCGGCAACAAGCCCGCGACCAAAACGGCCACCACGATGCCGATCACTATCGCGAGCGGACGACGAAATTTATGTAACCGACGCACCGGGCCGGTCGGACTCCCCATGACCCGAACGTACATCCCTACCTCACCGCACACAGCACGAGAACCGCCCTCGACGTGATCGGCCGTGAACACGAAAGGTCGCCAGCACCCCCCATCCGCCAGTAGCGCTGGACGCCCGAACCAACTGCACACCAACAACATTCACGTACAGCTCGCCCATACACCCGCTGGGCGACGGCACCACTCGCCTACGAGTGTCGTAAAAGGTTCGCGGACAAAGCCGCCCACGTGTGACGTGGCGCAATCTCGACTTCCCGCTCGAGCGGTAGTGCGAAGGTCGGCGCCAACACTCATCAGCCTGGGCACACCGGGCATGAACCGCTCTCCCGAAGCAAGTTATCGGCAGATCCATGGCGAAGCCCCCGGCAGATCCACGGCAAGACCATCGGCAGATCCACGGCGAAACCACCGGCAGATCCACGGCGTCGATCCCTCCGAAGCCTGCAACGCCGCATCGGCGACCGATTCCACGCCGGCTTCGTCCTCTACTGCGGCGACCAACAACTGCCTTTCGGCGACGACCTGTCCTGCATACCGATCAGCGCATTGTGGACTACTCCACCGCCCGGATGAGCAAACCATTGAGCGTCGCGTATTCGACCCGGCCGTTTCGGTCATCCGACGATACGAAATCAGCCGAACCTGCGTCGCGCCATTGCAGTCACCCGGACATGCCGCAGAACCGCTGCCGCTGACCGCGCGAAGCGACCCGGTCACCCCCCGAGGGTTACCGGGTCGCTCGCATTTATTCGGTTCAGGATGTCTTCGAGCCACCGCTGAGGCTGGACGAACCGGTGCTCAGAAGTTGTAGAAGGTTCTGGAAGAAGTCGCACCCGCCGGGCGCGCCGATTGGGAACTCGACGCACCCCGCGACCGGGGCAACCGGTTCAGTGACGGCTTGTTCGGTGGCGGCTTGTGCGGTGGCGAGCGGGGCCAGCGTCAGCGCACCTGCCAGGGTGGCTGCGGCGAGGGATCGTCTCATCGGAAATTCCTTCTGCTCTGAGCTTTTCGAACTGTCCAACTGCCCCCCGAGCAGCGATGATCACGCTATTCGGGCATTGGCTCAGCTCACAGACCCCGGTTCCGTGGCCCATGGCTCCGGGGGCACGTACGGCCGAACGTCAGCGGAAATTCGTTTACGCAATCCGGACGAGGTCCGGCACCCTTATCCGCTGTGACCAGGCCGAACACCGTGTCGGTGGGCTGTCAGGCCGGCGTCAGGCCGGTGTCAGCGGGGCTGGCCACAGTATTCCTGTGAACAGCACAGCAATGGCAGTTTCCGGGCTGCGGAAGGCATACGGGGACACGACGATCCTCGATGGCATCGATCTGACCATCGGTGCAGGCCCCTACCCGATGCTGCGCACGGAGTGGCTCGACCGCCTCGCCCGCGTGATGCGGTATCTGCGCGGTGATCACGCCTTCGCCCAGCTGTTCCGCTTCGCCCTGGTCGGGGGCTCGAGCAATATTGCCTATGTCCTGCTGTTCATGGCCATGAATGATTTCGGGCCGCTGGTCGCCAATATTGTCGGCTCGATCGTCAGCACGATCATCGCGAACGAATTGCATCGGCAACTCACCTTCCGCGCGGCCGGGCGGGTCGGCTGGTTCACCGCACAGTGGGAAGGCGGCGGGCTGGCGCTGATCGGCCTGCTGATCAGCACGGCGGCGCTGGCAGGTCTCGAGTTCTGGGCATCCGGCCTCGGTGAGATCGCGCAGGCGGGCGCCGTGATCGCCATCATGGCGGCGGTCGGCGGTATGCGTTTCCTGGCACTGCGCGGCTTCGTCTTCTGAAAGTCCGACCGCCATTCGCCAGTTCTGTGCGTTCCGGCGGTCATACGACTGCCCGAGATCATCTCGGCCCGTTGATCTTCCGGGAGCGGCGCGGCCGGTTCGGACAGCGTGCAGATCTCTGCCATAAAGATGCTGGGCGCGCTGACCCGGATCTTTCGTGCGGCTGATGTGCCGGCCTGATCGGGTTCGGGTTGGGTTTTGCGGTCGGCGGGCGATGCGGGGGCCGCGGCCGAGAACACCGCAGACGCAGCCGTTTCGGTTCCCAGCGTCGCGCTGGCTGGTCGTGCATGGCGAGCGTCTGCATCCAGGCGGTGAGTTCGCGAGCGAGGCAGACGATCTCGATCCAGATCCGGTTCTGGTCGAACCCCCGCAACGGGAGGTTGGCCAGACCCGTGAGCTCGGCCCAGGCCCCGTCACGCACTTTCCCGCTGACGTCGTAGGCCTCGGATCACGCGTCGGCCGGGATGCGATCGACTGCAGCCGTCGTTGTTTCGGTCAACCGAATCCGACAAAACTGCGGATGCCGGGCTGTGAGGTAGTTGAGGAATTCGTGGGTGCCGCCGCCGGAGTCGGTGTGCACCAGCACTTTCTCGCCAACCCGGTACCGACCTGCCACGGCAACTGGGCTGCCAACACTTTCGGGGCGTCGGCGGCCGGCCCGGCGATCGTCGACGCCACGGTCGACCAGCCCCTTCCTTGGTGGACCGGCCCGGTGGTCCGACTTACCCTCGATACAGGCCAATGTTTCGTACTGCCACAACGGGGGATTGATGGACGCGCGATGGTTCGGGGCGGCGGTGGTCTCCCACTTTATCGGGGCCTCGATGTTGGAGTGGGCTGAGGAATGGTCCCCGGAGCCTTGGCTGGTCTGGCCAATGGGTCCTGAGTGTTGTGGGAATCGTAGGGTAAATCGTTTGTCTGGCAATCGAATTCTGGAATGTGCCGCCGGTGCGGTCGAAGCCCGCTCGGCCGGAAACCTTCTCACCGGAGGAACTCGCCGCTCGGAGCCGTGAACTGGACGAGGGGTATGCGCGGCTGCGTGAGCAGTATGCGGGGCTGCGTGAGCGACGCGATCAGCAGTAACGTCACTCGATGACATGATCCTCGTCGGGCGGTGTCGTAGTTCGAGGTCGTGGAGCTGGTCTTTGACGCTGTTGGTGGCGAACGCGGTCAACCGCAGGTAAACCGCAGCTGCGCGCCAGGGTGGGGCCGTTCTATGCCGATGATGACCCGCATCCCTTCGGGCCACTCGGTCAGATCGATCAGCCCGGTCAGCTCGGCCACCCACGCTCCGTCGCGCGTGCCCGTCGGCGTTGTAGGCGGGAGTCCATGCGCAGGCCGATGATCACGTCACGTACCGCTGGCCTCGCTGTGCGTCGGCGGGGCGCTGACCAGGTCGAACACCGTGTCAGTGGACGTGTCAGGTCGGTATCAGGTCGGTATCAGCCGGGCTGACGACAGTCGTTCACATGAACAACACAGCGATCGCAGCTTCGGGGTTGCGGAAGGCGTACAAGGACAAGAGCGTCCTCGACGGCATCGATCTGAATATCGATGCCGGCACGATCTTTTCTCTGCTCGGCCCGAACGGGGCGGGGAAGACGACCACGGTGAACGTGCTGACCACGCTATTGAAGGCCGATGGTGGCACGGCGCACGTTGCCGGGCACGATCTCGAGACCGAGCCCGAAGCGGTGCGCAAGGCGATCGGGGTCACCGGGCAGTTCGCGGCGGTGGACGATTTGCTGACCGGGGAGGAGAACCTGCGGTTGATGGCGGATATCCACCGGCTGCGGGGCGCCGAAGGCAATCGGGTGATCACCGAGCTGCTGGAACGATTCGATCTGGCGGAGTCGGCACAAAAGCGGGCGGCGACCTATTCCGGGGGTATGCGCCGGAAGCTGGACCTGGCGATGACACTGGTCAGCAGGCCGGACATCATCTTCCTGGACGAGCCGACCACGGGCCTGGATCCGCGTAGCCGCCGCACGATGTGGGATATCGTCCGGGAGTTGACGGCCGATGGCGTGACGATCTTCCTCACCACCCAGTACCTCGAGGAAGCCGATCAGCTGGCCGACCGGATCGCGGTACTCGACCAGGGCCGCATCGTCGCCGAGGGCACTGCCGCCGACCTGAAGCGCCGCATACCCGGCAGCCACATCCGGCTCCGGTTCACCCACGCTACGGAACTCGATGCGGCGGCGCGGATCCTGCCCGACGCCACCCGCGACGACGAGGCTCTCACCCTGCGAGTTCCGGGCGACGGCGATACGAAATTCCTACGGGGCCTGCTGAATCGGCTCGCCGAAGACTCGGTCGAGGCGGCGGAGGTCTCCGTCCACACCCCCGATCTCGATGATGTTTTCCTTGCCCTGACGGGTCACGCAACCACGGAGGTCAACGCATAATGAGCACCATTTCAGCCACGCTGGCCGATTCGTCGATCATGCTGCGCCGCAACTTCAAGCACACCGCCCGGAATCCCGTCACGATATTCAATGCGGCTCTGATGCCGGTCGTCATGCTGCTGATTTTCGTGTACGTGTTCGGCAACGCATTCAGTGTCGGTGAGCACTACATCGACTACGCGACACCTGGAATGATCCTGCTGGCCATCAGCTACGGGTTGTCGGGGACCGCGGTATCGGTGAGCTCCGATATGGCGAAGGGCATCATCAACCGGTTCAAGGTCATGGATGTCTCCCGCGGGGCGGTACTGACCGGCCATGTCGTGGCCACCATGCTGACCAATGCGATAGCCATCGTGGCTGTCATCGGCGTGGCCTTCGCGCTGGGGTTCCGGCCGTCCGCGACCGCCCTCGACTGGCTCGGCGCGATCGGCATCATGGCGGCGACGGCCTTCGCGGCCTCCTGGCTCACGGTCGCACTGGGAATGGCCGCGAAAACTCCGGAATCCGCGGGCATGTCCGTGGTGCCGCTGATCATGCTGCCCTTCCTGAGCAGTGCGGTCGTGCCCGCTGACCAGATGGGACAGGGCATCCGGCAGTTCGCGCAGTATCAGCCCTTCACGCCGATCATCGAAGCGCTGCGCGGATTCCTCACCGGCCACCCGTCGGGCGGGTACACCGCAGCGGCACTCGCCTGGTGCGCCGGGTTCGCCATTGTCGGATACCTGTGGTCGCGTGCCACATTCAGCAAGCGAGCGTAGTCGCGACCAGGTCGGCCCAGTTCGCCTCCGCACCCTCCCGCATCGCCTCGGTGAAGCCAGCTTCACCGAGGCGATGTCGTGCTGTCCGCTCGATCCGGGCCGAATCCGGCTGGGAACGATCGGGCAGTCCGCGTACTCCGTCGCTCGCCGCGAGCAGTCGTGCGGCCTGCTCGTTCTCGTCCGCACGTAGCGCCAGATCCGCGATTCCCACAAGTATCTGGGCAACCAGGGGAGCATGCCCCGCCGCGGACGCCGCGCGGAAGGCCGCGGCGTGTTGTTCGCGGGCTTCGTCGAGATCGTCCGCGAGGTAGCCGAGCAGGTCGTGGATCACCGCGCTGATGTGCGGCTGCTCCGCGTCGCCGTCCAACATGGTTGTCGCGATGCCGATTTGGCGGTGTGCCTGCTCGGTGTCGCCGCTCCAACGGGCCAGTTCGGCCCGCGCCAGGGCCAGTTCGGCCAGTGCGTTCGGCCAGGCGACCTGATCCGCGCACCGCTGCGCTTCGGCCATGGCGGCCGCGCTCGCCTCCGCGTCATCCATCAGCCAGTACAGCTGGGCCTGCCGCGATCGGAGTCGGACCACGTCCTCGATCGCGCCGACCTCGGTGACCACCGCGATCGCCTGATCGAAAAGCTCGCAGGCGTCAGCGAATTCGCCGCGCGCGGCGCTTCGATTCGCCACCTCGGTCAGTGCGAACGAGATCCCCCATCGCTCACCGATGGTCCGGAACTCGGCGAGCGCGGTCTCGAGATACTCGTCCGCTCTCCGCCCTTCCTGGCCGACCATGATCCGCATCTTGCCCAGTTGCAGCCGGGCCAGCGCACGCACCCAGGGATCATCGTCGGTGACCAGCGGTTCGAATGCCGACAGCATCGCGTCCGGCCCCTGCAAGAGGTGCTCCAGCGCGGCGACGAAGCGGATCGCGGGGTGGGCGGCCCGACTGCCCCGGCTGCACCGGTAGGCCTTGTGGATCCATTCCTGCACGTAGTGTTCGTCATTGCGCCCGGAGGTCGCGAAATGCACGACCAGCCCGTACACCAGCGCCCGAGTCTCGTCGTCCACCTCGCCGGGCAGGTCGGCGGCCGCGGTGATCAGCTCCATGCCTTCGGCCTTGCGCCCGCTCAACCACCAGTACCAGCCGGCGGCCGCCGCGAGCCGCATCGCCCCGGTCGCGTCGCCGCCCGCGAGCGCGCCACGCATCGCGACAGCGATATTGTCGTGCTCGGTGTCGAGGGTGGCGAGCCACTTCAACTGGTCGGCGCGGCGCAGTTGCGGTTCCGCGGTTTCGGCGAGTTCGGTGAAGTACGCGAGATGCGCGCGGCGCACCGGCTCGGATTCCTCCGACTCCATGAGCCGGTCCCGCGCGTACTGCTTGATCGTGTCGAGCATGCGATAGCGCGGCCCGTTGTCCTCCATGGTGAGCAGCAGTGACTTCTCGGTCAGCGCGGTCAGCAGCTCCAGCACCTCCCACGGCTCGACCGCCACGTTCTTCCCGCCGCCCGTGAGCTCGTCCACCGTATCCGCGCAAACCTGTTCGGCCGCATTCAGACTCGCGCCGCCGGAGAACACCGCGAGTCTGCGCAAGACCGAGCGTTCGGCGTCGGTGAGCAGCTCCCAGCTCCAGTCGACCACCGCTCGCAAGGTCCGGTGCTGCGGCAGCGCGGTACGGCTGCCGCCGGTCAGCAGGCGGAACCGATCATCGAGGCGGTTGGCGAGCTGATCGAGGGACATGGTGCGCAGTCTGGCCGCGGCCAATTCGATCGCCAGCGGTATCCCGTCGAGCGCCCGGCAGACGCGCGCCATGGTCGACAGGGTGTGGGCATCGTCCGCGAGGTCCTTACGGACCGCACCCGCCCGGTCCCGCAACAGCTGTACGGCCGGAGAGGACTCGATCTCACCGGGGTTCGCGTCCTCGGCGGGCAATGTCAACGGCTCGACCTGCCATAACGCCTCACCCGTAATGCCGAGCGGTTCCCGGCTCGTCGCGAGAATCCGCAGTCGCCCGCATTCGCCGAGCACCCGATGGGCGAAGGCCGCCGCGGCCTCGATCACATGCTCGCAGTTGTCCAGGATCAACAGCGTTTCGCGGTCCCGGATCGCCGCGATGAGCCGGTCCATCGGTTCGGCCTGCGATCCGCTGCCGAGCAGCGGGTCCCGGAGCCCGATCGCGGCGAGCGCCGACTGTGCCACGTCGCCGCTCGCGCCGACGGAGGCCAGCTCCACCAGCCAGGCCCCATCGGGCAGGTCGTCGAGCAGGGTCCGCGCGGTCTCCAGGGCCAGCCGGGTCTTCCCCGAGCCGCCGGGCCCGGTCAATGTGGTGAGCCGATGGTCCGCGATGAGTTCGCGCACGGCGGCGATATCGGCGTATTTGCCGACGAATCTGGTCAATTCGGCCCGCAGGTTCGTCTTGCGGTCGTCTTCCTCCGCACCCACTTCACCACGCAGTAGCGCGACGTGCAGTGCGGAGAGCTCCGGTGACGGGTCAACGCCCAGTTCGTCGGCGAGTGCCTCCCGGACACGCTGGTACACGATCAATGCTTCGGCGCCACGGCCCGCGAAGGCGAGCGCACGCATCAGCGCGGCGGCCAATCGTTCCCGCACCGGATGCCGGTTCACCAGCTCGGTCAGTTCGGAGACCAGCTCCGCACCCCGGCCGAGCCGGATCTCCGCTTCGTAGAGATCCTCCATGGCGGCCAGGCGCAGCCCCTCGAACCGGGCGACCACCGCGTCGACAACCGCACTGTCCGGCGCCCCGACGTCCTGCATCAGCGCACCGCGCCACAATTCGAGCGCCTCGCGCAGCAGCCGGGCCTGTTGCGCGTCCGCACCGCCGCGGGCCTGGTCGAGAAGCTGTTCGAACCGCACGGCGTCGACAGCGTGGGGCTGCACCGTCAGCCGGTATCCGCCCGCCTGCACGTCGATCGACCCGTCCGGCAGCAGCCTCCGCAGTCGGGAGACCAGCGCTTGCAGGGCGTTCGCCGCATCGGATGGCGGCCGCTCACCCCAGATCCAGTCGACCAGCGTCGTCTTCGGGACCGCGCGACCGGGTTCGAGCGCGAGTGCGATCAACAGCCCACGCAACCGAGCACCCGGTACCTCGATCGATTCCCCATCATCTGTTCGGATCTCGAGCGGTCCAAGCATCCCGATTAACACCCGGCCCATTCTGCCGTGCAGGCCCGACAATCGGCGGGCCACCCGCCCTCGGATGGCAAACGCTCCGTCGATGCGCCCACCTGTCCGCTGTGAACAGGTCCAACACCGTGTCAGCGGGCGTGTCAGGTCGGCATCAGGTCGATATCAGCCGGGCTCGCGAAAGTTCTTCCTGTGAACAGCACGGCGACCGCGGCTTCCGGGCCACGGGAGGCCCGGTGGGACAACACGATCCCCAGTTCACACACCAACCAATTCACACGCTTCAGGAGTACAGCCATGACCGCATTCCAGACCCCGGAACCGATCGCCGTCACCATCGACGTGCTCTCCGCCACCGTCACGGTGATCGCCTCCGACCGTACCGACTCCGTCGTCGAGGTCCGGCCGGCCGATGCGTCCAAGACCGGTGACGTGCGCGCCGCCGAGCAGACCCGGGTCGATTTCGCCGCGGGCACCCTGACCGTGAAAGCGCCGAAGACCTGGCGAACCTATACCCCGTTCGGCGGTAACCCGTCGATCGAGGTGACCATCGAGGTGCCCACCGGCTCCCGGCTGACCGGCACCGCCGGTGTCGGCCGATTGCTGGCCGTCGGCGGACTCGGCCAGTGCGACCTGGAGATCGCCGCCGGCGACATCACCGTCGAGCGCCCGCTCGGCTCGGTGACCGCGAAAGCCGCCAAGGGCGATATTCGCATCGGCGAAGCCGCGCGCGGCGAGCTCCGGCTGGAGACATCCATGGGCGAACTCGAGGTCGGTATCCACCCGGGCAGCGCGGTGCGGGTGGAAACCAATGCCGCGCACGGCAGTGTGCGGAACCTGATGGAGCCGGTCGACCGGACACCGGAGAACAAGGACACGGTGCAGGTGTATGCCCGAAACTCGTTCGGCAACATCATCATCCGGCACGCCACCGCCGCCTAGCGCAATGGAACTCGGAATCGACCGGGAGCGCTGCATCGGCGCCGGCATGTGCGTACTGACCGCCCCCGGAGTATTCGACCAGGACGCCGAGGACGGCCGGGTGGTGCCGCTGGACCCCACGCCCGCACCCGAGTGGGAGCCGGCCGTCCGCGAGGCCGCCCAGATGTGCCCGTCCGGCGCGATCACCGTCATTCCCGGCAATTAGGCCATGTCTCCGTCGCAACAACCGCTACGAAAAGGAAATCCGATGAGTCAAACGGTTCCCGTCCCGCAGGGCCTTCCCATGCGGCGCAATGCGGGCCCCTTCGACCCGCCCCGCGAGATCACCCGGCTGCGCGAGGCTCGCCCGGTCAGTCCCATGGTCTTCCCCGACGGCCACGAAGGCTGGGTCGTCACCGGCTACTACGCGGTCCGCCAGCTCATGGCCGACACCCGATTCAGCTCCCGCCAGGACATCGGAATTGTCCACGTGCCGTACGAGACCCCCGGCATGCCCGTCGCCACCGAACCTTCCCCGCAGATCCCGGGCTTGTTCATCGCCATGGACCCGCCGGATCACACCCGATTGCGGCGCAAGCTCATCGGCGCATTCACCGTCAAGCGCATGAAGCAGCTCGAAGAGCACATCATCGACATCGCCGAGCGGCAACTGGACGAGATGGCCCGCCTTACCCCGCCGGTCGACCTGGTCGCAGAGTTCGCGCTGCCGGTGCCCTCGCTGGTGATCTGCGAACTGCTCGGTGTCCCCTACGCGGATCGGGAGACCTTCCAGGGCAACTCCGCCAAGTTCCTGGTCAAGGACCAGACGCTCGAGGAGAAGATGGCCGCGTACGGCGCAATGACCACCTACCTGGCCGAACTGGTCACGCGCAAACGCGCCGAACCCGGCGACGACCTACTGTCCGACTTGGCCCGCCATGACGATCTCACCATCGAGGAGCTGATCGGCATCGCCTTCCTGCTGCTGCTCGCGGGCCACGAGACCACCGCGAATATGTTGGCACTCGGCACTTTCGCGCTACTGGAGCACCCCGAGCAGCTGGCCGAACTGCGCGCCGACCCGGATCTGATCCCCGATGCCGTCGAGGAACTCATGCGCTACCTGTCGGTCACCGACATCTTCTATCGCTACGCCACCGACGACATCGAACTCGGCGGCGAAACAATCGGCAAGGGATCGACCGTCGTTGTCTCACTGCTGGCCGCCAACCGCGATCCGCAGCGCTTCGACAACCCCGACACCCTGGACATTCACCGCAAGGCCCGCGGTCACCTGTCCTTCGGCCACGGCGTTCACCAATGCCTCGGCCAGCAACTGGCACGCATCGAGATGCGTGCCGGTTTCGACGGACTGCTGCGCCGCTTCCCGACCCTCGAGCTCGCCATCCCCGCCGACGAGGTGAGACTCAGGACCGACATGAATATCTACGGCGTCCACGAACTGCCGGTCACCTGGACGGAAGCGGACCGGTAGAGCTGCCCTACCCAACTCGCATACGGAGATAGGCTCGACGGCAACATGATCGAAGGCTGAAAGGTAGCGGCGTACAAGTGAAATCGCAGTCCGAGCCCGCCGTTCTGGTCGCGCTGGCGGAGCTTCTGGCGCCCGGTCGGCCGCAGATCGTCGCGGCTGTCCGGCGCGCCACGGAAGGTACTTCGGAAGACTCCGCCTGGGATGTCTTGTACGAACAGTTGCGGGAACCGGACGACGACGGTCCGCCGCTGACGGTGGGCTTCGACTGGAAGGAAGACCCCGGCAACGTCCCCGAATACTTGCGGACGCTGAGCTCGTATCCGGCCGCACTCACCTGGGACTGGTTCGAGCCATCGGTCGCCGAGTTTGTCGAATTGGAATGGCATGCAGGCGAGATCATGGAAGGCCTTCTTCCCGAAGTCGGTGAACAGTGTTTGCGGGTCGGGGTTGCGTTGATGTGTTTTCCGGTCGGCGATTCGTACGAGGTCTGTTTCGCGAACGCCGACGCGGCAGAGCGGATCACCGAGCTGGCGGCAGGTATCGGCCGTGAGAACGACCTGTTCGTCCTGCGTGAGGGTGTGTTCGATTGAGGGCAGTTCGCAGGATAGAACATATTAAATAGCTTGGCGCACAACATCTTTCGTGACAACAGTAAGGTTGCCCAGCGCACCGCCGAGTTGGGTCAACGATATCCAATTACCTTCTTCCACCGTAGGTTTCGCACAAGTGCACATCCGTCGCGCGGCACGACATCAGTCGGTTGCGTCGAGAACATCACGCAGCGTGCGGGCAAAGGCCTCGGGCTGTCCGGACTGCCCGAACTCGCCGCCGAGGAATCCGCCGTGGTGGCTCGGGAATACGGTTGCCCGCTGACCGAGGAGTTCGGCGGCGGCCACGGCCGTACGGCCGGTGAAGGTGTTCATGGACTCCTCGCCCACGGCGATCACGACACGTGTCGGCGCGGCGGCCAGCGCGTCGACATCGGGGCGATAGTCGCTGACCGACCAGGAACGGTCGGAGAGCAGTGGGTCGTCACGAGAACCGTCGTCCTCGGTAGGCATCCCGAACAGGCCGGGATCGGGCGTGGGCTGGGCGAAGTAGTCGTCGGTGAATTCGCCCTGCCACGACGTCATCGCGATGAAGGCCGCCATTCCCGCACCGAAACCCTTGGCCTCGTAGACGTCGCGACATCCCGCGCGGGCGCGCTCGGCGGCCGCGGCGTCGGGGAGCACCGGGATGAGCGGCGGCTCGTGCGCCACCAGCGTGACCACATCGTCGGGGTAGGCCGTCACCAGCGCGAGCGCGGTCACCGCACCGCCACTGCTCGCGAACATCTCGACCGGGCCGCCGCCGAGTGCATCGATCACGGCGTGCACGTCGCCGGCCTGGACCGCGGGCACATGGTCGACCCGGCCGTCCTTCCGGATGCTGCGGCCGATACCGCGCGGGTCGTAGGTGACCACGGTGCGATCAGGGAAGTGGGAGGCCAATGTGGCGAAACCACTGGCATCCATCGGCTGACCGATCATGAACACCGGCGGTCGCCCCGCCGCTGTGGGCAGCGGACCGTGGACGTCGTACACGATGTCGGCTTCGGCGGTTTCGAGCGTATGTGTCGTCATGCCACTATCGACGCCCTCGGTGCCGAAAACTCATCGGTCCGGCCGCAATGGCTGTCGGGCATACGAAGGGTCTGCGCCGTCTACCGCGTCAGGTCGATCGGCGCGGGCCGCCGGGTGGCGCGGTGGGCAGGGGAACGCGTGGACTGGATCGTGGTGGTCGCAGGGTCGCTCGCCGTCGACCACGGGCGTAACGACGACGTCGATTCGTTCCGGACGGCAGGATAGTGCCGCGTCGATAGCGGATTGCACGGCAGGAGATGCTGCGGGGCCGTAGCGGATTCGGTTCTTGACTATTCTTACGCCGCACGACATTGCGCTCGTCACCGCGGCCGGTTTCCGGCGGTGATCGACGATCGGAGGGTGGGGAGCTGCGTGACGAGAAGGGGGAAGCGCCGGGCGGCGCGATTCCGGGATGAACGGTCAACCGTACGGGTGGCAACCGCAACAGCCGCCGCCGTGTTGGCAGCAGCCTGCGCATCAGGGCCCGCCGGGATATCCTCCGCCGGTACGCCGTTCGCGTACGGGGCTGATCGTCGGGGCGGTCGGGGCGGCGCTGGTCTTGGTCATCGCGGCGGTCGTCGTCGCCGCTGCCTTGTCGAATCGCGCCGATGCCGTGGATCCACCGTACAAAGCGATGAGCCAGGCGTTTCCGCGGCTGTTGCCCGTCGAGGACGGCGGTAAGGGGTACAACGGCGCGCCGTGCACCCGGCTCGATCCGAAGAAGTCCGAACGTGCCCGTAGCGGCGAGAACGATTTCGGCCGGTGGATCGGGGGCTGGGAATGTGAGGGGGACGGCTTCGCCACCCCGGACTACCTGATCTACGCCTACCGGTCCGCGAAGGCTGTCCGGTCGGTCGTCGACGGGCTCACGCCCAAGAAGGAATTCACCGAGATCAACGGCGGCGTTCAGTACACGAGCTATGAGCTGTACGGATGCTGTTATGCCGGACCGAAG
This sequence comes from Nocardia sp. NPDC050710, assembly GCF_040654375.1. NCBI lineage: Bacteria > Bacillati > Actinomycetota > Actinomycetes > Mycobacteriales > Nocardiaceae > Nocardia > Nocardia sp. NPDC050710. Next base: position 131,751 of record NZ_JBFAHV010000011.1, on the reverse strand, counting down.
ATCGCCACCACTTTCCCCGACGATGCGAACCGTTCGACCTACCTGATGTACAGCAGGGGCTCGACCAGTATGCGGTCGCTGATCGAATGGTGGAAGTCCGCGCCCCTGTCCTGAGCGTTCGCGGCGGCCTTGCGGACGCGAGCGACCGATGTGGGGCCGGCTCCTGCGGCGGCGGAAACGGCGTAGCGGGCGATGATCGAGGCGCTCCCCGAGATGGAGCACACCGAGCATGCGGCGTCGAGCGATACGCAGTGGGTTCATCGTGGGTCCCGGCTCAGAATCGGCGAGCGCCCGCGAAAGGCATGGACGCCATGGGGGCTTCGGTGACCCCGGTGCTGTAGGTGCCAGCGTGGATGACCTTGCCGTCACCGGCGTAGAGGGCGGAGTGTCCGCCGCCGTAGAAGGAGACCACGTCGCCGGGCTGTAGATCATCCTGGGAGACGGGGGTTCCCGAGGCGAGCTGCTGGTAGCTGGTGCGCGGCACATCTACGCCCACCTGGCTGTAGGACCACTGCACGAGGCCCGAGCAGTCGAAGGCGTCGGGGCCCACGGAGCCCATACGGTAGCCGGAGCCGATCTTGGCTCGCGCGGCCTCGACCGCCAGGGCGCCCTTGGACTTCTGGGGCGCCACGCTCGGCCCGGGGGTGGCCGGAGGCTGGACGCCGGGGATACCCGACAGGAACGGGAGTTCGATGCCGAACAGCGTCGTGGGCAACGAGAATCCGGCCGCGGGCGGGCTCGAGGGCTGGATTGCCGGGGGTGCGGGGAGACCGGCTCCCGGGGTGATGAGAGCGGCCAGCCATGCGCCCAGAGCGGTGGATGTGTCGAGGCCGATTCCCGGAATCCCCGGAACGGACAGTTCGATCCGCGGAGTCGCGGGCGCGGCGGGCTGGTCTCCCGGAGCGGCGGATACGGCGATGCCGATTCCCGGAATCCCCGGAACGGACAGTTCGATCCGCGGAGTCGCGGGCGCGGCGGGCTGGACTCCCGGAGCGGCAAGTGCGGCGAGCTCGGCACTCGGTCCTGCGGGCACTACGGGTCCGGCAGGAAGCCCCGCGGGAAGTGCGAATTCGAAGCCGCCGGGCAGGGGGATCGTGAACCCCGGTGCGGTGGGCAGCGTGAGCGTGGGTCGCGACAGGTCGGCGAATTCGGGGCCGATCGTTGCGGGAGACGCTGGAATATCACCCTCGGAAATATCCAATACTTCTGGAATATTCTGCACGGCCGGGTAAACCTTCGCCGGCACCGGAACGCGTCCGGGAATTTCGAAAGTACCGATTCCTGGAATGTTCAGCGGTTGCGCCGAGGCCGGTCCGGCGGTCAACAGCAGGGCTCCCAGGGCGGTGGCTGCGCCGCCGAGCAGTAGCAACATTGTGCGACGCAGCCAGCGGGAATATCGAACGTCTTCGGTTGAAGCCATGATGCGGTCCTCCGATGCTCAGATCGAGGCCGATGGCGGACGTGCTGTGTTCACCACGGCCTTCGAATTGATTCGAAAAACATCACGGTGATCTCTTCAGTACAGCGGATCCGAGCGACCATGTTTCACCAGAAAACGCACATTACAAAGCCGAACACACCGAATTATGATAACGAACAAATAAATAATCGCAACATTATTAACAATCGGTTTTTGATACAGAAATGCCCCGCGGCCGATTTCCGATAGCCGCGGGGCATTGCCGGGGATGATTCAAGCGGTGATCTGCTCCTCGATCTGTTCGGCGAGGGAGCGCAGGCGCGCCGCGAATTCGCGGGCGGCCACCGGATCGTCATTCGATCCCCGGACCACCCGGCGCGTCAGCGCGGCCAGCCGGGACTCCACGGTGGTGAACAGATCCACCGGCCGCTCGCCGGTCTCGAACGGCAATTCGCCACGCAGCCAGGCTTGCAACCGCCGCTTCACCTCGCGCTCGTCGAAACGCTCCGGCAGCACCGCCACCGCCTCGCGCAACTTACCCGCGGTGATTTTCACATCGGGTTCATCGGCGAGCGTGGTGTACACGGCGACCGCCGCATCCTCGCCGTGCTCGGCCGCAACCGCCAGCAACTCCCGCACCTGCCCCTCATTGATGCCCGGTGCGACCGGATGCAGCCGCGCGGCCAGCGGCCAGGCCCGGATGAGCTTATGCGCGTAGGACCTCTGCATATCCCAGCGCTGTTCCACATAATCGTCGAAGGTGGCGTGTGCGTCGCGGTACAGCCGCCCGTCCCGCACGATCTGTAGCGCCCGCCCGGCCGCCCAGAACGCGATACGCAGGCCATCGATCGAGGATTCACAGGCATCCAACTGTGACTGTTCACGATCACTGAGCGGCCCCTCACCCGCATCGTCGGGCAGCGGCATGGTCAGCACATCGGCGGGCTCGGCGACCGGCGAACGCCCCGCATCGGCGGGCTCGGCGACTGGCGAACGCCCCATATCGGCAGGCTCGGCGACCGTCGAGCGCCACTCGGCGTCGCGCAACGGGGAGACCGGCGGCGTATGTTCGGCGGTGTCGGCCAAGGGATTCGCCGATCCGCCGATCGAACCTTTTCTGCGTTGCGGAGGCATCAGGCCGACACCTCCACCGCGATCCGGTAGGGGCTGACCAGCTCATCGCCGACCTGCCGGTACTCCCCCAGATCCTCGATCGGGTTCTCGGCGCCGTCTCCGACTTCCCCATCGGCCGCCTCCCGATACCACTTCCATCCGCTCAAATACGATGCGAACACCTCGTATCCGGCGTCCTCCAGATTCCCGCGCTGCGTGCGGTATTCGGTCGAAACATTCACGCCCTTCTTCATGGTCACCGGCACCTTTGTCATCAGCACCCGCACCCGGATCTGGCGATCACTGCCCGCGGCTGCCTCCTCGGCGGCGCGATAGGTGCTCGGCACCCGCTTCACCTCCGACGGGCTGACACTGGTCAGCAGGATCAGCTCATCGCTCAGCGGTATGGCGGCCTTGAAGATCTCGGCCGATTCGCCGCCCGCGTCCACAATGATGACGTCGAACGACTTGGCGTTGTCGGTGATGCAATCGCCGACATGCCGGGACGGGAAGGCGATGAGCTCGAAGGGCACCGCGATATCGCCCTTGATGAGTCGCCGATGCCAGGAGTACCCGGTCTGACTGAGCGGGTCCGCATCGATTACCAGTACCCGCAGTCTGTGGATTTGCGCGAAATAGGAGGCCAGGAAGAAGGCCGAGGTGGTCTTACCGACACCGCCCTTGAGATTCCCCAACGTGATGACGAAGGGCTCGGGCAGATCGAGTGGCGCAACAGAATTCGTCATGGACAATCCTCCGTGGATGAGGAGTGCAGTACTGTGCGTCAGCCAGTTTGACATAGCCGTGGCATATAACCGCTGATCCACGCGACAACACCCGATACCCGGGCGCGCCGCATCGGCGACGAGTCCGGGCTGTGTCCAATTGGACACGGCCCGGCGTCGCGCGACCTCAACGCTCGGCGTTGGCCGGATCGACGAGAGTCGGGGTGCGACCCTCGTGGCGGGCGCGGCGAGCGTCCTCGAAGAACTCGCGGGAGAACAGGGCGGACAGGACCGCGACGCCCGCGCGGTGCACGCGGAACTCGCTGGTCTTGCACGTGCCGGTGAGGCGGATGACGCGGCCCGCGGCATCCTTCGGCCGGGCGAAGTCCTTGACCTGGCCGCGGCCGGTCCACTCCAGCCCGGTCTGGTCGATGACGGCGTCGTCCGGCACCAGAAGTTTCACCATCGCGTGGTCGAGCGTGGCGTGCATTTCGATCACGCCGTCGCCGGCGATCTGCGGCGAGCGCAGGTCGATGACAACGGTGCCGTAGCGCGCGGTGACGTCGAAGGCGTCGGCGTCGGTCCAGTCGCCGAGGCGCTTGGCGGTGTCGTGGTCGACGTGGATGCGGGTGGGGCCGGTGGTCAGCGAGGCGGTCATTTCGATGGTCCTTTCGGGAGTGGTGCTGTCGATGCACCAATAGTGACATCATCACTAGTGTTTTGGCAACTAGTTTTTCAAACTCTAGTTGTCCAACCACCAGTAGGATGGGATCCATGACCGCATCGGCGCAGTTCAAGCGCTCCCCCTTGGCGATGGCAGTGCTCGGCATCCTGCATCTGGAGCCGATGCACCCGTACGCCATCCAGCGGCGGATCAAGGAATGGGGCAAAGACAAGGTCGTCAACGTCGCCCAGCGCGCGGCGCTCTACAAAACCATCGGCCGGCTACAGGAAGCCGGACTGGTGACTGTGCGCGAGACCGCACGCGATCAGCAGTACCCCGAGCGCACCGTCTACGAGATCACCGAGGCGGGCCGGGCGGCCTGCGCCGGATGGATCGGCGCCATGATCGGCGATGCGCGCTACGAATACCCGGAGTTTCCCGCGGCGCTGTCATTTCTGATGCTGCTCGGCCCCGATGCCGCGCGAGCAGAACTGGAGCGGCGCGCACAAGCCCTGCGCGCCAGGCTCACCGAGATGGATGCCGACGCCGCCCAGGCCGCGATCATGAACCTGCCCCGGGTGGTGGTCCTGGAGGACGAATACCTGCGCGCCGTGACCGATGCCGAATTGCGCTGGGTCGATGGCGTCGTCGCCGACCTGACGGCGGGCGCACTGACCTGGTCACTGGAATCGCTGGTCCCCGATCGGGACTCCGAATCCACCTAGCGCTCGGGACCGCGCGGCCCGGCCGCCTTTACGGCCTGCGCACCGTAGCGGGCGGCTCGAGTTCAGCCCGCGGCCGCCACGCCTCGTCCGGCGACGAACGCTCCGATGAGTTCGGCCACCGCGTGGGGGCGCTCGATATTCGGCGAATGCCCGGTTCCCGCGACGATTTCCACGCGCGCACCGGCAGTCTCGTACCGGGCCACCGTCTACGCGCAGTCGTACATCCGGTCGCGGTCGCCGTGCAGCACCAGCGTCGGCTTGCCGAGCCTGCGCACCTGCGCGTCGAGCGGGTCGGTGGCGAGCCGGGACCGTCGCTCGGTGAGAACCACGCGATACATGGACGGACTCATCGCGTGGTGATCGCGGACCGGACGGTCCGGGTCATCGAAGGCATTGTCGACCGGGAAACCCGGTGCGAACCCGGTGCGCAAGCCGAGGCGGATCGCGGCGGCCGGCGCGAACCTGTGCAGTAGCGGGCCCAGCACCGGCAGCGTCATGACGACGCCGCCTTGCGGCAGGTTCGCATAGCTGTAATCGGGCGCTTGGCCGAGGATCGCGACAGCGCGGACCCGCTCGGAGCGCCCGCCGAGGGCGAGCGCCACATCTGCGCCGAAAGAGTGGCCGACCGCGGTGACCCCGGTGACGTCGAGCGATTCGAGCACGCCACCGAGGGCGCGGGCCTGGGATTCGGGGTCGAGCCCCACATCACCGCCGGTGCGGCCGTGCCCACGCAGGTCGACACGAACCACCCGGTGGGCGGCGGCGAGCAGTCGCGCGACCTCATCGAACCAGTGCCAGCCGACGCGGGCGCAGCCAGTCGATACAGGCGGAGTCAGTCGACGCGGGAGGTGCGGCGGCGGGAGGCACGCCGGTCCTCCTCGAAGCGGAGTTCGAGGGTAACCGGGATGACCGCGACCTCGAGCGCCTCGCACAGCCGGGGAACCGCGTGGTCGAGGATGCGGCGGCGCAGTTGGGCCACGTCGGCGGCCGGTTCGGCGGTCACGACCAGGTGTAGTTCGGGGGCGGTGCGAGCGCCGCCGAGCGAGGCGGAGGCGGATCGGACGCCCTCGTAGGTCTCGATATCGGTGGCGACAGGGGCGGCGGCGGTCGCGGATTCCAGAATGGTGGTACCCGCCCGCTGGGTGTCGCGGGTGTACCAGGTGACCGATTTCGGCATGCGGAACAACTGGGCCAGCATCCAGCGCAGGCACAGCAGGCCCAGGACGACGGCGACCGCGACAACCACCCAGAACACCCAGGTGGGTGGCGCGGCGGTGCCGGGGACCAGGGTCGCGTCGGTCGCGACCCAGCTGAGAAGACCGAAGTGGGCGGCGACCACCAGGCCACCCGCGGCGAACAGGAGTAGTCCGGTCAGGCCGATGAGGCTCCGGTTCAATGCGGCCGGGCGATTGATTCGGCTCATGCGGCCAACTCGCCGACGCCGAGGGGGAACACCAGCGGTTCGCGCATTACGTACCGTCCCTCTTTCCGCGGAGCCGAGCGCGCACCAGCCGCACGGGTGGGCCGATCTCCTGGACGCGGCGGGTCAGGGTGGCGCAGACTTCCTCGGCCACGCCGTCGGCCTTTCGGCCCATCGCCCGGCCGGAGACGGTAATCGTCTTGCGGTGCAATCGGATCCGAGCCGTGTCGACACCGTCCACGGAACCCGCCGTGCTGCGCAATGCGGCGCGCAACCCGCGGCGGCTGACCCCCGCTTTCAGCTCATCCGATGCCGCGAGCGGCAGCACCGCGGGGCGACCGGGCCACACCGCCACGGCGAGCAGGAGCACGCCGAGCGCCGCGAGGACCACGCCGACTATCAGCACGGGCAGGTCATCCCAGGCACGGCCGTGCAATTCGGTGGCGATCGTGTCGTAGGACAGATACTCGTGCGCGCCGACCAGACGCTGGACGAGCGACACCACCACCGCGACGCAGAGCGCGAACACCAGCACCGCCAGCACGGTGGCGGGCAGCACGCGGCGGGACCGGCGAATCACCGAACCCTCACTACGGCAACGGTTTCGGTGATCAGCGCGGCCACCTCGATATCGATGCCCGCTACCTCGAGGCCGGTGAGCTCCGTCGTCCGATCAATCAGATGGGCCCGGCACGCCTCGGCGATCCGATCGATCGGCTGCGGATACCGAATGGCGAATCGTACGTCCAGAGTTGTTCGGGCACCGTGGATGTCGGCCTGCACGGTCACCCCGGGCTCCACACCCGCGACCTCGCGCGCGGCCCGGGCGGCAATCCGCCGCACCGCCCGCCGGGACACCGTGGTGGAACCCGGCAGCTCCGCGGCGACGGCGGCGGTCATCGTGTACCCCGGCGCACCGACCGGATCACCCCGGCCACGTCCAGCTCGCCTTCGAGCCAGCGCCCGACCACCAACCCGACCAGGCCGAACAGAAATACGATGGTGAAGGCGCCGAAACCACCGAAGGCGGCGGCGAATCCGAGCGCCAATCCCACCACCAGACAGATCGCTGTGGCACTCATCTACTGCACCCGGCTGCGGGCGGATTCGTCCTCATCCTCGCCCGGGATGAAGACGTCGTTGACATTGATATTGACCTCGACCACGGTCAGTCCGGTCATCTGCTCGATCGCATTGATCACATTGCGGCGCACCGCGCGCGCCAATTCGGCGATGGCCACACCGTATTCGACGACGATCTCCAGATCGACGGCCGTCTGCGTCTCGCCGACCTCGACCGTAACACCCTGTCCGACACTGGCGGAGGCGCCGGGGATGCGGTCCCGGATCGCGCCGAAGGCACGGGTGGCGCCGCCGCCGAGATCGTGGACGCCGCGCACCTCGCGGGCGGCCAGGCCCGCGACCTTCTGCACCACGATATCGGCGATGCTCGTGGTTCCCAGCTCGCTGGCCAGGGCGCTTTCCCGCTTGGCCGGGGCGCTCGGCTCCTGCCCGGCGGTGGCCTTCTCAGTCGTCGTCGTGCTCATGGTTCCTCCTGATTCGGCATTCGGATACAGCGGATATAGGGCTCTTTCCGGAATGACACCGGCGGTGTCCGATCGTCACGGCCGGCGCCTCGTGACTAGGTGGCGTCCTCCTCGGTGTCGAAGGCGGCGGCGTCCAGTTCCGTCACCACCAGACGCAGGCGCGCTCCTGACCATTCGGTGCCGACGAGCGCGGCACGCACGGCCGCGGTGGCCTTATCCAGTAGCGGTGGTAGCGGCAGCACGCCCGCGATCACCCGCACGTCGATCCGCCCCGGCGCGAGATCCACCGCCGCACCACGGGCGTCCCACGGCCACCACTGCGGTACGTCGGCGCCGAGCGGAGTGGCCGGACGCAGCCCCGCAATCGTCTCCAGCGCATCGATGATCGCCTCGATGGTGTCCGCGGTCGAGGTCACGACGGCTCCGGTTGGATATCGAGGATGGTCACCGATACCTCGGCCACGACCACCCCGGTCTGCTCCGACACCACCCGCGAAACCTCCCGTTGCACCGCGTGTCCGACCGCCGCGGCCTGACGCTCGGTCGACAGCACCACATCCACCTGCACGTGCAGCGCGCCGTCATCGGCGCGCCGCACCCGCACACCTTCGGCGGGCGCCGGATCCGCGCTGGTCCAACGTTGCTTGCCGGCCCGCACCAGCGTCGAGACCAGTCCGCGCACGCCGGGTTCCAGCCGCACCACGCCGGGCGTCGCCAGCACCGCGCGCGCGGCCACCGCGGCGATGACCGGGGTTTCGATCACCACCTGCGAGGCCGCTGCGCCGGTCATTGCCGGGCATCCCCCTCGTCGTAGACATCGCCCACCATCAGATCCAGCCGATCCAGCACCAGGCCGATGCGCACGGTCAGCGCCGCGGTGACCCGCTCGCGCACGACCGGCAGCACGGCGTCGATCGTGGTCTGCCCGAACCGGATCGCAATCGACATATCCACCTCGACATGGTGTTCACCGTCCGGACCGGATCCGGCGCTGCGCACCCGGCAGCGCCGGGCCCGCACCCCCGGCACCGTGTCGACGGCATGGCGCAGCACCGCGGCGACGGCCTGCTCGCTCACCTCGACCGCACCCGGCGCCGGGGTCCGGAGTTCCAGGGTGCGGCCGCGGCGCGACTCGGCGCGGACCGCCGACATGATGCGACCGACCAGGTCGGGTGGCGTGTCCTGCGGCTCGTTGATCAGTTCCCCGGTCGCCGAACGCAGCGCGAGCAGGCTCTCCCTGGCGGCCGCACAGTGCGAGCAGCCGATCTCGTGCTCATCGCCGAGACCCGCCGCGACCGCGTCGAGCCGATCCCAGACCTGTTCGAGTTCGCGGCCGCAGGGCAACCGATATTCCTGTTCCGCTGTCGTGCTGTTCACCGCCATGGCTTCATCACCTCGGACAATTGGGCTCGCGCCCGGGCAATGCGGCCCCGCACCGCGGTGGTGTTCGCACCCACGATGTCTCCGATCTCCTCATAGGACAATCCGTCCAGTTCCCGCAGCAGCCAGCACGCCCGCTGTTCGGGGGTCAATGTGCCGAGCGCCGCGTTCAGCGCGGTCAACTGGCTGCTCACCTGCACGGCGCGCTCGGGCTGGGCGTCGGAACGTGGCGACGCGGTGTCGTCCGGGTCCACGTCGACGAGCGGGCGGCGGGACCGGATCACGTTCAAACACCGATTCACGGTCATGCGGTAGAGCCAGCCGACGAAGGCGGCGTCCGCCTCGAGCTGCGGCAGCCGCCGCCACGCGTCCAGGAAGACCTCCTGTACGGCGTCCTCGGCGTCGGCCCGGTCACCGAGCATTTTGATTGCGAGACGGAACATGCGTGTCTGATAGCGCAGTACCAAATGCTCATAGGCCCGCACATCACCGTCACGTGCCCGGCTGACCAGAGTCGCATCGTCGGGCGCGGTGTCGGGCACCGCTTCGATCGTGGTCACAGCACCTCCTCCACCGCTCACCCCGGTAGGCACCGGGGACGGGGAATCGTCACGATCATTATTGCGTGACAGTTGTCTCAGTGGTTGCTGCGTGAGTAATCCGGGTGCAGCCGTGTCTCTACGAACGTGCGCATCCGACCCGGGTGCGCCGCAGCGAAGCGGAGGTTTCGATATCTCTGAGCGACGAGAGCACCCGGCACGGCCGACGAAGCCGCGGGTGCGGCCACCGGCGATGACGGACTGTGCCCCTAGGGTCGCGCCGACCGGATCGGGTCCGCCGTCGAGCGCTCGGTCCGCGATGTCATGGACGGCGATAGCCGTCGGCAAGGTCGGGAAGGTTTCGATAAGCAAGCGAAATACCTTGGTGTGCAGGTGTATTCATCGCCAACACGCCATGCCGCAAGCGCCGGGACCTGTTATCACGGTTTCATAACGACACGATCGGGGTAGTCAGCGAGGTATGAGAGTGATGGATAAGCGACCAACCCGGATTGCCGGTGTCGAAGTGGGGACCGCAGTCCTGGCCACGACGACCGGCCTCTGCTTCACGATTGCCGTAGCCGTACTCACCCAATCCACCGGCATCACGCTCCTGGCGGGCTCGAGCATGCTGGCCGGGCTGGCACTCGCGCTGGCGATCCTGCCCAGCAAGGGATAACCGCGCGATCGCCACGGCGTCGGCCACCGACGCGGCGGCGCGGAAGTCGACACACAACCGTTTCGAATGGCGCGCGCGATCATCGACGCGGGGCGAGTATGTATGTGTGGCAAATGAATTCGTGCCGGTGCCGGATTGGTTCGCATGGCAGAACCAGGACTGCGGTATCGCGATCGGGGATATCGACGGCGATGGCACACCGGATGTCGTAGTGCTCATGGTCGACGATCCGGAGGGGCAGAACACCGGCGTGTATCGCGTCGGCACCGCGTTCGCCGCCGACGGGACGGTACGGGCCTGGGGGCCGTGGCTGACGGTGCCGGAATGGTTCGGTTGGGACAATCAGGGCGCGGGTATCGCCCTCGCGGATCTGAGCGGCACCGGCCGCCTCGACCTGGTGGTTTTCGTGGTCGACAATCCGCCGGGACAAAATCAGGGCTACTACCGGATCGGGCGCGACCTGGCCGCGGACGGCACCGTGACCGGCGGCTGGACACCATGGCTCGCGGTGCCCGACTGGTACGGGTGGGAGAACCAGGGCGCCGATATCTGCCTGACCCGGATCGACGGACAACAGACACTCGTGGTGCTGACGGTCGACAATCCCCCCGGCCCCAACACCGGACAGTTCCGGCTGGCCAAGGGCCTGACCGCGGACGGCACGGTGGCCGAGTGGACGCCGTGGGTGGCGGTGCCCGACTGGTACGGATGGCAGAACCAGGGCGCGGGAATCACGGCGGCCGATCTGGACGGCGACGGCCGACCCGAACTGCTGGTCTTCACGGTGGACAATCCCGACGGCACGAACGAGGGCGTGTACACCATCGGGTGGGGACTCGACGGCTCCGGGCACGCCGTCGACGGCTGGAGCGGCTGGACGCGGCTGCCCTGGAAATTCACCGAAAACCAGGGCGCGGCAACGACTCTGCTGACCACCGGGGCGACGCCCGAACTCGTGGTGTGCACGATCGACGCTCCCGATGGGCCCAATACCGGCCTCCTGCGGGTGCTCGACCTGGAGACCGACCTCCAGCATGCCGCGCACCTCGGCGTCTGGCGCATCCTCGATTTCGACACCGAGATCAACCCGGTGCACGCGGCCCTGCTGCATACCGGCGACGTGCTGTTCTTCGCGGGCTCCGGCAACGACCCGGACCGGCACGACGCGCACGAATTCCGCACTCGCGTCTGGCATTACCCGAATCCGGGTCTGGCCGCACCGGACACCCCGATCGATATGTTCTGCGTCGGCCAGGCCTTCCTGCCGGACGGGCGGCTGCTCGCCGCGGGCGGCACCGAACGCTACGACCCCTTCTACGGCCTGCCCGACGCGTTGATCTTCGACCCGGCGACACTGACCTGGAATGCGGTGCCGGATATGGCCTTCGGCCGCTGGTATCCCTCGCTGGTCACGCTGCCCGACGGCAATGTCGTCGCGGTCTCCGGTCTCGGCGCGGACAACTTCCTTTCGGTGGTACCGGAACTGTTCGACACCGCCACCGAGACCTGGTCTCCGCTGCCCGAGCCCGGCCCGATCCCCATGTACGGCCATCTGGTGCTGCTCGCCGACGGCAGGCTCTTCTACACCGGCGGCCAATACGGCGCGAACAACGGTATGCGCCCCTCGATCTGGGATCCCGCGACCGGCGCCACGGTGGAGGTGCCCGGACTCTCCGATCCCGGCTCCCGCAATCAGTCCGCCAGCGTGCTGCTGCCGCCCGCGCAGCGGCAGCAGGTGCTGATCCTGGGCGGGGGAGGCTTCGATATGCACAGTCCCGCACCGGCATTGGCGGATGCGCGGATCGTCGACTTCGGCGCGCCCACACCCCGATACGAACCGTCGCCGCCGATGGATCACGCCCGCATGCACCTGAGCGCCGTCCTGCTGCCGGACCGGACGGTACTGGCCACCGGAGGCTCCGGTATGGAGGAGATGGCGCACGCCGCCCCGGCGCACGCCGAGATCTTCGATCCGGCCACCGGCGACTGGATGCACACCGCGCCGTCCCGGATCCCCCGGCTGTACCACTCCATCGCGCTGCTCACCCCCGACGGCAAGGTCGTCACCGCGGGCTCCAACCCGGCCCGCAAGACCGAGGAGCTGCGCATCGAAATCTATTGGCCGCCCTACCTGTTCCGCGGCGACCGGCCCGCGCTCGAGCTGGCCACCGCTACCGCGAACTACGGCGGCACCGTCACCGCGACGGTCTCCGGTACCGTCCGCGAGGCGAGCCTGATCCGGCCGGGCGCCTGCACCCATTCCTGCGACAACGAGCAACGCCTTGTCGACCTCGAGTACACCCGCACCGCACCCGATGCGCTGTCCATCGCATTCCCGACGAATCCCGCCTTGGCCCCGCCGGGGTGGTACCAGGTGTTCGTGGTGAGCGACGACGGCATCCCGTCGATCGGACAGTGGCTACATCTCAGCTGACGAGCCACCTCTTGTGACGTGATCCAACCGCCCGCATATGGCCGCCGCGCGCGCCGACCGGAGCCGTAAGGTACGAACCATGGTGACGACCGAGATCTCCGAGCTCGTCCAGTCCGTCGTCGAGGCGTATCTGCTCGACGGTGAGCGCAGATACACCCGTGCCGAGGTGGCCGAACGGTCCGGCGTATCGCCGGAGGTATCGCGCAGGCTGTGGTCGGCCCTCGGCTTCCCGGCCAATCCCGACGACGCCGTCGACTACACCGATGCCGACGTGTCCGCGGTCCGCAATTTCCGCGGACTCAATGTGGTCGCGGCCTCCAGCCTGCGCCAGCAGGCCGCCGCCGCCCGGAACCTCGGTCAGGGCATGGCCCGGCTCACCGAATGGCAGTCGGATCTGGTGCTCGCCGAGATCGCCAGCCGGATCGAGGCGGCGACCGCGGACGGCACGGTCACCGACCCGGCCGAGATCGCCGAGATCGCCAGGGCCGCCACCGAGGAGACCATCTCGGTGCTCGAGGAGTTGCAGACCTATGCCTGGCGCAGGCATCTGGCCGAGGCGCTGGCCCGCTCGATCGACGGCGGCAGCACCGCCGAGGATTCCACCCGGGAATTGGCGGTCGGCTTCGCCGATATGGTCGGGTACACCCGGCTGACCAGGCACCTGCACCCGGACGAACTGTCCATGCTGCTGGAGGCCTTCGAATCGACGACGACGGCCGCGATCACCGAGAACGGCGGCTGGGTCATCAAGAATGTCGGCGACGAGGTCATGTTCGCCGCGGAGACCGCCGCCGAGGCCGCACGCATCGCGCTGGCCATCCAGGAATCCACCATGATGGTCGGCGGCACCCCCGAGCTGCGGGTCGCCCTCGCCTACGGTCCGGTGCTGCAACGCTTCGGTGATCTCTACGGCTCGGTGGTGAATATGGCTTCCCGGCTCACCGGCGTGGCCCGGCCGGGCACCATCATGATCGATGACGGTGCCGCGGCCGCGCTGCAAGGGAATCCGGAGTTCGATATCCGGAACCTGCGCAGCGTCCGGGTCCGCGGCTTCAACCGCCTGCGCCCCCACGTACTGCGCCCCCGGGAACACTGATTACGCGGGCTTCTTCCGCGGCATGATGCTCGGCTTGGGTCGCCCGCCCGCGGCCCCGGAGGTTCGCGTACCCGACTCCTGCGGCTTCGTCGGCTGCGCCGCCCCGCCCCGCTTCTCCCCCGCTTCGGTTCCACTACTGATCACTGCTGTCTCCTACTCGCCGCCGAGACCAGGTCTCGGGAATTCGGAAAAGCGGGCTCGGCTCAGAATAGGTCCGCGACGACCGGGACCGAGGTATTTCAGGGCCGCACTAGTCTCGTCCCGGTGGAGATGAACTGGCCGCAGCTACGCGAGCGCTACTTGGTCGCCGCCGATGACGCGGTGCTGGCGTTGAATAAACCCGCGGGCCTCTCGGTTACCGGGGAGCGACACGACACCGACATCGTCGAACTCGCCGCGGCCGCAGGCCAGACGCTGTACCCGGTGCACCGGATCGACAAGGTGACCTCCGGGCTGGTGCTGCTTGCCACCGATCTCGGCGCGCACGGCGAGCTGACCCGCCAGTTCAACAAGCAGACCGCGCGCAAGGCGTACCTGGCGGTCGTCGACGACGCCGACCTGCCCGACCACGGCGTCATCGACCTGCCGCTGAGCGTGGGCCGCAAGAATCGGGTCCGGATCGCGGCGCCCCGCGAGGCCATCCGCGAATCCGGATCCGGCCGCTGGTATGTCGACCAGGACAATCTGCTCGACACCAAGAACTATCCGTCGATCACCCATTTCGCGACGGTGGCGCGCACCGAGGATCGGGCCGTGCTCGCGCTGCGCCCGATCACCGGTCGCCGCCATCAGATCCGGGTCCATCTGGCCTGGATCGGGCACCCGATCGTGGGCGATCCGCTCTTCGACAGATCCGGCTCGCATCCGCGGACCCATCTGCACTCATGGCGGCTCGGGCTGACCGCCTCCTGGCGCACCCCGCCGGAACTCGAGCTGTCGGCGTCACCGGGAACGGACTTCTGGGAACCGTTGGGCGACAGCGCATCCGATCCCGCCGAACTCCTGGACCGCGCGGCGCGGTTGCTCGGCGACTGACAGACCCGGGCCCGTTCAGTGCGGCCAACTCGGCGCGCGGCCGAGCATCGCGACGATCTCGTCGAGCGCGTGATCACCCGACCACGACACGGCCGGGGCGAACGCGGCGCCGGGAACCAGGCGCGCACCACCGCCGGGGACCGCCTCCGCCACCGGTAGCGCGGCATCGAGCACCGCGTCGGCGAACCGCACCGGAAGTCCCAGAGTCTGTGCGACATCCCAGGAATGCACCACGTAGTCGATGAAGTGGAAGCTGACGGCCTGCGCCCCCGAGAACAGGTGGCTCGCACTGAATTCCGGCAGCGGGAACTTCCGCGCCAGTACGCCGGGTTCCGCGAACGCTTCGAGGACATAGTCGGCGGCGGCACGGTAGTCGGCGGCCGGGTCGTCGCCGAGGCGGCGCGGCTTCCATTGGTTCGGGTCGCCGATGCCGCGCGAGGCCGCGGCGAATCCGTAATGCTGCGCGATCATATGGGTGAGCAGGCCGTGCAGCGTCCAATCGGCGCACGGGGTCGGCCTGCTCAGATCCGCGACGGTGACCTGCGCGACCAGGTCGATGCTGGTGCGAACCGCCGTCGCGTGGTGGGCGAGCAGGTCGGATTCATGGGCCAGGGTGTCAGGGGTTTCCCATTCCCTCGCCACGGCCGGTGTGGTCGATTCGGTCGCCATCGGTGGTCCTCTCGATCCGGCGGGCGCGCCCGCACGTGCGACAATTAATAAGCTAATGCATATCGTATGTACACGCCTACGATATGCCAACCGCTATTTTCGAGACATGTCCGAAGCTCCCCGCCCCGACCTCGCCGCAATGCTGGTACCACTCGGCCGCGTCCTGATGGCCGCGGAGCTACCGGTGCTCGAGCGGCACGAGCTGACCATGTGGGGTTACGCGGTACTACTCGGACTGGAGAGCGAACCCGTCTACACCCAGGCCGCACTGGCCAAGGCCGTCGGCGCGGATAAGACCCGCATCATCGGCGTACTCGACGAACTACAACAGCGCGGACTGATTCGCCGGGAACCCGACCCCGCGGACCGCCGGGTCAATCTGATCTCGCTCACCGCCGCGGGCCGCACCACCCGCGACCGGGCGCAGCGCGATATTCAGAAACAAGAGGAAACCGTCCTGGCCGCACTGTCCGCCGCGGACCGCAAGGCATTCCTGCGCGCATTGCAGACGCTCTACACGAACGCCACAGCCGAACGGCGGGTTTGATCACAATGTGAGAGCCGTCACTGATCATCCGGACATATCGTCGCGGTGGCGAGCCTCATGGAGACGCTCAATGCCCAGGTCAATTAGCCTGAGAAGGTGCCTAGAACGCGATGCGGGCACACTCTGACGCAATGGAGCGATCCCACAGAGAAAGCGAACGCCGATGATCCTGGTGGCCCAGGTCAGCGATACACACTTCGATCTAGGCGCCCGCAACGCCGAACGCGTCGAGCGGGTGATGAGCTTTCTCGCCGGACTGCGCCGCCGCCCCGACGCGATTCTGGTGACCGGCGATATCACCGATTCCGGTAAGGCCGAGCAGTACACCCAAGCGCGCGCCGCGCTGCGGACCGACATCCCCGTCTACGCCATCCCCGGCAATCACGACGACCGCGCCCACTTCCGGACCACCCTGCTCGGCGAACCCGCCTCGGACACCCCGATCAACCACGCCCACCGGGTCGGCGAACTGACCGTCGCCCTCCTCGATTCGAGCGTCCCCGGCGAAGCGGGTGGCCTGCTGACCGACGAAACCTACGACTGGCTACACGGCGTGCTGGCGACCGCGCCCGCCGACGGGCCGGTATTGCTCGCGCTGCACCATCCGCCCCAACATCTGTTCAGCCCGGTCGTCGACGTCATCGCGCTGGCCGAATCGGGTCGACTGGCCGCACTGGTCGCGAACGACGAACGCATCGTCGGCGTACTCACCGGCCACGCGCATTCCGCGGTCGCGACGACATTCGCGGGCCGACCGCTGCGGGTGGCGCCGAGTACCGCATCGGTCCTCGGCGGCGAGTGGGAGCTCGAACTGCCCGACCGCGTGATGGACTACGCGCCGGATCCGGCCATCGCATTGCATGTGATCGACGAGAATCGTGGCCTGACAACGCATTTCCGGTCGGTGCCGATGGGCGGCTGGATCGGCGTCCAGCCGAACTGACCGCGCCCGGCGGATATTGCCCGAGCAATCCGGATCATCTGCGCGGCACCCGTTCTCGCCGATAAGCCGCGGGCGTCGCACCGGTCCAGCGCTTGAACGCGTAGATGAAGGTGGAGGATTCCGCGTACCCCAGCCGGATCGCCACATCGCTCACCGAAAGCGGTGTGGTGGTGAGCATCTCCTCGGCCAGTGCGCGACGTACCTCGTCCAGCAGGGCACGGTAGCTGGTGCCCGCGGCATCCAGGTGCCTGCGCAGGGTTCTGGTGCTCAGATTCAGATTCCGTGCGACGGTATCGATTCCGGGCGGTGCGGTGAAACCGTCGGTCCCGCCCGGCACCAGCAATTTGCGCACATCCGCCGCGATCCCCGTGCGGGCGCGCCTGCGATCCACCAGATCCCGGCACTGGGCCAGGCACATCGCCCAGGTGTGCGCATTCGCCTGCGGCAGCGGCTGTTCCAGCACCGCGGGGTCGATGGTGAACAGATTGCGCGGCCTGCCGAAGCGTGGCCGCACCACCGTGACCTCGGCGATCCGATCGGCGTAGGCGGGTTCGTCGAAGATGAATTCGGCGCGCGCGAGCGGTAGATGCCTGCCGAGCAGATCGCTCATCACCTGGTGCATCGCGGTCACATCGCGCTCGACCAGGAACTGACGCACATCCGCGGGCACCGACTCGTCGTGCACCCACGCGATGAACTCGCCCGCCGTCCACTCCACGACCGGGAGACAGAAGGTGAAGCTCAGGTCGAGGAAGCGCAGCGCGAAGGTGATCGCCTCGCCCAGCGTCGGGCTGCTCACGCAGGCGAAGCCGAAGATGCCGAAGGTGGTGATGCGGTAGCGGCGGCCGATCTCGACCCCGAGCGCGGGGCGGTCGGCCAGTTCCCGGACCAGGTTGCGGATCACCGCGAGTTCGGTGTGCGCGTCGACCTGCGCATCGGGATCGGCCAGCGTCGCCTCGGCCAACCCGGACCCGGCGAGCATCCGCGCGGCGGGCACGCCGTGTTCGGCCGCGTAGTCGACCATCAGCGCCACGCTGGCGATTCCGCGCGGAAAGTTCCAGTCGCGGATTCCGGGATCCACCACCCGCCTCATCCGGCCATTATGGCCGAAATTCTCGATCAGACTGTGGGACGGCCCCTAGAGTGGAATCAGAGACTCTGTGAGGAGCATCACATGACAGCAGTCCCGGGGCCCTCGGCCCCGACCGGCACCGGACCCTCGGTCCTCATCATCGGCGCGGGCTTCGGCGGCATCGGCGTCGCGATCGAACTGCGACGCAACGGCTTCCGCGACCTCACCATTCTGGAGCAGGCCGCCGACCTCGGCGGGGTATGGCGCGAGAACACCTACCCCGGCGCCGCCTGCGACGTGCCATCGCCGCTGTACTCCTACTCGTACGAACCGAAACCGGATTGGCCGCAGCGCTACTCGGGGCAGGCCGCCATCCACGACTATCTGACCGGGGTCGCGCGCAGACATCACCTGCTCGATGCGGTGCACTTCGGCGCCGAGGTGACCGACGCCGAATTCGACGAGCACACCGGACGCTGGAGCGTGCATACCGCGGACGGCGCCACCCGGACCGCGGACGTGCTGATCCCCGCGGTCGGGCAGCTCTCGCGCCCGGCGCTACCGGCCATCCCCGGCATCGACACCTTCGCCGGACCCGCCTTCCACTCCGCCGAGTGGAACCACCACATCGACCTGACCGGCAAGCGGGTCGCCTGCATCGGCACCGGAGCCAGCGCCATCCAGTACATCCCGGAGATCCAGCCGACGGTCGCCCATCTGATCCTGTTCCAGCGCACCCCCGCCTGGGTGATCCCCAAATTCGACACCGACTACTCGCCCATCCAGCACAAACTGTTCGCGCGGGTGCCGGGCGCACTGGCGATGGAACGCTTCGGATGGTGGTCGATCGCCGAATTCGTCTCGCTCGGTCTGGTGGAGTTCCCGGCCATCGCGCGCATGGTGAGCCGGATCGCCGAGCGGCATCTGCGCAAACAGGTCGAGGACCCCGACCTGCGGGCCAAGCTCACCCCGGACTACCCCATCGGCTGCAAGCGCGGGCTGTTCTCCAACGACTACTACCCGGCGCTGACCCAGCCGAACGTCCGGGTCGAGACCTCGGCGATCACCGAGATCACCGCCGACGGCGTGCGCACCGCCGACGGCACGCTGCACGAAGCGGATGTGATCATCTACGGCACCGGTTTCAAGGGCACCGAATTCCTCTGGCCCATGCACATTTTCGGGCGCGGCGGACGCAAGCTGGCCGACGCCTGGCAGGACGGCGCGCACGCCTACTACGGCATCACGGTCCCGGAGTTCCCGAATATGTTCATGGTCTACGGGCCAAATACCAACCTCGGCGTCGGCTCCATCATCTACATGATCGAATCGCAGTCCCGCTATATCGGCCAGGCCGTGCGATTACTCGCCGAACGCCCCGGCCACTTCCTCGAGGTGCGGTCCGAACCGGAACAGGAATTCAATACCGCTCTACAGCAGCGTCTGGCCCGTACCCCGTGGAACTTCTGCACCAGCTGGTACCGCACCGCCTCGGGCCGCATCACGAACAACTGGCCCGGCACGGTGAGCAGCTACCGGCGTCGCACCCGGCGGCTGAACCCCGACCACTATCGCCTGACGCCCGCGGCCTGACCATCGGCGATCGGTCATCACGACAGGCCATCGCCGCCGCTGGCAGACTTGACCCGTGAGTGAACTGCCCATCGCCGCGAGACCGACCGGCATCGACGAGCGCGGACCGCTGCGCCCGATCGAGCTGGCCACCGGCGCGGTACTCGGCGGAGTGACGGTCGGCCTGATCACGGTCGGCTCGGTGATTCCGTTCGCCGCGGCGCTGCAACTGGTGGCGGCCGTGCCGATGGGCATGCTCGCGCATCGCTACCGGGTGCGCGCGCTGGTCACCGCGGCCGTCGCGGCCACCATGGTCACCTTCGTCGCGGCGGGCATCATGCCCGCGCTCGGCGTGGTCGGCTCGGCCACCATCGGCGGCATCATCGGCGGGGTGAAGCGCCGCGGCGGCGGGCTGTTCGCGGTGCTCGGGTGGTCGATGCTGGCCGGATTGCTCTGGGGCGGATTCTCGGTCGGTTCACTGCTGCTGTTCTCCCGGACCCGGGATCTGTTCTTCGACGCCGTGCGCAGCACCGCGGGCGGCATACAGAAACTCGCTGCGCGCCAAGAACAGCTGGAACCGCTCGGACGGGCCGCCGCCGAACTCACCGATTCGGCACTGCGCTGGTGGTGGGTCTGGGTCGGCGGCGGCGTCGCGGCGGGTGTGGTGGTGAGCGCGCTGGTCTCCTGGTGGGTGCTCGGTTCGGTGCTGGACCGGCTGGCCTGGCTGCCCAATCGGGACCGGCTGGACGCACCCGCGGACGACCGGCCGATCGAACCGCTGCCGGTGACGCTGCGGGCGGCTGGATTCCGCTATCCCGGTGCCGACACCGAGGCGTTGCGCGAGATCGACCTGACCGTTCGGGTCGGCGAATTCGTGGCCATCGTCGGCCATAACGGCTCCGGGAAATCGACACTGACCAGGCTGCTCGCCGGGCTACCGCCTACCTCGGGCGCGGTGCTGCGCCCCGGCTCGGCCGGGCTAGGCCAGCTCGGCGGCACTGCGCTGGTATTGCAGCGCCCGGAGAGCCAGACCCTCGGCGTACTGGTCGCGGACGACGTGGTGTGGGGTCTGACCGCCGAATCGGCCGAACAGGTCGATGTCGAGGCGCTGCTCGGCGAGGTCGGGCTCGCGGGCATGGGCGACCGGGAGACCGCCACCCTGTCCGGCGGCCAGCAGCAGCGGCTCGCGGTGGCCGCCGCCCTGGCGCGCAGGCCGGCTCTGCTCATCGCCGACGAGGCCACCTCGATGATCGACCCGGACGGTCGCCGCGAACTGGTCGCCCTGCTCGCCGACCTGCCCGGTCGCCACCCGATGGCGGTGGTGCTGGTGACCCATCACGAGGCCGACGCCGCGGCCGCCGATCGGGTCGTCCACCTCGCGGCCGGACGTGCGGTGGATCGGCTGCCCGCCTGGCCACGGCCGGTGCGTGACGCCAGGCGCCGCCCGATGGGTCCGACCATTCTCGAGCTGCGCGAGGTGCGGCACACCTACAACCACGGAACCCCATGGGAAGCACCGGCCTTGCACGGGGTCGATCTCACGGTCCGGCGCGGCGAGGCTCTGCTGGTGGTGGGCGGCAATGGATCGGGGAAGTCGACGCTGGCCTGGATCATCGCCGGGCTGATCAAACCGAGTTCCGGGCGCTGCGAGCTCGCGGGCAAACCGGTCACCAGGCAGATCGGCCGGGTCGAGCTGGCCTTCCAGCATTCCCGGCTGCAATTGCAGAAACAGACCGTTGGCGAGGAGATCGCGGACTGGGGTGGCCGGGCCCACGGGTCCGGCGCGGTCGGCCGGGCGCTCGACGCCGTCGGACTGGATCGCGTGCTGGCCGCGCGTTCGATCGAAGAGCTCAGCGGCGGACAGGCGAAACGGGTGGTGCTCGCGGCCATCGTCGCCAGCCATCCACAGGTGGTGGTGCTCGACGAGCCCCTGGCCGGGCTGGACCCCGAGGGTCGTGCCGATGTTGTGGAACTGCTTGCGCGACTGCGCGATTCCGGGCTCACCCTGATCGTCATCTCACACGATGTGGCGGATATGGCCGCGGTCTGCGACCGCACCGTCCACCTGGAATCCGGGCGGATCCCGGAGAGTCAGCCGGTTCCCGATATCGCGCGGGCCGCCGATAGCCGGGCACACCACCCCGATTCGCGGCCCGCGCCGATGCCCCGCCCCGGCGATACCGCATGGCGATTCGACAATGGAGGTCACCGATGAGCGAACCCGGCGAGGTGGGGTCATGAGTACGGTGCTGCTGCGTCAGGTCCCGGTCTCCAGTCCGGTGCACAACCTCTGGGCCGGTACCAAGATGATCGGCGCGTTCCTCATCAGCGTGCTGGTGATGTTCTGGCCGTCCTGGACGGCGCTGGGCGCCATTGCGGCGTTCCTGGTGCTCGTCGGCGCGCTGGCCCGGCTCCCGCTCGGCACCCTCCCGCGACTGCCGTGGTGGTTCTGGGCGACACTCGCCGCGGGCGCGGTGCTCAATCTGCCGATGGGTGGTGCGGCGGTGCTGCGCTACGCGCAGGTGGTGCTGTTCGGCCTGGTCCTGGTGGCGGCCTCATTGCTGATCGCATGGACCACCCCGATGGGCGATATCGCCCCGGCCCTGGCGAAATTGGGCGCACCGCTGCGCAGGCTGAAGGTGCCCGTGGACGAATGGGCCGTTGTCGTCGCGCTGACCCTGCGCGGGCTGCCGCTGCTGCTCGAGGAGATCCGGGTGTTGCGCGCCGCGCGCAAACTGCGCCCCAAGAACCCCCTGATCGATCGGGCCGCGGACAGCCCCCTCATCGACATCCTCACCGCGGCAATGGCCGTGGCCACCCGGCGCGCGACCGAACTCGGCGAGGCCATCACGGCGCGCGGCGGCACCGGTAGGCTCACCGCCCACCCCAGTTCACCGACCTGGCGCGACGCGTTCGCGATCGGCCTGGTGGCGCTGGTCTGCCTCGGCTCGGTCGCGCTGGATCTGCTGATCTGACACCGCCCGAGATGACCGCGCCGCGGTGCGGGCGTCAGACTGGGGTGGAACCGACGCACGGCGTGCTGCGTCGAAACCTATGACGCAAGCGAATTCGGAGAAGCAGGGGCGTGCCGATGGCCGACAGTGAACGCGAGGCACAGCTGGCGCAGAACGCCGCGCTGCGCGGGGAGATCGACGAACTGCTCGCGGTATTCGAGCAGCAGCGGCGCGAACTGGCCGACGCGCAGGCCAGGCTGGCGAGCGCGACGGTCACCGCGTGGTCCTCGGACAGCCTGATCCGGGTCACCAGCAATAGCGCGGGCGTGCCCACCGAGGTGCATGTGGAGCCGGAGGCGTTCAAGCGCTCCACACCGGAGAAGCTCGGCCGCTCCATCACCGAGGCGACCCAGGCCGCGGCCCGGCTGGCCAGCGCGGAGGCTCAGCGCGCCTTCGGCTCGGTCGAACAGCTCGGCCTCGATATTCCGGACCTGCCCGACCTGGTTCCCGGCGCACCGAGCATCAAGGATCTGATGCACTCGATGTTCCCGGAACCCGCCGCCGCGCAACCCGATCCGGTGCCGCTGGACGAGGAGTCCGAGGACGAGTACTACCGCAACCGCACATATTTGGATGGTCGATAGATGAGCACGTTGAAGGTCGACCCGGACGCCCTGCGCGCTACCAAGCCGGGGATCACCGATGTCGCGCAGAAGGTGATCGACGTGGTCAAGAATGTGCAGTCCGTGGTCGAAGCCGAAGGCGAGTGCTGGGGCGGCGACGAGATCGGCCAGAACTTCGCCAAGGACTACACGCCGGGGGCCGAGGAGGGCCTACAGAGCATCGAGAGCCTCAGCAAGGCGGTGGACGCGCTCGGCGGCGGTGTGGACTCGATCGCGAGCGCGTTCCAGGATCAGGACGATCTCAACGCCAAGGCTCTGAAGAAGGTCGAGAACGCCGTCCAGTAGCACCGGATTCCGCACGCGGCGTGGCTGATACGGAGTTGTCCGGGCCGGAGGTATCGGTGCCGATGGCAGGCCGCGGGCATGGCCGTCCGGTGAGATTCCGGCTCCGGTACCGGAATTCGATCGCGGTGGCCCGGTGACGCGGGTGCATACGTTGGATCGGCCCCGGAGTGTTGCCCATCGTTTTGGGGTCTAAACATACTCGGGCGCGGTAAATTGTCTTTCGGCGTAACTGTTCTCTGGATCACATCGCAGCTCCACAGGACGTCGGGGGGGAAGTATTTCCGGCCGTTGGCGCGTTCAGTGGGCTTGACAACCTGATGAAGATTGGAAGACCGGGAAATGATGCTTCGCAAAATCACCGCGGCCGCAGTGCCGCTCGTCGCCGCCATCGCGGTCGGTGCGGGCACCTCCGCCGCACAGCCGGCCGCCGCACCGGTACCCGATATCGGGTACGAGACCCACCTGGTGGGCGACACCATCGTCACCACGCTCACCGACGGGACATTCGAGATCACCGGCGACTCGGTGACGGTCAAGGATGCGGCGGGCAACGCGGTGGGCACACTGCCGCTGTCGTTCCGCCAGGACGGGCTGGAATTCCCGCTGCCGCATGCCGTTCGAGATGAAGGCACCGTGCTCGAACTGACCGCGGTCAAGGACTACGGCCAGGCCCGGCCGGTGCCGGTGACGCCGATCGCCTCGCCCGTGGAGAATATGCGCGCACAGAACAACTTCCTGTCCCAGTTCGGCATCGCCACGGCCATCGGCACCTTCCTCGGCACCATCGTCGGCGCGGGTATCGGACTGATCGGATTTCTGGCGGGCGGCGTCGGAATCGGCACGGTGGTCACCGGCGCCGCCATCGGTGGCATCATCGGCACCATCCTGGTCGGTGGGCCCACGCTGATCGTCGCGGGCATCGAGATGATCCAGACCCTGACAGCGCCTCCGGGCAGCTCGAAGTGGGTGGATTCCCCGCGCACCAACTAGCGCCCCGGCCACGGCGCGTACCGATTCCGGGAATCGGTACGCGCCGTCGTCGTTTCGCTATCGAGTGTGGCAACCAGGGGCGACCGGTTGCCCGGCGAATCGATCCGAGAGGAAGTCGAACGCGCCGGACACCTCGCCGATCGCGGCCGGATTGTGGCCCGGCAACGCCGAGTACCGGAAGGAGAGGTCGGCCCCGAGCGCGCAGTAGCGATCGACCAAACCGGTGAAGCCCGCCACGGGAATCACATCGTCGGTGGTGCTGTGGTACAGGTACATCGGGTCCAGCGGAGCGCTCGCACCGAGCTCCTGCGCATCGGTCGCGGCCCGGAATACCGGATGCGATAGCAGATCCGGCACCGCCGCGAAATCGTCCACGCGGACGCCACCGTACTTCAGCACCAGATCCTCGCCGCAGGCATCGGCATCGGTCACCAGCATGGCGCGGCCACGGTCGTTGAGCAGCTCCACGATCCCGGCCGACGGATCATTGCGGGCGATAGCGTGCACGATGAGCACCGCGAGCCCGGCCTGGATGGTGCCCTGTACGCCGCGCGCGACGGCGGTCCAATCCGCGGGCACACCCCCGGCGCTGAGCCCCGCGAACCGGACGTCGGGTGCGTACTCCGGTTGCAGCTCAGCCGCCCACAGGGTGGCGAACGCACCACCCGAATACCCGTAGGCGCCAAGAGGGCTCGCCGGGCCGACAGCACCCTGGCCGAAGGCGCGCGCGGCGCGAATGCCGTCGAGCACCCCGCGCCCGGAGTTCACGCCGTCCAGGAATCGGGAATCCGGACCCTCGTAATCGCTGGTCACCACCGCCCAGCCGCGCAGCAGTGCGGCGGCCATGAACGGGGAATCGATGAGGGTGTTCACCCCGCCCTGCCAGCCACCGCGCAGCGCGAAGGACGGCGCGCAGCGGACCCCCAGGCTGTCCTCCGCGACCTGATACGACAGCAGCGGGCGCGGACCCGGCCCGAGCCAGGGCAGATTCGGCACCATGACCGTGGCCATACCCGCGACGGGGCGGTCGGCCGAGTCATTGGTCCGGTACTGCACCTGCCATGCCGAAACCGGAAGCGACAGGCCGAACAACGCGATCGGCCGGGATGCGAGCACCGCGCCGTCGGGATGGTCGGCCAGATCAGCGGGCGCCGCGTAGAACGGATCCGCGTCGGGTGGCGGCACCCCGGCCGCGGCCCCGGGCTGCGCCGCGATCAACGCGGACAGCAGAATCAGTACCGCGCCCCGGGCGATGGACGTAGCCCATCGGCGCGCCGCGCCGCGAAATCCCCCTGTTCTCGGCATTATCGGCAATTCGCGACTGTGGCACATCGCGGCCTCCACCGTTTCACCAGGCACCGACCTCTGCGTCGAGGTCACTCGACGGTACTGCTGCTCCGGACAACCGGCAACGGGCAATCCCGGGCACCCCTACCGCCGGGGACGTCCGGTGGGCGTGTTCAATGGTGAAAGTGCCCCCAGCGCAACCGAATCGCCGGACCGGGGCGATCCGGTGGCGATCCGGTGTCGAGAAGGAGTAGCTGACGATGCGGTTTGGCAACGGATTGGATATCCCCGAAGGACATGCCGATGTGTGCGCGCCACACCGGATGGCCCTGGTGGTCTACGACATGCAGGTCGGTGTGCTGTCCCAACTGCCGGACGGGCCCGAAATCATCGAACGGGTCGTCAGGGTGGTCGAGGCCGCGCGTCGCGGCGGCTATCCGGTGATCTTCCTGCGGCACTTCTTCCTGCCGCACCGGTTGAGCGGTGCCTTCGCCCTGCGCATGGCGATGAACTGGCAGCAGGTGGACTCGGTGGACCAGCTGAAACCGATTCTGCAGCGCGACACTCCGGCCTTCGAACTGGTGCCGGAGCTGCGGCCACGGGCCGACGAGGTCGTCTTCGACAAGACCACGATGTCGGCCTTCGAGGGCACCCCGCTCGCCGCGACGCTGCGCGATCTGGGCATCGGCTCCTATGCCATCGTCGGTGTCGCACTGGAGATCGGCATCGCGCCGACCGTCAGCCATTCCACCGACCTCGGCTTCATTCCGGTGGTGATCAGCGATGCCTGCGGTGGGCGCGACAAGGAGGCCATGGCGCGCGCCTACGACGATTTCCGGTTCCAGGGGCACGCGATCGTCACCGATACCGCGACCATCACACCGCTGCTGGAGGACGGCACGGCCTGAGGCATTCCCGAGATATTCCGTTCGTTCCGGCCGAACCGCCGGGACGAACGGGAACCGGGCTCAGCCCTCCTTGCGAACGGCCTTCTTGGCGGCGTCCTGGGCAGCGTCGACCTGTCCGGCGAACTTGCCGCCGGTCTGCTTGTCGATCGGCTGCGACACGCCACCGATCAGTCCGCCTCGGCCAGCCAGGCGGGGTGCCACAGCCGTCCGGTCTCGGTCCAGTTCATAAAGCGCACGGTGCCATCGAGTTTCGGGGTCACCCAGACGGCGTCCTGACGTTCGTCGGCGGTGAGCTCATTGGCGAAGGGGCTGGTCTTGCGCTCCAGTTTGCTCAGCCGCCCGGCGAGGCGGCGCATTTCGGATTCACCGAAACCGGTGCCGACCCGGCCGACATAGTAAAGCCTGCCCGCGTACGCAATTCCGACCAGCAGCGACTTGAACTCCCTGGCCGCACTGCGTCGCCAGCCGCCGATCACCACCCGCTGGGTGCGCCAATTGCGTTCCTTCATCCAGGAATGGCCGCGCTTGCCGGGAAGATAGACCGAATCCTTCCGCTTGGCGACCACACCCTCCAGTCCCTGCTCCTGGCTGTAGCGCAGCGCCACCTCGCCCGGACCGTCCAGTCGCGGCGGCACCAGCAATGAGGGCGCATTCGCGGCGAGCGCCTCCAATACCCTGCGGCGATCCGAATACCGTTTGCGGACAAGGGAAGTACCGTCCAGATAGAGCACATCGAAGGCGACGAATACCGCGCGCGCCGCATCCGCCTGCAGCAGACCGAGATTCGCGACGCCGTGATCGTCGAAGACCACGGCCTCACCGTCGAGGACCACACTGTGCCCGGCCAGTTCGACGGCGAGCGACCCGATCCCGGGGTATCGGCCCGTCACCACATTGCCCACCCGGCTACGCAGGGTCAGTGTCCCGGAATCGATCTCGGCGATCAGCCGGAAGCCGTCCCATTTGGTCTCGAAGCACCACTGCTCATCATCCAGTTCGGCGATATCACCCCGGGTGGCCAGCATGGGCGCGAGACCGCGCGGGAACGGCGCCGGCTTGTTCGGGCGCGGGACGGTGAAGATCCGGCTCGACTGCGGCTCGACCCCATTCGCCCGCGCGGTGTCATCGGCCGGGCGACCGGACTGTTCACGCATCAGGTGCATGAGCCACTGATTGCCATTGGTCCGGATCAGGGCGTACCGCCCGGTGAGCCGGGTGCCGTGGAATTCGACGATGACCTCGTCGTCACGCCACTTCTCGGTCTCGTAGGTACCGGAATCCCAGATCGTCATCTCCCCCGCGCCGTACTGCCCCTTGGGGATCGCGCCATGAAAGTCCAGGTACTCCAACGGATGATCCTCGGTGTGCACGGCCAGCCGGTTCTGTTCCGGGGAGGTCGGCGGGCCCTTCGGCACCGCCCAGGAGACCAGCACCCCGTCCCGTTCCAGTCGCACGTCCCAGTGCAGCCGCCGCGCATGATGTTCCTGGACCACGAATCGATTGCCCGCGCTCGAGGTCGGCGGCTCCGCGGGCACCGGCTCGGGCGTGCGGTCCGGATCGCGCATCGAGCGGTACTTGGTGAGCGCATCGGCGGGCCGCGGCGCGGCGAGCGGCGGATCGAGTTCCGCGAGCAGATCGCCGTCATCCCGGAAACGAACGAGCACCTCGTCGAAGCGCAAGTGCCGCAGCCGCTTCCGATCCTCGATCTCGGCCCAGGTACGTGGCGCCGCGGCATGGGGCCGGTCGCGTCCACGCATCGAATACGGGGCAATGGTGGTCTTGGCCGGATTGTTCTGACTCCAATCCAGGAAGACCTTTCCAGCACGCACCGACTTGGCCATGGTCGCGGTCACCAGATCCGGGTGCAATTTCTCGAGATTGGTGGCGACCTGCTTGGCCACCGTCGACGCACCGCCGGGGCTCAATACCCGCTCCAGCGGGACGTAGAGGTGAATTCCCTTGCTGCCGCTGGTGACCGGGAAGGCATGCAGTCCGATGCCCTCGACCAGATCTCGTACCAGCAGCGCCACCCGGGCGCATTCGGCCAGCCCGGCACCGGGGCCCGGATCGAGGTCGAAGACCAGGCGGGTGGCGTAGCCGATCTCATCGCCGTCGAAGCGCCATTGCGGCACATGGACTTCCAGCGCGGCCTGCTGCCCGAGCCACGCCAGCCCGGCCTCCGAATCGATGATCGGGTACACCGCACGACGATCGGAATGTTCGATGGCGCGCCGCTCGATCCACGAGGGCGCATGCGCGGCGAGGTTCTTTTCGAAGAAGGAGGGCTCGTCGACCCCGTTCGGCCAGCGTTTCCTGGTCACGGGACGACCCACGATATGCGGCAGCATGGCAGGCGCGATCGCCGAATAGTAGGCGATCACCTCGCCCTTGGTGGTCCCGGTCTCGGGATACAGCACCTTGTCGAGGTTGCTCAGCTCGACCTCGATACTCGGTTTGCCCGGACCACCACCGAACTTCCGGCGGGACACCATATTTCGATTCTAGTGGCGGGGACCGACAGAAAACGGTCCCCGTCGCGCCTCAGGCCTGCGGGCCGGACCGGGGCGGCTGTCCGGGATGATCCGGCGGAATCACGTTCTTGGCGGCCGCCTTACCCTTCTCGATCTTGTCGGAGTACTTGCCGTGCGTCTTGTTGTCGATGAAGTCACCGGCCTTGTCGACCGCATCGTTGATCTTGTCGGCATTCTTGGCCGCCGCTTGCTTCCCCTTGTCGACCAAGCCCTTCAGACTGTCTGCCAAGCTCATACCGTCGCTCCTTCCGTGTCACCGAACCGGGGTGAAGCCGAACTCGTGGGTTCAACCCACATCTTCCCACCACGTATCCCGTGGTGGGAGCCCATTGGGGTCGATGCGCTGGCCCGGCATCGGCACCGCGACCGTGGTTCCGGCCGCCCGCGCCGCCTCGACCATCCGCCGCACCGGCTCGGACCACCCGTGAAAGGCCAGATTGAAGGTCGCCCAGTGAATGGGCACCAGCAGACCATGGCCCGGATCACCGACGCACAGATCGGCGTGCGAGCGAACCGCCTCCTCCGGGTTCATATGCACGTCGGGCCAGTTCTCGTCGTAGGCGCCGATCGGCAGCAGCGTCAGATCGAAGGGGCCCAGCGCCGCACCGGCCTCGGCGAACGCCTTCGTGTAACCGGTGTCACCGCCGAAGTACACCCGCCGGGTCGGGCCGACGATGGACCAGGAAGCCCACAGGGTGGTGTTGCGGACCAGGCCGCGACCGGAGAAGTGACGTGCCTCGGTACAGGTGAGCACCAGGTCCGTTCCGTCACGCTCACGACCGAGTGCGGCGAGCGAAATCGACCCGCCCCAATCCAATTCGATGATGCGATGGTCCGGCACACCCCAGTGGCGCAGATGCGCGCCGATGCCGAGCGGCACCAGGAACGGGGCGGACTGGCCGACCACCAGCTCCCGGATCGTCTCCTTGTCCAGGTGGTCGTAATGATCATGGGAGATGATCACCGCGTCCACCGGCGGCAGTTCCGACAGCGGCGTCGGTACCGGGTGCAGACGCGCGGGACCGACGAGCGGAGACGGCGAAACCCGTTCGCTCCACACCGGATCGGTGAGGATGCGGTAGCCGTCCACCTCGATCAACGCCGACGCATGGCCGTACCAGGTGACGGCCAGATCCGCCGCCTCGGCGGGCACCGAGGGCGTCTGCACCGGAACGGCGACGCGCGGCCGGCCCACATTGCGCTTGGTCAGCGCCGAATACAGCAGCGAAGGACCCGCACCCGCGACCAGCTGGGTGCTCGGCTCGGTGTTGTGGAACCGCTGGTTGCGGTAGGTCGCGGCGCCGGCCGCGTACGGCTGGATCGCCGAAATCGACGCTCCGATGGCCGACGGGATATCCCAGACCGCGCGCACCACCCAGGTGACGCCGAGGGCTCCCGCCGCGACACCGAAGATCTTCCGCACATTCATCGACGCGCCCTCCCTGTCCTCCGCGATCCTGCCCGTCATCGGCCCAAGAACTTCGCGCTGCGCTTCTCCTGCCTGGCCAGGCGACCCTCCTGGGCGTCGGCACTGGCCCACGCGGCCTCCAAGGCCGCACGCTGCTGCGCGGACTCCGGCTCGCGCGAGCCGTCGTCATTGAACACCAGTTTGAGGTGGCGCAGCGACAGCGGCGCGAGCTGGGCGATGGATTTCGCCCACGCCTGCGCGTCTGCGAGAGATCCGAGCCGGTTGGCGAAGCCGAACGAGTAGGCTTCGGCCGCGGTCACCGGCTCCGCGCCGAGCAGTATGGTCCTGGCCGGGCCGCCACCGATCAGCGACACCAACCTGCTCACTGTCCACCGATCCACCGTGATACCGAGTTTGGCGGCGGGGATCGCGATGTAGGCGTCCGGCTCCATGACCCGCAGATCCGAGGCCAGTGCCAGCTGGACACCCGCGCCGAGCGCGCCGCCATTGATCGCGGAGATCACCGGGATGGGCGCGGACTCGATGGTGTGCAGCATCTCCAACAGTCCGGAGAGGAAATTATCGGAGTACACCCCGGATAGGTCGGCTCCCGCGCTGAAGATCGGGCCGCGTCCGGTCAGCACGATCACTCGCGCGTCGTCCGCGACCGCGGCCAGCACGGCGTCGCGCAACAGGGTCACCAGTTCGTTATTGAGTGCGTTGCGACGCTCCTCGCGCTGCAATTCGATGGTGACGACATCGCCATCACGGCTAACTCCGAGCATGCATTCTTCCCAACTCACCGTGTCGTTTGGTTACCTTCACTGTGCCACAGCCGGGAGCACGAGCCGTTGATGGCGATACGATCACCCGCTGTGCCGACAGATTTCGACATCCTGGTGATCGGAGCTGGTCAGGCTGGGCTGTCGGCCGGATATCACCTCCAGCGCCTCGGCCTACGCCCGGAGCACGACTTTCTCATCGTGGACCATGCGCCGGGGCCCGGTGGGGCCTGGCAGTTCCGCTGGCCCTCGCTCACGCTGAGCACCGTCAACCGGGTGCACGATCTGCCCGGTATGTCATTCGCCGAGACGTTGCCGCCCGGCTCCGAGACCGCGCCGGCGGCGACCGCGGTGCCGCATTACTACGAGCTGTACGAGAAGCGCTTCGATCTGCGGGTACGTCGGCAGGTCTCGGTCACCGTGGTCTGCGACCGCACCGCGGACGGACAGCGCTGCGACGGCCGCGGCGAGGTATTGAGCGCCGAAACCGATTCGGCCGGGACGATTCGGGTGCGCGGACTGATCAACGGAACCGGCACCTGGGAGCATCCGTTCGTCCCGAGGTACCGCGGCGCCGAAACCTTCACCGGGCGGCAGCTGCACACACACGACTA
The DNA here is from genome assembly GCF_040654375.1 of Nocardia sp. NPDC050710. Taxonomy (NCBI): domain Bacteria; kingdom Bacillati; phylum Actinomycetota; class Actinomycetes; order Mycobacteriales; family Nocardiaceae; genus Nocardia; species Nocardia sp. NPDC050710. The sequence goes on along the minus strand of NZ_JBFAHV010000011.1, from coordinate 99,729 downwards.
CCGGACTGCCGCGGCGTTCGCGGGCAAGCACGTGGTGATCGTCGGCGGCGGCATCTCCGCGGTACAACTGCTCGACGAGATCTCGCAGGTCACCACGACGACCTGGGTGACGCGCCGGGAGCCGGTGTGGCGGGACGCCGAGTTCACCAGCGAGGCGGGCCGGGAGGCGGTGGCCATCGTGGAGGATCGGGTGCGACGCGGACTGCCGCCCGGTTCGGTGGTGTCGGTGACCGGACTGCGGCTCGACGACCGGCTACGGGCCGCCGAGAAACGCGGGGCCCTGCACCGGCTGCCCATGTTCGACCACATCGAACCGGATGGGGTGCGCTGGGCCGACGGAACCTTCCAGCAGGCCGATGTCATTATCTGGGCCACCGGATTCCGCAGCGCGCTCGACCATTTGGCGCCGCTGCGGCTGCGCGCCCCCGGCGGCGGCATCACCATGACCGGCCGCCTCGCCACCCAGGTCGCCGCCGACCCGCGCATCCACCTGATCGGCTACGGCCCCTCGGCCAGCACCATCGGCGCCAACCGCGCGGGCCGCGCCGCCGCAATCGAACTCACCAACTATCTGGGCTAGCTCGAGCTATCCGGGTCGGGGCCGATGCGGCCGCCGTTGTCGAGTGCGTTGATGGCGTCCATCTGCTCACCGGTGAGCTCGAAGCCGAAGACGTCGAAGTTCGCGGTGATGCGGGACGGGGTGACCGACTTCGGGATGACGATATTGCCGAGCTGCAGATGCCAGCGGATGATCACCTGCGCCGGGCTGCGGCCGACCTCGTTGGCGATCGACGCGATGGTGTGATCGTCGAGCACGGTGCCCTGGCCGAGCGGGCTCCACGCCTCCGTGGCGATCGCGTTCTCGGCGTGGAAGTCGCGTAACTCGCGCTGGGCCAGGCGCGGATGCAGCTCGATCTGGTTGACCGCCGGGATCTCGCCGGTCTCCTCGATGACCCGCCGCAGGTTCGCGACAGTGAAGTTGGACACACCGATCGAGCGGACCCTGTCTTCCTTCTTCAGTGTCTGGAAGGCCCTGAAGGTCTCCACGAATTTATCCGCGGCCGCGATCGGCCAGTGGATCAGGTACAGGTCGAGATAGTCCAAGCCGAGCTTGTCCAGGCTGGCGTCGCAGGCGCGCAAGGTGGAGTCGTAACCCTGCTCGGAATTCCACAGCTTGGTGGTGACGTAGACCTCGTCACGCGGCAGCCCGGACTCGCGGACGGCACGCCCGGTGCCCTCCTCGTTCCCGTAAATGGCGGCGGTATCAATGCTGCGATATCCCGCCTCCAGCGCGGCCTTCACCACCGGGAAAGTGCCGTCGGGCGGCACTTGGAACACACCGAACCCGAGCTGCGGGATCACATTCCCATCGTTCAGCACGATCGCGGGCACGGCGGAGGTCTCGCTGCGGAATGTCACCCGTCCGACCGTAGAAGTGCGCACGCGAACCGTCAACGAAGAGCCCTGGTGTGTTGACTATCAAATAGCTGGTCGCTCACCCATTTCGGGCGCAACGCATCGCGAGCAGCCGATCAGTCGGCGATGCCGCGGAGACCGAGACGGCGGTAGCGGGTGTGACGGGAGCGGGCGAGTTCCTCGGGGGTGCGGGTGCGGAGGGTGGCCAGTTCGGCGGCAATGGCGGTGACCATGCGGTTGGCGAAATCGTGGGGTTCGGTGGCGGCGTCGGGGAATTCGGGGACGATCCGGTCGACGATGCCGTCCGTGTGTAGGTCGGCGGCGCGGATGCGTTGGGCGGCGGCGAGTCCGGGGGCGTGATCGGTGTCGCGGTAGACGATGGCGCTCGCCCCCTCCGGCGGCAGCGGGGCGAGCCAGGCGTGGGTGGCGGCGAGGACGCGATCGGCGGGGAGCAGGGCCAGCGCGCCGCCGCCGGTGCCCTGGCCGAGCAGCACCGAGACGGTCGGGGTGTCCAAGGTCACCAAGTCCGCGATACAGCGGGCGATTTCCGGGGCAAGTCCGCGCTCCTCCGCTTCCTTGGACAGGGCCGCGCCCACGGTGTCGATGACCAGAACCAGCGGCAACAGCAACTCCTGAGCAATCGCCATGCTGCGGCGGGCCTCACGCAGTGCCGCCGGGCCCATGGTGTTCTCGCCCTGCTGGCCGAGACGGTCGTGCCCGAAGACCACACACGGCTGACCGCGGAATCGGGCCAGCGCGTGCACGACGGTGCGATCGGACTCCCCCTGGCCGGTGCCACTCAACGGGACCCGTTGCGTCACATGGCGCAACAGGTCGCGGATGCCCGGCCGATCCGGTCGCCGCGAGATCAGCACCGACCGCCACGCCGGAGTATCGGCCGCTGCGCGGGCTGGCGCGCGATCGGACCCGACGACCTCCTCCACAGCGCCTTCGACCCGGCCGCTGCCCGATTCGCGCCGAGCACGTTCCGCGGCAGCGGAATCTTGCAACACCACGCCGCTGAATACGCTCAGCGCCCGGTGGGCGATGCGACGGAAGACCATTACCGGCACCACCCCGTCGATGACGCCACTGTGGTACAGATTCTCGGCGGTCTGCACGCCTTCCGGGAAATCCTTGCCGTACAACGCCCTATAGACGCGGGGCCCCAGAAAGCCGATCAGGGCGCCGGGTTCGGCGAAGGTGATATGGCCCAGCGATCCCCACGAGGCGAAAACCCCGCCCATGGTCGGATTGCGCAGATACACCAGATACGGGTGGCCCGCCGACTTGTGTGCCGCGACCGCACCCGCGATTTTGATCATTTGCACGAAAGCGACGGTGCCCTCCTGCATCCGGGTGCCACCGGAGGTCGGGGAGGCGAGCAGCGGGAGGCCGAGTTCGGTGGCGCGTTCGACCGCGGTGACGATCCGTTCCGCGGCAGCGACACCGACCGATCCCGCCAAAAAGCCGAACTCGCACGCGATAACAGCCACGCGCCGACCGCGCAGCAGTCCTTCGCCGGTGAGCACGGATTCGTCGGTGCCCGCCGCGACCGCCGCCTTGCGCAGATCATCGCCATACTGCGCGGTCGCGGCCACCGCCACGGGTGGCCGGTCCCAGCTGATGAACGACTGCGCGTCGAGCAGTTGCCCGAGCAACTCACGTGCCGAAATCCGCATCGCGCGAGCATAACGGGCGCTGTAGGACGCAATCCGTCCACAGTCCACGCTCGCCGAGCGAAGTCGAGGCACTCACCCGACGCCACGGGGCTGCCGCCGCGCCGGGATCGAGTGTCAGTAGCCCTGCATCACCTTGCGCAGGGCATATTCGGTGAGCGAGACCAACGCCTGCTTGGCGGGCTCCCTGCGCCGGGCATCGATGGACAGGATCGGCACATCGGCGGGGACCGCCAGGGCCTGCCGGATGTCCTCGACCGGGTATCGCGGCGAGTCGTCGAACTCGTTGAGCGCTACCAGGAACGGTAGATTGCGCGCTTCGAAGTAGTCGACGGCCGCGAAGCTGTCCTCGAGCCTGCGGGTGTCGACCAGCACCACGGCGCCGATGGCGCCGCGGATCAGGTCGTCCCACATGAACCAGAATCGGTACTGGCCCGGCGTACCGAATAGGTACAGCACCAGATCGTCGGCGAGACTGATCCGGCCGAAGTCCATGGCCACCGTGGTGGTGGACTTCATCGGGACGCCCGTCAGATTGTCGATTCCGGTACTGGCATTGGTCACCAATGCCTCGGTGCGCAGCGGAACAATCTCCGAGACGGCACCGACCAACGTGGTCTTGCCGACACCGAAACCGCCCGCGACCACGATCTTCGCCGAGGTCGGCTTGCTGGTGCGGGTATCGACCTGCGCCGTCGAATCAAATACGCCGGAGTCCACTGAGAACCCTTTCGATCAGCTCGCGACGTTCATCGTCGCTGGAATCCTCTTTCAATGTCGCCGAAACGCGCACATGCCCGGCCTCGATGAGGTCGGCCACGAGTACCCGTGCCACACCTATCGGAATACCTAAGCGCGCCGCTAATTCGGCGACGGACGGCGATTCTCTGCACAACTCCACGATTGACGTCTCAATGTTGGTCAGCTCGAACTGCCGCTCCAGGGCGACCGGATGCGATGCGACGAGGGCCTCGAGCGCCAACTCGACCGCGGGCCTGGTACGACCCGCAGTCAGTGAGTACGGGCGTACGAGGCTCGGCTCGGCGCTCCCCATGCGGTGATCTTCTATGTCCATCCCACCATCAGGAACCCATCGTGACGCGTGGAGTGGCCTGCACAGTCTGGCCAACACGCTCGACCAACAACGCCATCTCGTATCCGACCTGTCCGATATCGCAGGACGTGTTGGTCAGGACCGCGAGATAGGAGCCGTCACCGACCGCCATCAGCAGCAGATAGCCGTGCTCCATCTCCACGACGGACTGCAGCACGGTACCGCCCTCGAATAGATTCGAGACGCCGACCGAAAGGCTGGCCAGTCCAGCGGTGACGGCCGAGAGCTGTTCGGCGCGATCGACGGGCAGCTGGGCACTCGCAGCCATGAGTAGGCCGTCAGCCGAGACCAGGACGGCATGAGCTACGCCAGGAACCTCGTTGGCGAAGTTCGAAACCAGCCAATCCAGCTGACGATTCGTACCACCTAGATCGGGGTTCATCGGTCTCCTTTATCTCCGGTTAGGTTCGTTGCCTTCAATGCGCGGCCATCCCGGACGCCCTGCTGGTGACGACTCAAGCTTGACCTGATGGATTCCGGATCTCGGCGCGGTGCCCGATCCACGGCGCCGTTGACGGCACCGGGGACCAGCCTTCCTCCCGGATTGCGTTGCGGCAACCCCGCGGCGGTCTTTGTTTCGGCTTGCGCCTCACTTGCCCGGCGTGCGGCCTGCCAGCCTTCGTCTCCCGGTGAGTCGAAGGCGGCGGCCACCTGCGACCGGTCCGGGTTCGGATCCGATAGCCACGCCGACATCATCTCGGCGAAGATCGGGCTGTCCATTGTCGACCCGGTCTCGACTGCTGGCTGCAGTCGGGTCTGGAAGAACGATGCGGCCTTCTCCGGGTTGGAACGGTAGCTGTGCTTGCCCGGGTCTCGCCCGGCGACGGGAGTACCCGAGTCCAGGGCATCCGACGGTTCCGCGCTCGCCGCGGGCTGCAGCCCACCGCGATCACGTTGCGGCAGACCGATTCCCGGGGTGGCTTCGCGCTGCGGCAGACCGGTGGATCCCGGCTCCCGCTGTGGCAGGCCGTTCGGGGTCTGAGAACCGGGCTGACGCTGCGGCAGGCCGTTCCCGAGGGGTCCCCGGGCCGGCAGGCCGTTCGCCGCCGAATCGCGCTGCGGCTGGTTCGCCGCGGGCTGACGCTGCGGCAGACCACCGAGACCCGGTTCCCGGGTCGGCAGACCGCCGGAATTCGGCTCCCTGTCGGAACTCGGCTCCCGGCTGGATAGGCCACCGGAGCCGGGTTCCCGCGTGGGTAGGCCGTTCGGCTGACGCTGCGACAGACCACCCGCGGCGGCATCCCGCTGCGGGGCGCTGTTCGCACCGGCGTCACGGGGGGGCATACCGTTGGCGCCCGGTTCGCGTTGCGGCAGACCGTTGGCGAGACGCTCGCGGGCCGGCAGGGCGTTCGGCGCGGCATCGCGCGGCGGCTGGTTCACCGCGGGCTGACGCTGCGACAGACCACCGGCACCGGGCTCGCGGGTCGGCAGACCACCCACGGCATCCCGCTGCGGCAGACCGGTGGATCCCGGCTCACGCTGCGGCAGACCGCTCGGCTGACGCTGCGACAGACCGCCCGCACCCGGCTCCCGGGCCGACAGACCGCCCGCGGCGGCATCGCGTTGCGGGGCGCCGTTCGCACCCGGCTGACGCTGCGGCAGACCACCGGGGCCCGGCTGTGGCACGCCGTTGGCACCCGGCTGACGCTGCGGTAGCTCACCGGACTTCGCATCGCGCTGCGGCAGACCACCACCGGTCGGCGCGGGACCGATGACACTCGGTCCACCTTGTCGCGGCGGCGGACCGCCGGGGTTGAGGTTGCGCTTGGGCAGATTCGCGGCGGCGAGCTTGCCACGCTGCGGTCCGCGGGGCTGCCCCGCGCCGGACGCGGAGCGCAGCGTCGGACCGGACTGCTCTTGGTCCTGACGCAGACCCTGCGCCATCGAATTACCCGGCTGCCGCTGCGGCAGGCCATCGGCCGCCGCGGCGGGTGCCGCGCTGCTCGCGGCCGGGCGCTTGCTGATCGGAATCGGTCCGCTCACCCCCGGGTCGACGGTGACCATCATGTTGCCTCCGGGCGTCCGGGTGACCGCCCGCGTCTGCATCGAGGACGGAGTCGTCGAGCGCTGCGGTGCAGCGGCCTGTGGTGTCTGCGGGGTCGAGCCCTGCGCACCGACCGGTTCCCCACCCATGATCAGTCCGACTGGGACATGCACGGTGACCGTGACACCAGGATCACGCGCCGTGTCGAAGGTGGGCCGCAGCCGCACGGTGAGGCCGTGCCGCTCGGCGAGCCTGCCGACCACGAAAAGACCCATGTGCCGGGCGGTATCGGGCCCGGGCTCCGCGGTCTGTTGCAACCGGCGGTTGATATCGGCCATTTCGGCGGGCGGCATACCGATGCCGCGGTCGGCGACCTCGATCAGCAGGCCCTGGTCGTGTGCCTGGGCGAAGGTGAACTTCACGTCCGTCTCGGGCGGCGAGGCGCGCAGCGCGTTATCCAACAGCTCCGCGAACAGGTGTGCGAGGTCGGAGGCGGAGGGCTCGCGCAGCGAACCGCGCGGTGTCGCACCGAGCTTCACGCGCTCGTAGTCCTCGACCTCGGAGATCGCGGCACGCAACACGTCGGAGATCTCGACGGGCGCGGACTTCGTCCTGCGCTGTTTGGTGCCGGCGAGGATCAGCAGGTTGTCGCCGTTACGGCGCATGCGGGCGGCGAGATGGTCCAGCCGGAACAGGTTCTCCAGCAGGCGCGGATCCTTCTCGTCGTACTCCATCGCCTCGATCAGGCTGAGCTGGTGGTCGACGAGCGACTTGGAGCGCCGGGCCAGGGTCTCGAACATGTCGTTGACCTGCGAACGCATCTGGGCCTGATCGCTCGCCAGACGCAGCGCCTGGCCGTGGATGTCGTCGACAGCGCGGGCCAGCTGACCGATTTCCTCGGTGCTGCGCACCGGCATCGGCTCCAGCGGCACATCCTCCGGGGACGCGCCGTTACGCAACTGGGCGACCTCGTGCGGCAGATCGCTCTCCGCCACGCGCAGCGCGGCGAGGCGCAGACGGTGCAGCGGCACGATCATCGAGCGCGCCACGAACACCGCGAGCAACAGCGCGGCGAGGATGGTCGCGATGACGACCGCGGTGTAGGTCCAGGCATCGGTGCTGGCCTTGGCCGAGAGCGTGGTCATCGAACTCTCGATGTCCTTCGTGGCCTTGGCGACCACCCGCTCGTAGACATCGACGCTGGTGGTCAGCGAGGTCTTGAGATCGCCGAGCGGGATCTTGCCCGCCGTCGCGTCCGGGCTGGTGATCAGCGAGACGCGGGTGTCGGTGCCCGCCCGCAGATCGGCGATGGACGCGTCACCGTCGGGGAATCGGTGCGCCAGCACGTTCAGCATCTGACGTTCGGCGCTGGACGCGGCGAGGAAGTTCTGCAATCCGTTCGGGTCGCGCCGCAGCACCTCGCTGAACGCCGCGAGCTCACTCACCAGGGTGGCGCGGGTGTTGAGCGAGTCCACCAGCCGCAGCTTGGCCGCGTCCAAGGTGGGGTCGCTGACCTGCGACACCGTGCTCTCCACGATGCGCACGCTGTCGTTACGGATCGTGTCGATCGCGGCGAGCGAGGCGGCGGCACTGGCCGCGGGGGCCTTACCCGGCGCCCGCACGGCCTTCGCGTTGGTGATCATGTTCTCCAACGCGGCCCGGGACGAGGGCTGATTGTTCAGCTTGCCGACCGAGCTCTCGGCCCTGGCTATCGCCGCGTCGAGCTCGGACAGGTCCTTGTCGGTCACCACGGTCTGGCCGTTCAGCGAGACCAGCTGCGAGCCCGCGACCGTCGCCGAGGCAGCACTCAACCCGGTAACGGCCGGTATGGCCTCGGTGTTCTCGGCTACGGCCCCGAGTCGCTGGGCGTTCGAGAACTCGGATGTAATCCTCGACACGCCGAGCCCGACCGCGACCGCCAGCGGCACGGCGAGGACCGCCGTAACCTTCCAGCGAAGGTCCCAATTGCCGAGCGCCCAGCGCTTCTTGCCGGACCTAGCGGCGTCACGCATCTCCCACTCACTTTCCAAACTGGCCCCAACCACGTGCCATCACATGCTGGCTCGACAGGCAGAGCTGGCCGAGAACTGCGGCTGGCCGAGAAATTGCGTCTACGACGGCCCAAATAAGTGACATCAGATTCTAACGGATCAATAACAGCTTGGGTGACATCCGGTAAGGCTACGGGCCTTGACCTGCCTTTTCCAGGCAAAACCAAAGGTCGCGGCACCCGCCCGGGCGTCGCGTGAAGTCTGCCACAATCATGCAGATCTATCGAGGCGGGCATCGAGGCGAGGCTAGGGAGTCACGGGATTGAACGTGAAGCACGAGTACCGACCGGTCTATCAGACCAGCTTGGTCGATCCCGCCGAGTTCTGGACCAGCGCGGCCGAGGCCATCGATTGGGACGTGCCTCCGACCCAGGTAGTCGACACCACGGCCCGCCCCGTGGCCAGGTGGTTTCCCGATGCTCGCCTCAACACCTCCTTCAATGCCCTCGACCGGCATGTGCACGATGACACCGCCGCTGAAGGGGGCCGAGCCGACCAGCCCGCCCTAATATACGACTCCGCTATGACCGGCACCAGAGGTGTTTTCACCTACGCCGAGTTGCTGCGGGAGGTCTCGGTACTCGCCGGTGCGATGTCCCGGCTCGGGGTCGGCATCGGCGATCGCGTGGTCATCTACCTGCCGATGATCCCCGAAGCCGTCATCGCGATGCTGGCCTGCGCGCGCATCGGCGCGGTGCATTCGGTGGTCTTCGGCGGTTTCGCCGCGCCGGAGCTCGCGGCCCGCATCGATGACGCCGAACCTGTGTTGATTATCACTGCCTCCGGCGGCCTGGAGCCCGGCCGCAAGATCGAATATCCGCCCATTGTGTTGCAGGCCCTGGATATCGCCGAGACCACAGCGCCGCGCCACGTCATCGTCAAGCAGCGCAAGCAGTTCCCGACCATCAACTTCGCCGCGCCCCAGGAAGCGACCGAATCACTACCGAGTTCCACCGAGACCATCGCCGCCCAATGGCTGGACTGGGACGATGCCGTGCGCGACGCGGAGCCGGCCGATCCGGTGCCGGTCGCCGCGACCGATCCGCTCTACATCCTGTACACCTCGGGGACCACCGGGAAGCCGAAGGGCGTGGTACGCGATAACGGCGGACATGCTGTCGCCCTCGCCTGGTCCATGCGCAACATCTACGACGTCGGGCCGGGCCAAGTGATGTGGGCGGCCTCCGATGTCGGCTGGGTGGTCGGCCACTCCTACATCGTCTACGCGCCGCTGCTGGTCGGTGCGACCACGCTGCTCTACGAGGGCAAACCCGTCGGCACCCCGGATGCGGGCGCGTTCTGGCGGGTGGTCGCCGAACACAAGGTCCGGGTGCTGTTCACGGCGCCGACCGCGCTGCGCGCCATCCGCAAGGCCGACGCCGAGGCCAAACTGGCACAGAACTACGACCTCTCCTCGCTGCGCGCCCTGTTCTGCGCGGGCGAACGACTCGACCCGGCAACCTACGAGTGGGCCACCGGCACCCTGCTCGCCGATCGCACCGACTGCCCCGTCGTCGACCACTGGTGGCAGACCGAAACCGGCTGGCCGATCTGCGCGAATCTGCTCGGGCTACAGCAGCTGCCGATCAAGGCGGGCTCGGCCTCGGTACCGGTTCCGGGCTTCCGGCTTCGGGTACTGGACGCCGAGGGCAATCCGGTGGCACCGGGAACCGAGGGCAATATCGTGATCGGGCTGCCGCTGCCGCCGGGCGCCCTCACCGGACTCTGGCACGACGAGGCGCGCTTCATCCGTTCGTACATGGAGGCCTTCCCCGGCCACTACCTCACCGGTGACTCGGGCTACTTCGACGACGACGGCTATCTCTACGTCCTCGGCCGTAGCGACGACGTGATCAATATGGCCGGACACCGGCTCTCCGCGGGCAGCATCGAGGCCGCCATCGCCGGTCATCCCGCGGTCGCCGAATGTGCGGTGATCGGGCTGCCGGACGAGCTCAAGGGCCAGCGCCCGATCGCCTACGTCGTGCTCAAGGAGGGCGTGGAGCTGGACGCGGCACAGCTACGCGAGGAACTGGTCGCCCGGGTGCGCGAGCAGATCGGCGCGATCGCGGCGCTGCACGACGCGGTGATCGTCGCGGCGCTACCGAAAACCAGGTCGGGCAAGATCCTGCGCAAGACCATCCGGCAGATCACCGCCGGGGACGAATACGACACGCCCTCCACCATCGAGGACCCCGCGGTGCTCGTCGCGCTGGCCGATCAGATCATTGCCGCGCGGCCACGGCCGACGCCCGAGGCGGATACGCCCGGCACCGATCCCGTTGTGTCGTCGTAATTTTCGTTTTCGAGAACAATATCTCCTCATAAGTTCCTCAGGGTTCGCTCACCGTGATGCCAGCGGTCGGCAATAGCGTGGGGGTGTTTGCACAACCCCCCCGAAAACAAGCCCTGGAGGCATTACATGAAGCGTTTCCGCAGCCGCCCCGCCGTCGCCGCCCTCGCCGCGGGCGCGGTCGCCGGTGTGGCAGTGTTCCTCGGCCCGGCCATCGCGGCCGCCGACCCGATGGAGCTGGCCGGACCGCTGTTGAACTCCGACTGTTCGTTCGCGCAGGTCGACGCCGCGCTGCACGCCGAGGCCCCACAGCTGGCCGCGATGCTCGATGCCAATCCGACCCAGAAGGCCGATCTGCAGCGCAAATTCGACCAGCCCGTCGAGCAGCGCCGCGCCGAACTCCAGCGGATGATCGACAACAACCCGAACGCGGCCAAGGAAGCCGAGAAAGATCCGCGATCCGCGGGCCTGCGCACCACGATCCAGGCCGTCGCGAACTCCTGCCACAAGTACTGACGGATCGGTCCGCCTCGCCGCGTCCGCGGGCCGGACTCGACTGCCGTGCGAGTTGGGCCCGCGGCTGACGGCGAGGTGGTCGGCAGGTCGGCCCGTACCCGGCGAGTTACCCGTGTACCTGCGAAATCAGCGGCCAACTGAGAGGTGTATTCGCCATGGGGCGGCAGAATGACGAGGTGACCAACTCGACCCCGACCGTTCTGGTAGTCGACGATGACGAGGATGTGCTCGCCTCGGTCGAGCGCGGGCTGCGACTGTCCGGGTTCAACGTACTGGTCGCCCGTGACGGCGCCGCGGCGCTGCGCAGCGTGACCGAGCACGCGCCCGACGCGATCGTGCTGGATATGAATATGCCCGTGCTCGACGGCGCCGGCGTGGTCACCGCACTGCGCGCCATGGGCAACGAGGTGCCGATCTGTGTGCTGAGCGCCCGCGCCTCGGTCGACGACCGGATCTCGGGACTCGAGTCCGGCGCCGACGACTATCTGGTGAAGCCCTTCGTACTGGCCGAACTGGTGGCCCGGATCCGGGCGCTGTTGCGGCGGCGCTCGGATATCCCCGCCCCGACCACCCCCGGCGCCGTCACCGTCGGCCCGCTGGAGGTCGATGTCGCCGGATATCGCGCATTGCTGCACGGTAACGAAATCGAGCTCACCAAGCGCGAATTCGAGCTGCTTTCCACGCTCGCGCGCAATGCGGGCGTGGTGCTCAGCCGGGAACGACTGCTGGAACTGGTGTGGGGCTACGATTTCGCGGCCGATACCAATGTGGTGGATGTGTTCGTCGGCTATCTGCGGCGCAAGCTGGAGGTCGGCGACACTCCCCGACTGCTGCACACCATCCGCGGCGTCGGGTTCGTGCTGCGGGCGCCCAAATGACCACGGTTCCGAAACGTCGTCCGCGTCGGACATTTTCGCTGCGTACCCGGGTGGCGGGGGCCGCGGCGATGGGCGCGATCATCATCGTGACCCTGCTCAGCCTGATCAGCATTCGCGCGATCGAACGCAACAATGTGCAGCAGAGCGATCAGCAGCTCACCCTGGCCTCGCGCCTGGTGCTGATCGAGCCGGTGATCGCCGTCGGCCTGGTCGGGCTCACCGGACTCACCAACGAAATCGCGGTGACCGTGCGCGACAACGGTTCGGTGGTGGCGAGCGGCCCGACCCAATTACCTGATCTGCCCACCGGATTCCACACCGAGCAGGTGCACGGCATCCCCTACCGGATCTTGACCACCACCGAGAATCAGCCGGCGGGCCGGACCGTCTCACTCGGTATCCCCGCCGAGGACGCGGCCCGCGCTACCGCGGAGCAACAGCGCTGGGTGCTGGCCGGTGCGGCACTCGCGGTGGCCGCCACGGCCGCACTCGGCTGGTTGCTGGCGGGTCGCGCGGTCCGCCCGATCGTGGACCTCACGCGCCAGGTCGGCGCCAGGAGCGCCTTCCCCGATCGGGACAATCCGCAACCGCCGGTGGATGGTTCGGGCGTGCGGGAGGCCGAGAAACTCGCCGAGGCGGTGAATACCATGCTGCAGCGGGTCGACCAGTCCCAGTCCGAAACCGCGGCCGCGCTGGAGACCGCGCGCGACTTCGCCGCCGTCTCCGCCCACGAACTGCGCACCCCCCTGACCGCCATGCGCACCGATCTCGAGGTGTTGCGCACCCTCGACCTCGACGAGTCCCAGCGCGCCGAAATCCTCGCCGATCTGCAGCGCAGCCAGGGCCGCGTGGAGACCACCCTGGCCGCCTTGGAACGCCTGGCCACCGGTGACCTCACCCATGAACGCGACCATGTCGACACCGATGTCGGCGACCTCTGCGATCAGGCAGCCCACGACGCCATGCGCCACTTCCCCGGTCTCACCGTCCATATCGACACCGACGCCGAACTGGTGACCCGCGGACTCCCGGCCGGCCTGCGCTTGGCCGTCGATAATGCGCTGACCAACTCGGTCAAACACGGGCGCGCCACCTACGCGCTGGTCTCCGCGCATCGAACCCCCAACGGGCACATCATGATCACCATCGACGACAACGGCCGCGGCATCCCGGCCGCGGAGCGCGAGGCCGTCTTCGAACGCTTCTTCCGCGGCAGCCAGGCCAGCAAGGGCGGCTCCGGCCTCGGCCTGGCCCTGGTAGCCCAGCAGGCGCAACTACATGGTGGCCGTGCTTATTTCGACGACAGCCCGCTCGGTGGGGTGCGGTTGGCGCTGGATCTGCCGCAGCGGCGAACCGGCAGCGATCCGAATGCCGACGCCGCGGGTAACCGGGCGCCGCGTTAACCGGAAAACGAAACCGGCCCGGGACGCGGGTGACGACATTGCCGCCGTTCCGCGCTCCCGGGCCGGATTACCGAGCCTGCGCCCTATTGCCTACTCGGGCTTGGTAACCGTGACCGGCTTCGCCCAATCGGACAGCGTCACGGTGATGGTGCCATCACCCTTCTTGACGACCGTCTTGACCAGGTTCGGGCCGGAACCGGTCGAGGGGGCCCCCGACGGGAGCACCGAGGCCGAGCCGCTCGGGGGCGCCACATCGGCGATGTACAGGGTGATCGGGAACGAGCCGCCGCCGTCGCCCGACTTGGGCACGATGGGATCGATCACCGAGGCGTCGATGGTGCCGGTCACCTTGACGACAGCCACGCCCTCGACCGTCTCGCGGCCCTCGACCTTCGGGTTCTGCACCTTCGCGATGACGTTCGCGAGTCCCTTGTCCTTGTCGAGGATGACGCCCGGATCGTAGATCTTCTCGGACGGACCGAGATTGGCGTACTTGCCGTCTTCCAGCTGCGCCCACATGGACTTGTCGACGACGACGAACTTGGCCTTGATGAACGGCGCGTCCGGCTTGGTCCTGACCTTCGCCTCGCCCTGCGCCGCACCCGCGCCTTGGGGCTGGTTGGTCACATCGGCCGACACGCTGTCGACCGGCAGGTTCGGGATGCTGTCCACCGACAGCTTCAGGTGCACGGCCTGCAGTGTCTGCGTGGTCTTGGCCGACTCCTGCACGATCTGCGCGGCATCCGGCAGCGGGCCGGTGGCCGTCGCCGCGGTGCTGGATGTCGAGTCGTCGGACCCGCATCCCGCCACCACCGCCGCCAGCAACGACGCCGCCACCGCGGCGGTACCGAGCCGCGCAGGTGACAGTCGACCGAGCCGAGGCCGGCGAGAGATTCGATTGCGCGTTGTCAGGTCACTCATTTTTCTGCCCCCAGAGAGTGCGAGGTCCATATCGACCGGGTTGGATTGGCAGCTGCTGCTACCACGTTCGTCGTAGTATGCAGCACTTCTCCTGGCGGAGAAGCCTTCCCGCTCGACCGGGTCCATTGGCCGACCCTTGGCCGAACCCGGCGGTCTGGAACTGCTGCGGGCGCCGACGTTACCCTGTGTGCGGTCTTCTCGCATAGATCGGGGGGAAAAACCCGATGCGACCAGCTAACTCGGGTTAAGGGATTGTTTAGTGAGACGTTAGGCGCCGCAGACACGATACTGTCCATGACCACTCAGACGGTGCGTGCGACCTCGGGGAACGCCCGGTATCCGCGGCTGCGGCGCCCCGCGCGTGTCCGCGACGCATGCCCTGAATAAACCTGGCCGGCACCCCAACGGCCGTCGACCGCGGATCAGACACGAAGGAAAGAAATGACGAACAGCCGCCCAGAAGCGGAGGAGCAGGACTTCCGCCGGCCTCCCGGGCCTCCGGGTAGACCCCCGATCTCAAATGTGTGGGTGTACAACGGAAAAGCCTACGACCTGAGCGACTGGATCTCAAAGCATCCCGGCGGTGAGTTCTTCATCGGGCGCACGAAGAATCGGGACATCACCTCGATCATCGGGTCCTACCACCGCGATCCGGAGCGGATCGGACGGATGCTCGAGCGGTACGCGCTGAACCGCGAGGCGCTGCCCGAGGACATCCACCCGAAGGCCAACGCGCCCGACTTCCTGTTCAAGGAGGGCTTCGACAGCTGGCGCGACACCCCGAAGTACCGGTTCGACAACAAGGACGACCTGCTGCACCAGGTGAAGGCGCGGCTGAAAGAGCCTGCGCTGGCGGCACGTATCAAACGCATGGACACGATCTTCGACATCGTGGTCGCGGTGCTGGCCGTCGCGTACTTCGCGGTGCAGGGTCTGCGGCTGGCCGAACCCGCGTGGATGCCGTTGCCGATCTTCGTCATCGCGATGGTCCTGCTGCGCAGTTCCCTCGCCGGGTTCGGGCACTACGCGATTCACCGCGCCCAAAAGGGCATGAACAAGATCTATACGAACGCATTCGACTTCAACTACGTCGCACTGGCGTTCGTCACCGCCGACGGTCACGCGTTGCTGCACCACCCGCACACCCAGAGTGAAGTCGATATCAAGAAGAACGTCTTCACCATGATGATGCGGGTGCCCCGGCTGTACCGGATCCCCATCCACACCATCCACAAATTCGGGCACACGCTCACCGGCATGACCATCCGCCTGCTCGACGTCTGCCGCCTCACCCGCAAGGTGGGGATCAAGGATATGTACGGGACGTGGGGCGGCGCGTTGCCGCACTTCATCGGGTCCTTCGGGGTGCGTTTCCTGCTGCTGGGCGAGTTGGTGGTCTTCACCCTGGCAGGCGACTTCTGGGCGTGGGCACTGCAATTCGTGATCACCCTGTGGATCAGCACCTTCCTGGTGGTCGCGAGCCACGACTTCGAGGTGGAGACCGAGGAACTGCCCGCATCCGATACCGAGGACTGGGGCGTCAACCAGTTGGAGCAGGCCTACGACCTGAAGGTGGTCGGCAACCGCTACGTCGACTGCTTCCTCTCGGCGGGGCTGAGTTCGCATCGCGTCCACCACGTCCTGCCGTATCAGCGCAGCGGGTTCTCCAATATCGCCACCGAGGACGTACTGCGCGAAGAGGCCGCGAAATTCGGTGTCGAGTGGATCCCGGCGAAGAGCTTCTTCACCGACCGGTTCCCGAAGCAGATTCGAACCTATCTCCTTTCGCGGTCCGACGAGGCGGAGGAACGGAATTGGGGCTTCGTTCGTGAGCACTGCTCGCCGTCGGCATTGAAAACCTGCGCCGTCTACACGGTTCAGGGATTCACCGGAATCGGAACTGTTTAAGCCGATTCCATCGACCGCGGGGCGGTTTCATCCACCACTGCGCGGTGTATCACCACTTTTCTCGAAAGGTAGAGAGTCGTGTCTGTAACGATCGATGAGGGCAGCGTTCGCCGCCCGGGGACAAGCCGCCACACGGCGGATGGGGAGCAGGGGCACGATCTCACCGAACGCATGTTGCCACCCGCCCCGCCGACCACGGTGGGCGTGATCGAAAGTATCGCGACGGGCTCGCCGGTCCAGGTGTTCGACCAGTCCGCGGCCGCCGCCCAGGTTGCCGAGCTGTTCTCCGATCCGCGTCAGCAGGCCAGGATCGCGCGGATCTACCAGAAGACCAAGATCGATACCCGCCACTTGGCGGTCGACCCGCTGGATCCCGAATTCCTCTCCTACAGCGGGGAACCCGCGACGATCCGGGATCGGATGAATCTGTTCTACCGGCATGCCGTTCCGCTGGCCGTCGACGTGGCCGGGCGCGCAATCGCCGGCCTCGACGACACGGCCGAGATCGGGCTGCTGATATTCGTCACCAGCACCGGATTCATCGCCCCGGGTGTGGATGTCGCCGTCGTGAAGCAGCTCGGCCTGTCGCCGTCGGTCGGACGTATCGTCGTCAACTTCATGGGCTGCGCGGCCGCCATGAACGGCATCCGCACCGCCGTGGATTACGTTCGGGCGCACCCCGATAAGAAGGCCATGGTCATCTGCCTCGAGCTGAGCTCGGTGAACGCCGTATTCGACAACAATGTCAACGACGTGATCACGCACAGCCTGTTCGGCGACGGATGCGGCGCGGTCGTCATCGGCGCCAGCCAGGTCCACCAGCCGCTGTCGCCCGGCAAGGTGGTGATCCGGAGCAGCTTCAGCCATCTGTTCGAGGATGCGGAGGACGGCATCGTGCTCGGCGTCAATGACAACGGGATCACCTGCGAGCTGTCCGAGAACCTCCCGCGCTACATCTACGACGGGGTTGATCCCGTCGTCACGGAGGCGCTGCGCGGTCACGGATTGCGGAAGTCCGATGTGGACCTGTGGGCGATCCACCCCGGCGGGCCCAAGATCATCGAGGAATCGGTGCGGTCGCTCGGCATCCCCGCCGATCACGCCGCCCTGAGCTGGGATGTCCTTGCCCGGCACGGCAACATGCTGAGTGTCTCGCTGATCTTCGTGCTCGAAAAAGCAGTGTCGCTGCAGGCCGAGACGGCCGCTCCGATCTCGACGGGCGTGGCGTTCTCCTTCGCGCCGGGAGTCACCCTCGAAGGAATGATCTTCGACATCATTCGCCGACCGTAACGACCGGTTACGAACCCGGCCGTTCCAGAAAGCGCAGTAACCATGCAACTCATCAGATTCCTCATCTCGATTTCCTGGGTGCGGATCGTGGCCGTCTTCAGCACCGGCCTGGTCGCGGGCGCGGCCAACACGTACCTGGTGACACTGATCAATAAGGTCGTGTCGCCGGAGCCGCACCCCGACGACCTCGTGCAGCGCTTCGTCCTGACCGGGCTGGTCGTATTGGCGAGCGGGCTGATGTCACAGGTACTGCTGATCCGCTTGGCCCAGGACGCGATCTACCGGCTGCGTGCGGATTTGAGCGCCGGGGTCGTCTCGGCCCCGCTCGAACATCTGGAACGGCTCGGTACGCACCGCCTCATCGCCACGCTGACCGAGGACGTACGCGCACTCTCGCAGGCGGTGACGGCGATCCCCGCGATCTGCATCGATGTGGCGACCATTGTGGGCTGCTTCGTCTTCCTGGCGATGCTGTCCGGCCCGATCTTCGCCATCACCATCGCGGGCACCCTGGTCGGCATCTGTTGCGTCGAGCTGTTTCTCAAGCGGGTGCGCCGGATCTACCACGGGGCGCGCGAGAACGAAGATCTACTGCTGCGCTCGTTCCAGTCCGTGACGCTGGGTATCAAGGAGCTGAAGCTGCATCGCGGCAGGCGCCGGGATTTCATGGATCGTCATCTGCTCGGATCGGCCCAGACCCTCCGGGAGCAGAACGTCGACGCGGGATCCAAATTCTCGCTGGCCCAGGGCCTCGGGCAGCTGCTACAGCTCGGCACGATGGCACTGATTCTTTTCGTGATCGCCGTCGCGATCGACCTGCCGCGCGATGTCATGTTCGGCTACGTCTTGGTGACCACATTCCTCGCCATGCCGATGCAGAATTTCATGCACCGGCTCCCGGACCTGGTTCGCGGTGATGTGGCACTGGCGAAGATCCGCGCCATGAACCTGTCGATGGAGACCCTGCACAACGAGGAACACCTGCCCTACACCGACCGGCCCGCCGCGAGTGAAGCCCGGCTGGAGCTGACGAATGTGAGCTACAGCTACCTGATGGAGCTGCCCCCGCCGTTCCCGGAGGGTCCGGGCGGACCGCCGCCGGGTGGACATCGGGGACCGCCGCCGCATGGTCGTCCAGGTGGACCGCCGCCGCATGGTCGTCCGAGCGGACCGCCGCCACATGGACGCCCTGGCGGACCGCCGCCGGATGTCAACGGCCGCCAGCGGATCGACCACGGCGGTCACGATGGCAGACCGGTCCCGGTGGGTGCGGTCCCGGCATTGGAGGCCGACGACGGGTCCGGATTCCGGCTCGGCCCGCTCGACCTGGTCTTCGAACCCGGGCAGATCACCTTCATCGTGGGCGGCAACGGCAGCGGCAAATCCACACTGGCGAAGCTGATCACGGGTCTGTACGTGCCGCGAACCGGATCCGTCGCGCTCAATGGCGAAAAGATCGACCACGAGAATATCGAGTGGTTCCGGCAGAACTCCTCGGCCGTCTTCACCGACTTCCACCTGTTCGAGGACTATCTCGGATTCGATCGCCCGGGGATCGATGGTGAGGTGCACCGTTACCTCGAGGAATTGCAGATCGCGCACAAGGTGACGGTCCGGGACGGGCGGTTGTCCACCGTCGCGCTGTCGCAGGGCCAGCGCAAACGGCTGGCGCTGTTGACCGCGCTGCTCGAGGACCGGCAGATCTATGTGTTCGACGAGTGGGCCGCCGACCAGGAACCCCGATTCCGCGAGGTGTTCTACCGGGAAATTCTGGTGGACCTCAAGCGACGCGGGAAGACGGTCATCGTGATCACGCATGACGACCGCTACTTCGACTGCGCCGATCAGCTCGTCAAACTGGATTTCGGTCGAGTGGTGGTGTGACCGGCAACAATCCGGCCAACCGAAAACGCCTGCGGCCCTTATCGAATTCTCAGAGAAAGGCCAGCGACGCCTGCATTTCGTGGGCAAGGCTCTGCTGATGTGATCGGAAAACGGGCCCGCTGGGCACTGCTCGTCGTCGCGATTGTCACCGCCGGGGCCGTGGGGGGCGGGCTCACCGCCTGTTCCCGGTCATCCAGCGCCCCGTCGGGGGTGGCGCTGGTCAATGCCGATACCGGGCCGACCGGGGCGCGCATCGTGAAGGCGCTCGAGGAGGACGGCGGCGGGTACGAGTGGACCATGGTCGCACCCGGGGAGGCGAATACCGACGATTACGCGGCGGTGATCACCCTGCCCGCGGACCTGACCACTTCCATGACCACCCTGGCCAGCGCCGACCCCAAACGAGCCAAGGTCACCGTCGCCACCCATGACGACGCGGACGCGGAATGGGTGAACGGCGCGACCAAAGAAGTGACGCACCGAATCGG
Organism: Nocardia sp. NPDC050710; assembly: GCF_040654375.1. NCBI lineage: Bacteria > Bacillati > Actinomycetota > Actinomycetes > Mycobacteriales > Nocardiaceae > Nocardia > Nocardia sp. NPDC050710. The sequence goes on along the minus strand of NZ_JBFAHV010000011.1, from coordinate 79,904 downwards.
CGCGGCCGGGGTGGATGCCGCGCTCGCGGCCGTCACACAGGCCCGCAGCCAGCTGTCCGGTGTCCAGTTCACCGCGCAACTGCTCGGCGCCGGGGTGAATGCCGCTGCCGCGGGCGCCGAACAATTCAGCGGCGGCGCCGAACAGATGCTCGGCTTCCTGAATTTCGCCAAAGAGGGTTCCGCTCAGCTCACCTCGGCCATCGCGGTCCTGAACCAGACCGTGGACGGCGCCGCCGCGCAGGCGAATCAGCTCGCCTCCGCGCTGGATTCGACCGGCGTCACCATCGCCCAGATCCAGCAGACGGCGAGCACGGTGAGCACCGGGTTGGATCAGATCCTGCCGCTACTGCGCGCCCTGCCCTTCGCCGGCGATCCGGCCGTGGCCGATATCATCACCAAACTCCAAGGGCTCCGTAATGTTTCGGGCCAGGCAGGCGCACAGCTGGACGGACTCGACCTACTGGTCGGCAGCGCGGTCGACCCGAATACCGATCTGGGCACCCTGTTACGCACCGTCGTCGGCCGGTTGCAGGGCGCGAGCGCCCAATTGAACGAGGGCGCGAAGCTCGCCGAGGGCCTGCCCCAGCTCGCCGAAACCGGCGGCGCCCAACTCATCGACGCAATGAGCCAGCTGACCGGCGGCGTCACCCAACTCCAGACCATCGTCAACAACCTGAACACCCAAACCGGCAAGGCCATGGAAGCGCTGCCCATGCGCAGCAGCACCCAGCAATCCGCCATCGCCCTCGCCCTCACCGACCCCGTCGAAATCGTCCGCGAGTAAGAACCGCTCCCCACAGAGCGTTCACACGCCTCACAACGGTTACAACGTCTGTGGGGTGTGTGAACGCTCTGTGGTGCCGCACCACATATTTTGGGGTTTGGCGTGGGTGCCCTTGCGCTGGTACAAAGTTCGGTTGGCCTTCGCGGGCCACACCGTCTGATTCGACTCCCGCAAGGAACCGCATGTCCTACCCGAATAACCCGTATCCCCAGAACAATCCGTACCCGCAGCAACCTCAGCAGCCCGGATATGGGTACTCATCCCAGCCCGCACCCGCATATGGCGCCCCACAGCCCGCGTACGGCGCGCCGCCGCCGGGATATGGTGCGCCGCAGCCTGCTTACGGCGCGCCGCAGCCGGGATATGGGACGCCGCAGCCGGGATTCGGCGCTCCCCCACCGGGATACGGTGCTCCTCAGTACGCGAGTTGGGGGGCGCGCGTCGGCGCCTACTTCGTCGACGGACTGATCGTAGGCCTGCCCGCCGGCCTCATGTACATCATCGCGGCCACCGCGGGCGTCGAAACGGCCGAGTGCACCGTGAATTCCTCCAGTTTCGACTACTCCTGCACCGGCGGCGGCTTCAATGCCATCGGCATCATCTTCATACTGCTCGCGGCGGTGGTCGGTTTCGGCGGCGCGCTATTTCTCGCCAACCGGGAAGGCACGACCGGCCAGACGCCGGGCAAGAAGATGCTCGGCATCCGCCTGATCCGCGAAGCCACCGGCCAGCCACTGGGTTTCGGCACGGCATTCCTGCGCAGGATCTGCCATGCGGTCGATGCCTTCCCCTGCTACCTCGGCTTCCTCTGGCCCCTGTGGGACGACAAGAGCCAGACCTTCGCCGACAAGATCGTCGGCAGCATCGTCGTGAAGGCCTGATAGGCCGCAAACCAGCGCGGCCCGCGCCCCACCGGAGTGGGAACGCGGGCCGCGTCGGCGTTTTCGGCTCAGTTGGCGTTGAGCAGGTCGATCACGAAGATCAGGGTCTTGCCGGAAAGGTGGTGGCCCGCGCCGGCGGGGCCGTAGGCCAGCTGCGGCGGGATGGTCAGCTGGCGGCGGCCGCCGACCTTCATACCCGGGATACCCTCCTGCCAGCCCTGGATCAGGCCGCGCAGCGGAAAGCTGATGGACTCGCCGCGCTTCCACGACGAATCGAACTCCTCGCCGGATTCGAATTCGACGCCCACGTAATGCACCTCGACGGTGCCACCGGGCACGGCTTCCTTGCCCTCGCCCTCGACGATGTCCTTGATCACGAGCTCGGTGGGCGCGGGGCCCTCCTGGAATTCGATCTCCGGCTTGGTCATTCGACTATCCCCTTCGATAGGTGATGGTGTGGGATCTTGAATCATTGCTGAACGCAATCGATTCAGCGGTTGTGGATCTCCGAATAGTCGCGCGCGCCGTATCCGGTGTAGATCTGACGCGGGCGGCCGATCTTCAGCGGCTCGCTGTGCATTTCCCGCCAGTGCGCGATCCAGCCGGGCAGCCGGCCCATGGCGAACAGCACGGTGAACATGCGGGTCGGGAAGCCCATCGCCTTGTAGATGACGCCGGTGTAGAAGTCGACGTTCGGGTACAGCTGACGCGAGACGAAGTACTCGTCGGTGAGCGCGGCCTCTTCGAGCGCCTGGGCGATATCGAAGAGTTCGTCGTCGCCGCCGAGCTTCTGCAGGATGGCGTCGGCGTGCTTCTTGGCGATCGCGGCGCGCGGGTCGTAGTTGCGGTAGACGCGGTGCCCGAAGCCCATGAGCTTCACGCCGTCTTCCTTGGCCTTGACCTTGCGGATGAACTCCTTGACGTTGCCGCCCTGGGCCTTGATGTCGTCGAGCATCTCCAGCACGGCCTGGTTGGCGCCGCCGTGCAGCGGACCCCAGAGCGCGTTGATGCCACCCGAGACCGAGGTGAACAGGTTGGCGTCGGACGAGCCGACCAGGCGCACCGTCGAGGTGGAGCAGTTCTGCTCGTGATCGGCGTGCAGGATCAGCAGCATGTCCAGCGCCGCGGCGACCTCGGGGTCGACCTCGTACGGCTCGGCCGGGAAGCCGAAGGTCATGCGCAGGAAGTTCTCCACCAGGCTCAGCGAGTTGTCCGGGTAGAGGAAGGGCTGGCCGACCGACTTCTTGTACGAGTAGGCCGCGATGGTCGGCAGCTTCGCGAGAAGGCGGATGGTGGACAGCTCGACCTGCTCGGGATCGCGCGGATCCAGCGAGTCCTGGTAGTACGCCGACAGGGCGTTCACCGCGGAGGACAGCACCGGCATCGGGTGCGCGTTGCGCGGGAAGCCGTCGAAGAACCGCTTCAGATCCTCATGCAGCAGGGTGTGCCTGCGGATCCGGTCGGTGAAATCCTCCAGCTGGGACTGCGTCGGCAGCTCGCCGTAGATCAGCAGGTAGCTGACCTCGATGAAGGTCGAGGAGCCCGCGAGCTGGTCGATCGGGTAGCCGCGGTAGCGGAGGATGCCCGCTTCGCCGTCGATGTAGGTGATCGCCGACTTGGTGGGCGCGGTGTTCATGAATCCGGGGTCATAGGTGACGTACCCGGTGCTGGCCAGCATTTTGCCGAGATCGACGCCGTCGTTGCCTTCGGAGGCCTCGGTAATCGTCATGGCGTATTCGCCGCCGGGGTAAGTCAATACCGGCTTGGCGTCGTTGATGTGGTCGTTCTCGGGCACGGAAGGATCCCTCTCAGGCTAGGACCGTCGGCATCGGAGTGCGGTCGGCACGGCGGTGCGATTACCTAGACGCTAGTCGTTGCCCACGCGGCCCGACCACGAGGGTGCCCACCGGACAACCTCACAAACGCGCTCCTGTCACGTGAGGATTTCATGCATACCGCAGTGCCTCTCCGACACATGATTTCGCTCACTACGCTCGCTCGAGCGGCAACGGTTGCGAGTACGAGCGCCCCACGGTGTAGCGCACGAATGCCGGGAAGGCCAAAGCCGCCAGTACGACACCGATTACGACCAGCACTCCACCGCCCGCCGCGGCGACGGCGGTACCCAGGCTAGCCGCGGCGAAACCGTGGGCAACATCACCGATCCGGGGGCCACCCGCGACGATGACGATGAACACGCCCTGCAGCCGTCCGCGCATCTCGTCGGTGGTCACGGTCTGCAGCATGGCGATGCGCAGCGCGGCCGACACCATATCGACGGCGCCGCCGATGGCCGAGCAGGCCAGCGCGATCCACAGCCCGAGACCGATACCGAGACCGTGACCGGTGAATCCGACCGCGACCCCGAAGCCGACCATGGCCAGACCCCAGAGTGCGATACAGACCACCACCGCCAGGCCCTGTCGCCGCACCTGCGAGATCCACCCGGAGAACACCCCGCCGAGCACCGCACCGACCGACATGGACGCGAACAGCAGGCCGAGCGCCACACCGCCGGTGGCCGGATCGCCGAAGGTCTCGTGCGCGATCTGCGGGAACAGTGCCCGCGGCATGCCGAACACCATCGCGATCACGTCCACCACGAATGAGGCCAGCAGGATGCGTTGGGTTGCCAGGTACGTGAAACCGTCCAGCACGGTCCGGAATCCGGCCTTGCGGGCGGATCCGGTCGGCGGGATGGCAGGCAGCTTCCAGACCGCCCAGATGGTGGCCAGCAGCGCGATGGCGTCGATCAGATAGAGCGTGGACAGGCCGACCACCGGGATCAGCACGCCCGCGAGCACCGGTCCGGCGATGGCGCCGACCTGCTGCACCGTCATGCTGAGCGCGCTGGCGGCGGCCAGATGTTCGGTGGGCAGCAACCGCGGGATGGCGGCGCTGCGGGTGGGCTGATTCACCGCGAAGAGCGCCTGCTGCGCGGCGAACAGCACCAGCACGACCCAGACATTGTTCAGCCCGACCGCGGCCTGCGCCCAGAAGGCGAGCGCGGTCAGGCCGGTGCCGCAATTGGTGATGAGCATCAGCCTGCGCCGGTCCATTACATCGGCGAGTGCGCCGCCCCACAGCCCGAAGACGATGAGCGGCACCAGGCCGAACAGACCCGCCAGACCCACGTAGCCGGAGCTGCCGGTGATCTGGAAGATCTGTTGCGGCACGGCCACCACGGCCAGCTGCGCACCGATAACGGTGACGATATTGCTGGTCCACAGCCGTCGATAGTCCGGATATCGGAGCGGTGTGGTGTCGGCGAGCAGTTTCACCGGCGGCAGCGTAGTGAATCGGTCAGCGACACAACAGCGTTGGATTCGTCACGATTCTGTGCCCGCCTCACGGCTGTAGTCGGTCGACGGTCTGCTCGCCGTCGGCGATGCGCACCCGGATCCGGTTGTGCAGCCTGCCCCGCCTGCCCTGCCAGAACTCGACCTCGTCGGGTCGTATCAGGTAGCCGCCCCAGTGTGGCGGCACCGGGATCTCGTCGACCTCGGCGAAGCGCGCGGTGGTCTCGGCCAACATCCGGTCCAGCTCGGCCCGCGATCCGATGGGAACAGACTGGTGCGATGCCCAGGCCGAGAGCTGGGACTCCCTGGGGCGGGAGCGCCAGTACACGGTCGTGACCTCGATCGGCACCAGCTCGACCGGACCGCGCACATGCACCTGCCTGCCGAGCGCGGGCCAAACGAAGGTGGCCGCGGCGAACGGGACACCGGTCAGTTGAGTCCCCTTGGCAGAGTCGTAATTCGTGTAGAAAGTCACACCGTCGGGCGAGAGTCCCTTGCACAGCACGGTCCGGGCGACCGGTCGCGGGGTGCCGCCTTCCATCGACACGGTGGCGAGCACCATGGCGTTCGGCTCCGGGATGCCGACGGCCGTCGCCTGCTCGATCCAGTAACGCAGCAGTGGTTCCCAGCCACCGGCCAGCCAGTGTTCGTCCAGATCGGTGTCCTCGCCGCTACCGAAATGAGCGGCGCCGTAGTCGACGCGCATGGCAGCCAGATCGCTGGTCACGGAGAGGTCGGCCGTTTCCTGACCGAGAGGTGAATTGTCCAGGTCACGCATGGGCCAGACGTTACTCCGGGGTAGCAGCGGGTTAAGGTTTTGGTGATCGGCATGTGCTCGGCGAGCGGCATCCTCAGCTGTGTTGTTTCGAGCGACCTGCAAGCAGTCGCTGGCGGCGTCGTTTCGAGCGACCTGCAAGCAGTCGCCAACGACGAGAACCATGCGACCCGAAGTGCAAGGAGAGTCACAACATGACTACCAGCCCCGCGGTTTCCGGCGGTCAGGCCGCCGTACCGAGCGATTTCGTCAGCGGCCTCGAGGGCGTGGTGGCATTCACCACCGACATCGCCGAACCGGATAAGGACGGCGGCGCGCTGCGCTACCGCGGCGTCGACATCGAGGACCTGGTCGGCGGCCAGGTGACCTTCGGTGACGTGTGGGCGCTGTTGGTCGACGGCGAGTTCGGCAGGGGCCTGCCGCCCGCCGAGCCCTTCCCGCTGCCGGTGCACACGGGGGACGTGCGCGTCGACGTGCAGGCCGGTCTGGCCATGCTCGCCCCGATCTGGGGCTACCAGCCGCTGCTCGATATCGATGACGAGACCGCCCGCGAGAACCTCGCCCGTGCCTCGGTGATGGCGCTGTCCTACGTCGCGCAATCCGCACGCGGCATCTACCAGCCCGCGGTGCCGCAGAAGAAGATCGACGAGTGCACCACGGTCACCGAGCGGTTCATGACCCGCTGGAAGGGTGACCCGGACCCCAAGCACACCGAGGCCATCGACGCCTACTGGGTCTCGGCCGCCGAGCACGGCATGAACGCCTCCACCTTCACCGCCCGCGTCATCGCCTCCACCGGCGCCGATGTCGCGGCCTCGCTCTCCGGCGCGATCGGCGCCATGTCCGGCCCGCTGCACGGCGGGGCGCCCGCGCGCGTGCTCCCGATGATCGAGGCTGTCGAGAAGTCCGGCGATGCGCGGGCTCTGGTCAAGGGCATCCTGGACCGCAAGGAGAAGCTGATGGGCTTCGGGCACCGGGTGTACCGGGCCGAGGACCCGCGCGCCCGCGTGCTGCGTGCCACCGCCAAGCGCTTGGACGCCCCGCGCTTCGAGGTGGCGGCCGCGCTGGAGCAGGCGGCGCTGGCCGAACTGCGTGAGCGTCGCCCGGACCGCGCGATCGAGACCAATGTCGAGTTCTGGGCCGCGGTGATCCTGGACTTCGCCGAGGTGCCCGCGCATATGATGCCCGCCATGTTCACCTGTGGTCGCACCGCGGGCTGGTGCGCGCACATTCTGGAGCAGAAGCAGCTGGGCAAGCTGGTGCGCCCCGCCGCGATCTACACCGGCCCCGGGCCGCGGCGCCCGGAAGAGGTCGGCGGCTGGGCGAGCATTTCCCACAAGTAACAGCCTCGAGGCATACCGAGCCGGGCACTCCGGCGGGATATCCATCCCGTCGCGGGTGCCCGGCTCGTTTCGTTTCCGGGCCCGTCCGACCGCTCGGGCGGCCCGCACGCGACCGTCGGGAAAGGTTTCCCGCCAGGTCATCCGCACGTAGCATCGCGACAACGCTGGATGACGAAGGTCCGAGGGGTGCTGGACAAAGGGATATCACGGCGAGGGCTGCTCGGCATCGGCGCCGCTGTGGTCAGCGGATTCGCCGGTGGCTGCGGCACCGATCACGGGAATTCGATCGCCGGAACGAGCACCACCGCAGTTGCGGCGACAACATCCCGAGCGACGGCAGCCCCGGCGACGGCGGCGCCCGTGACGGCTGCCGTCCCGGCGCAGGCGCCGGTTTCGACGCCCGCCACCGTGGCCGCCCGGCACGCCGGCGCGCAGCCCCGGCTGTGGGGTGTGGAAATGCCAGGCATCACCAGTTCGTTCGCCGCGACCGGTAAGCAGATCGCGCTGACCTTCGATGCCTGCGGCGGGCACGGCAATAACGACATCGACCAATCGCTGGTGGATTTTCTTGTCATCCAGCAGATTCCGGCGACGCTGTTCCTCAACAAACGCTGGATTGACGCCAATCCGGCCCGGGTGGCACAGCTTTCGGGCAATCCACTGTTCGAACTCGCCAATCACGGCGTGGCGCATAAACCATTGTCGGTGAACGGCCGGGCCGCCTACGGCATCGCGGGCACCACCTCCGCGTGGGAGGCCGCCGACGAGGTGTGGGTCAATCACGTCCGGCTCACCGAACTGACCGGTAAACCCCCGCGCTTCTTCCGCACGGGCACCGCGCATTACGACGATGTGGCCGTCGCCATCGCCACCGAATTGGGCGAAACCCCGGTCGGCTACACCGTCAACGCCGACCACGGCGCCACCGCCGCCGCGAGCCGGGTCCAGTCGAGTATGAAAGCCGCCGCGCCCGGCTCGATTGTTCTCGCCCACCTGCACCGGCCCGGGTCCGGCACGGGCGCGGGCATGATGGCGGCGCTGCCCGCCCTGCGCGCCGCGGGCTTCACCTTCGTGCAGATCTGATGTTCCGCTATTCCTCGCCCAGCGAGGCGGCCCAGTCGATGGCGACCGAGGCGCCGCGGTCGACGGTGAAGAAGGCGACCTCCAGGTGCTGGCCCAGGTCGACCAGGGCTAGGGCGGCCAGCGGGACCGGTTGGATCAGGCGCACTCGCCATGGCTTGGGCTCGTCCCAGGCGCGCAGTTCGAGGTCGAGGCGCAGCACTGGGGCATCGCGGCCGACGTAGTCGGCGGCCACCGGGGCCGCGGCCAGTACGGTGGCGTCGGCGCGGCGGCCGTCGGCGAGAATCTTCGCGATGCTCACCCCGGTCGCCTCCTCGGCATCCGGCACGTACAGGACCAGCCGGTCCCGGTCGCCGGGGTCGACCCGGCAGCAGACCACATCGCCCGGCTGCATCCATTCCAGGTCTTCGCCGCCGACCCGCTGGACGATCCGGGTCTCGTACGGCGGCGCGTCGTCGATAAGTACCCGAATCCAGAAGGTATGGCCCGGTTCGTTGCGGCGTGGCCGTACGCCGAGGATCGCCGCCGTACCGGCGGTGCCGTGGATGAGTAGCTCGCGCCTCGCGTCGCCGGATAGCGATCCGGTCCGGAGGCCGAAGTTCCGTGGCCGCCGCGCCCGCAGCAGCCAGCCCGAGCCCGCCGACGCGATACTCATGCCCGCGCCTCGCACCGAGCGTGCTGTGCCATGACTCGCCCGTTGCGTCCGTTCATGGCAGCTAACGTTAGCGGCACTGTGGCCCACGCCACATCAATACCGTCTCGGAATGATTCTCGCGACGGCCGGAATCGAGTCGCGGACGTAATGCGGGTGTGCCGAACCGGCATTCGCAAGGCCCGGCACTACGACACCGCGCGGCGGCGGGCACCGGGATTCGGCTGTGAAAACAAACACAGGCATTCCGCGCCGGATAATCGATCAGCGGCCCACACCGGGCCGCCGAACCCGCGGAGCACCCGGCGGGCAACCCGCTGCGCCGACGGGAAGGCGCTGGCCCCGCACCCTATCCGGACGACATCGGCCCCGCCGCCGCGGAGCCGACGCCGCGGCCGGATCGGGCAACACCCGCGCAACTGCCGGTGACCCGCTCGAACCCGCAGGTCCGGCACGCTTTACCCTGTTGCCCATGACCACTGCGTTCCCGACGATTCCCGACGACCTCAAGCCCGCCGACGGACGATTCGGCTGTGGCCCCTCCAAGGTGCGACCGGAGCAGTTGCAGTCTCTGGTAAATGTCGGCGCCTCGGTGTTCGGAACCTCCCACCGGCAGAAGCCCGTCAAGGATGTGGTGGCGCGGGTGCGCAAGGGCCTGCGTGAACTGTTCGCGCTGCCGGACGGCTACGAGGTGGTGCTCGGCAACGGTGGCACCACCGCGTTCTGGGATGCCGCCGCCTTCGGCCTGATCCGCGAGCGTTCGCTGCACCTCACCAACGGCGAATTCTCGAGCAAATTCGCCGCGGTCGCCAAGGGCAACCCGTTCATCGGCGACCCGATCGTGGTCTCGTCCGAGCCGGGCAGCGCGCCGGATCCGGTGGCCGATCCGTCCGTCGACCTCATCGGCTGGGCGCATAACGAAACCTCCACGGGTGTCTCCATTCCGGTGCAGCGTCCGGCCGGTTCGGGTGATGCGCTGATCGCCATCGACGCCACCTCCGGCGCGGGCGGCCTGCCGGTGAACATCACCGATGCCGACGTCTACTACTTCGCCCCGCAGAAGTGCTTCGCCGCCGATGGTGGTCTGTGGGTGGCGCTGATGAGCCCGGCCGCGCTGGCCCGGGTCGAGGAGATCAAGGCCTCGGGTCGCTGGACCCCGGAATTCCTGTCGCTGCCGATCGCGATCGACAACAGCACCAAGGACCAGACCTACAACACCCCGGCGCTGGCCACCCTGCTGCTCTTCGCCGACCAGATCGAGTGGCTGAACGGCAACGGCGGCCTGGACTGGGCGGTCAAGCGGACGCTGGATTCCTCGTCGCGGCTGTACTCGTGGGCCGAGTCGAGCGAGTACGCCACGCCGTACGTCACGGATCCGGCACACCGCTCGCAGGTGGTCGGCACCATCGACTTCGCCGATTCGGTGGACGCGGCCGCGGTGGCGAAGGTGCTGCGCGCCAACGGGATCGTCGACACCGAGCCCTATCGCAAGCTGGGCCGCAACCAGCTGCGCATCGGCATGTTCCCGGCCATCGATCCCGAGGACGTCAGCCAGCTGATCCGCAGCATCGACTGGGTCGTCGAGAAGTTGGGCTGATACCAGCGACACCACAGCAACTCCGGGCCGCGAACACAGCTCCGGACTCGTGCCCACGGGTACGAGCTCTACGAGCGCCGTTCGCGGCCCGGCTCGCGTCCAGGTGGCGGTAGCCGATCGCGAACCCGCAGCGCGGCAGGCGCTCTCGATCGAACACAGCAGATTAGCGGGTGCGGCGCATAATTGGCAGATTTTCGGCCCGCGTGTCTTGCCTCGAGATCATCAACTGTGCACTACTGTTTCGAAAGAGTGGGCGGTGTCGCGAGCCGACGCGATAAGGAGGTAACGGTGCGTGAACTTCGAGTGATCGGGGTGACGCCCGACTCCACGCACATCGTGTGTATCGACACCGAGACCGGCAACAAATACCGGCTGCCCGCCGACGACAAACTTCGAGCCGCGGCCCGCGGAGACCTTGCCCGATTCGGCCAGATAGAGATCGAAATGGAAGCAACTATGCGTCCTCGCGATATCCAGGCTCGTATCCGCGCCGGCGCCTCCGTGGAACAGGTCACCGAGGAATCGGGGATGCCGTCCAGCCGGGTGGAGCGCTTCGCCTACCCGGTCTTGCTGGAGCGGGCTCGCGCCGCCGAACTGGCGCAGAAGGCGCACCCGGTGCGCGCCGACGGTCCCGCCGTCGAAACCCTCATCGACATCGTCACCGCCGCCTTCACCGAACGCGGACACACCCTCGAGAACGCCGAGTGGGACGCCTGGAAGGACGAGAAGGGCTTCTGGGTCGCCCAGTTGCAGTGGCAGAACGGACGTTCCGAGATCGCCGCGCATTGGCGCTATCAGCCGGACGCGCACGGCGGCTCGGTCTCCCCGCTCGACGATCCCGCCTCCGATCTGATCGATCCGGACTTCGGTCGCGCACTACGCGGGCTCGCGACAATCCTGCCCGCGCAGGCCGAGATCGAGGCGCCGGTCGCGCCGGAACCACCCGTCGAAGCGCCCCGCCCGACCAAGGAGACCGTCACCCCGCCCACGCGCCCCGCGGCGCGGCAGACGCAGCCGGCCCTGGACGAGTTCTACGAACAGCGCGCCGTGGGCGCGGGTGGTAGCTCCGCCGCGATTCCCGCCGCGGGTGGTAGCTCCGCCGCGATTCCCGCGGCAGGTGGTACCGCCGCGGCCATTCCGGCCGCGAGCACCACCGCCACACCGACCGCGGGCACCGGTTCCGCTCCGACCGCGGGCGGCACCGCGCCTACCACTCCCGCCGCGCCCACCGGCCCGGCCACTCCCGCCGCATCCTCGACATCGCCGGCGGAGGCCGAGGAACCCGTGAAGCCGGGCAACGCCAAGCCCGCGCCCGCGAAGACCAACCGCACCAAGCGGGGCAAAGCGCCGATGCCGTCCTGGGAGGACGTGCTGCTCGGGGTGCGTAGCTCCGGTCACTGATTCGCCGCGCCGCTTCCGCGAGGCGCGGACTCGGTGGTGCGTTGGTCGACCTGGACGAGTTACCCACGTGCGAAATCGGTTGCGTGTGGGGCGTCTTCCGGTTCGGCGAATATCGGGTCCGGCGCCGCGAGCTCAGAGCGGCCCGGACGGTGACCTTCCCGGATCGCGGGTGTGGTGCAACCCGATCCGGACCATGATCAAGTTTGCTGACGACCACGAGGGGTAGCTGGGAAGCAGTCGGCCACGAATTTCTGGGGCCCTTTGGCGTGTTCGGTGGCGGAAGCGCCGTCGTTTACGACTCGGGGCGAGTAGATTTTTACTGTGACGTCGCCTGTGAGGGTCGGCGTCGGGCAGTTCGCGGTCGCCGAGAGTATTCGACGCCACTGGGAGTTGCTCGAAGTTCGCGGAGCCATTTCGTGCAACCATTCGGGAGGTGCCGGAAATGCTGTCCAAAGCTTCGTCCCTCTGGTACGTCGACGCATCCGACCCACTGTCGGTGCTCCGCGCTGACCACGACTCCGACCCGGAAGCCGCACTGGCACTGGCGAAGCAGCTCTACGCCGATCACGATGTGGTGCCCATCATGGTGGGTACGCTCGGCGGTTGCGCGGGGCCGGACCGGGACGAGGTGTATATCGGCTGCTATCCCGGTGTCACCGTGGTGTGTACGACCCAGGCCGCGCAGGTGCATCCAACCGCGCTGCCGGAATTGCTGGTCCGGCCGCTGGCCTCGGAGCACACCTATCTGATCGCATTCGATACGGCATACGGCTGGGGCGCGTTCGCGCACTGGGAGCGTGGCGAATTCCGGCGTTCCTTCAGCTCCACCCGGGTGAACATTCTGGAGGACGAGGGGCTGCCGCTGGTGTGGGAACGACCCTACTGGGCCGGTGAGCGTCCGGTGCGCTGGCAGCCGGGCGAACTGCCGGACCCGCAGACGCTGCCCTTCGACCCGCCCGATTTCGCGGACGCGGCCAATAGCGAATGGCTGGGATTCCACTACCGCGTCCCGGCCACGAACGGCGCGCTCGTGCCGGGCGATCTGTCCGTCTGCGGTTTCACGCTGTATCCGAAGGGGCAGGCGCCGGATCCGGCCGACCTGATACCGCCCGACCTCATGCAGACGCATATGAACGGCGTCGGCAAATCGCGACGCGGACTCTTCGGCTGGCTACGCGGACGCGACCGGGTGTCCTAGCCGACCGCGGCGACCTTCCTAGAGAGCGGACAGCCCGCTGACGATCAGCGCGAACCACGCCAGCAGCACGCCCACCGCGCCGCCCGCGACCACCCACCGGGTCACCGGCGTCGACCGCCAACGCCAGGCGGTGGGCGCGGCGCCGCCCGCGGCAACCAGATTGACCAGGACCGCGAGCACCGGATGCACCTGGGACAGCGCATCGCCGAACGCGTACACCGCGACGGCCGTGAGCAGCGCGACCATGACCGCCACGGTGATACCGGCGGCCCACGGCGTCGGATCCCGGTATTCCGGATACTTCTGGTAGGGCTGATATGCCCCGTTGTCACTCACGACCGCACCTCGCTGCTCGGCCCCGTCGCGTACTCACGACGTCCGCACCCGTTCATAGAACGCCATCGCGGCGGCCGTCGCCACATTGAGCGAATCGGTGCCCGGCGACATCGGGATCCGCGCCCGGATATCGGTCGCCGCCATGGCCTCCTCGGTGAGCCCGGGGCCCTCCGCGCCGAGCAGCAGCGCCACCCGCTTCCCCGTCATCGCGGTGGCCAGGTTCATCGCCGCCGGATCCGGGGTCAGCGCGATGATCTGGAACCCCTTGTCCCGCAGCAGCTCCAGTCCGGCGGGCCATTGCGGCAATTGCGCGAACGGCACCCGCAGCACATGCCCCATCGATACCCGCACCGCCCGCCGGTACAACGGGTCCGCGCACCGGTCCCCGAACAGGATCGCGTCCGCACCCAACCCCGCCGCGTTGCGGAACATCGAACCGAGATTCTCGTGGTCGTTCACGCCCTCGAGCACGGCCACCGTGCGTGCCCCCGCGAGCACATCGTCCACACTCAGCTCCGCCGGCCGCGGCGCCACCGCCAGTACGCCTCGATTGAGGTGAAAACCCACCACCTCGGCCATCACCTCGGCGCTGGCGCGGTAGTACGGCACATCGACGTCGACCAGGTCGTCGGCCAATTGCTCATATCGCTTTCCCGACCCGAGCAGCGCACCGGGCCGGAACCGCGAGTCGAGCATCCGCTGCACGACAACCACGCCCTCCGCGATCACCAGCCCCTTACGCCCGGGCAGATCCGGTCTGCGGTCGGCGGAGGAGAGATCACGAAAGTCGTCCACCCTCCCATCGGCGGGGTCGTCGATATCGATCACTTCGGCCACGGCTACATCCTGCCGGGCGCGGGTGGAAATTCGGGTGCGGGGGTGGGCGGAGACGTGGGATGGTCATCGGATGACAGTGGTTCCCGGGATCACGATCCGATCGGCCACCGAAGCGGATGCGGAGGAGATTCGCCTGCTGTTGGCCACCTCGTTCGGATTCGGTTACGAGCCGCCGGAGCAGGACCGGCTCGCCCCGGTATTCGCGCCCGGTGGAGCGCTCGTCGCCGTCGACGGCGACCGGATCGTCGGACACACCAATTCCATGCGGATGACGCTGACGGTGCCCGGCGAACGGACGGTACCGGCCTGCGGAATCGCCGGGGTGGGGGTCGCGCCGACGCATCGCAGGCGCGGAATTCTGCGGGCCATGTACACCGAGCAGCATCGGCGCACCGAGGCGGACGGCATCGCGATCACGATATTCACCGCGAGCCGGGCCACCATCTACGGGCGGTTCGGGTACGGGCCGGCGATCCGCGAGAATGCGGTCCGCATCGATCGGCGATTCGCCGAATTCCTGCCGAGCACACCGGATCCCGGTGGCGTGGAAATGGTCTTGCTGGACGCCGCGGCCGATCGGATCAGATCGATCTACGACCGGTGGCGCAGGCTGACACCGGGTGCGCAGGTACGACCGGAGACGAGCTGGGCGAAGCGATTCGACGAACCGGCCGACTGGCGTGGCGGTGGCACAAGCCTTTTCGCATTGGTACATCCGGACGGGTATGTGCTGTACCGCTATCACCACCACGGCCGCGAGGTCGATGTCGAGGTGGTCGAAATGCGAGTGGTGACCGCCGACGCGTACGCGGCGCTGTGGCGCACCGTGCTCGGGCTGGACCTCGTCACCCATGTCGAGGCGGTGCTCAGCGATAACGAGGCGCTCCCCTACCTGCTGACCGACTCCCGGCTGGTGCGAACCACCAGCCGCTACGACGCGCTGTGGTTGCGCCTGATGGACGTGCCGGCCGCGCTCGCGGCCCGCGGTTACCGATGCGATCTGGACGTGGTGCTCACGGTCTCCGATCCTTTCCGCGACGCGGGCGGCACCTTCGCACTCATCGTGCGTAACGGCGTCGCCGAATGCGTGCCGACGACCCGCGCCGCCGACATCGAACTCGGCATCGATGTGCTTGCCGGCATGTACCTGGGCGCGTACCCGGCGCGGGCCTTCGCGGCGGCCAACCGGCTACAGGCCAAGGATCCCGCACGGCTGCGCGCGCTGGACGAGGCGTTCGGCTCGGAGCAGGACGCGGCGCTCGGCTGGTTCTTCTGAGGAGTTCCACGGAGCCGACCGGCACCATCGCGGGTACGCCCCGGGTGGTGCCGGATCGCCGGTACGGAAAGGATGCCGGTGCCTCGCGTCGGCTGGCATGCTGGACGGTATGAAGCCGATTCAGCTGATCCTCAACATCCTCTGGCTCATTTTCGCCGGGTTCTGGATGGCGCTGGGCTACATCGTGGCGGGAATCATCTGCTTCCTACTGTTCTTCCTGATCGTGCCGATCCCGTTCGGCATCGCGTCGTTCCGGATCGCGGCCTATGTACTGTGGCCGTTCGGGCGGACCACCGTGGACAAACCGGGGGCGGGCGCGGGGTCGCTGATCGGCAACATCATCTGGTTCGTCCTGGCCGGTTGGTGGCTGGCGCTCGGACATCTGCTCACCAGCATCCCGCTGTTCCTGTCGATCATCGGGATCCCGTTCGGCTGGGCGAACCTGAAATTCATCCCGCTATCGCTGTTCCCGCTCGGCAAGGACATCGTCGCCAGCGACCAGCCGTTCGCGGGCCGGTAGTCGGCGATTACTCCGATTCCGCGACGATCTGCTTCATGATGCCGACGGCGCGGGTCAGCACCACCAGCTGATCGGCGGACAGGGTGGAGAGCTGCTCGGTCATCCAGGCCTCACGGGCGCTGGTCTCATCGGCGATGAGGGCGCGACCGGCGGGCGAGAGCGAGACGATGATCTGACGTCCGTCGGTCGGATGCGGATTGCGTTCGACCAGGTCCAGATCGGTCAGCGAGGCGATCACCCGGGTCATCGACGGCGGTTGCACGCGTTCCTTGGCGGCCAGCGCGCCCGGTGTCATGGCGCCCTCCCGGTTCAAGGTGGCGAGCGCGGAGAGCTGAGTCAGCGAGATCTGCGAGTCGGCGCGGCGACCCCGCAGATGTCGCGTCAGCCGAACCACCGCCAGCGAGAGCTCACCGGCGAGTGCTCGAACATCCGATGGCGTTGTCACAGAGGCAAACGATACGGGACACGCTCCCTGCGGGACGGCTGTTCTCGCCGCTACGCTGAAGCCGTGACCCCGAAAGTCCCGGAAATCCCGCCGCGCCTCACCGATCCGCGTCCCGTGCTCGCGGTCGGCAGCGCCCTGTGGTTGATCGCCACGGTGGTGGTGTGGGCCAGTGGTGAGCGCTGGGAGTCGGCGCTGCCGGTATGCCTGATGGGCCTGGTGGTCGGCCTGCTCGGGACGACTATCTTCCTGATCCAGCGCCGTGGTGCGCGGCGCGGTGATAAGGGCGCGCAGACCGGGCTGTAGCCCGCGCCTGGATTCAGCTCACTTCGAACTCCGCACTGGTCCCGGTGAACGGATGCAGCGCACCGTCCGTGCCGAGGCTGTCGGCGAAATGCACGAACCGGTATCGACCGGTGTCGGCGTCGCCGGGGATATCCCAGGTGAACCTGGCCACCGATGCGGCCGCGCCGCGCTTGCTCCAGTAGTAGCGCACCGCCCATTCACCCTCGTTCGCGACGCGCACCCAGTCCCCGGATGCGGTGCGGCGCTGCACCTCCAGGAAGGTGCCGTTACGGCGCGGATGGTGTTTCGGGTGCGCCGAGACGAATTCGGCGGCCGCCTGGGCGCCGCGACCGTACCAGGGTGCGGGTTGGGTCAGCACGTCGCCGAAGCCGCGGCCGGGCGGGGTGGCGTCGGGGCCGGGCGCGGCCACGAAATTCGGCTGTAGATTCGACACATCGCGCGGGGCGGGACCACGTGGCACTGCCTGGCGAGCCGCGAAAGCCGTTGCCAGACGGGTGAATTCCTGAAGATACGCGGGAAGGGTATACCGGCCGAACAGGGTCGACCCGCCCTCGTACTGCTGGGTGTCGTATTCCTCCGGGGTGGTCACATATTCGTGGTAGGCGTTCGCGTAGCCCTGCATGAGCACCTGCTCCAGGTCGACGCCGAGGGCGGCGGCGATCGCGCGCCGGATGCGCAGGCCGGAGACGATGGTGAACTCACCGCCCGCCGCCGCGAGGTAGAGCTCTCCGATCCGCATGATCTGGATCGGGACCACGCTCGGCACCCATGGCACCGGCGGCAGCAGTCCCAGCGGCGCGATAATCGCCTTGGGCGCCTGGGCATCCGCGAGCCAGGCGGGCGCGGGCGCGTTCGGGTCGCCCAGTGCGTCGATGAATGGGTTGCGCACGCCCTCCGGGATGGGAATTCCGGGCAGACCGGGACCGTCCTCCACGCTGCCCGCGATCAGCGAGACGCCCGCGGCGGCGGGAGCGGTGTGCCGCGGTTGGCCGTCGGGGGTGAAACGGCCGTCCACCGCGATATCGGCCAGGTCGATATAGCAGAGCAGCGCGTCGACCGGGCCGCCGATCGACCGCGCCCCCGCCAGTGCGGTTTTCGAGGCCCCGTACTGGCGTTCGCCGATGATGCGGGTGTTCTCGAACTCGTCCTCGGTCGGTCCCGAGGTTGGACGCAGGTTCAGGTTCGGGGACATATCGCCCGAGTTGGTCTGCGCGAAGGCGGCGATGAAGTCCGGTTGGCCGTCCAGGTATCGGACGCCGTGCTCCATATGCTCGTGCGCGTAGGACGCGTAGCCCTTGTTATCCGCGCTGATCAAGCGGTTGGTATTGCTCATCGAGGTGTTGTGCGTGGCGAACCAGGTGATGGCGCCGACCTGCCTGCCGCCCTTGACAATCGACAGTGCGGTCACGGCCGGGTCGATGCCCGCCGGGAAGTACTGCTTGTCGGCGGGCGGGTTGCGGTCGAATGCGACGCGGGAGCGGTTCACGCTCGCGTCGTGCAGTTCACCGCGGCCCAGGGCAAGCGATCCGGGGCCGAGATCGGCGTGCGCCGCCTCGATCGCCTCCACGATGCCCTGCACCTCGGCGTCGTAAACCTGTTGCTGGAAACCGAGAATGGACAGGTTGTAGGCGTAGTCGTGGCTGGAGCCGCCACAGGTGGCATGTGAGTGGGTGGAGGTGAGCATGACGTTCTGCTCGGTATACAAATCGCCGAAGCGACGGGCCAGCTCGAGCAGCACGCCGCGGTGCACGGACTGGAAGATCATGCCGTTCTCCGCCACCACATAGGCGATGCGCCGATCGCCCGTGACGAAGATGAAGGCCCTGACGCGCGGGCGCAGGTGAATACCCGCGGTGGTCTGTTCCAGCTGCGAATAGCCCATCATCCCGCATTCGGCGGCCGGACCGGTGATGTCGGAGATGCCGATTCCGATCTGGTAGCCGCCCGAGCCGGGTGCGGCCGCGGCGGGCGCGCCGAATACCGCGGTCGCGCCGGGCAGGGCCGCCGCGGCGGCCGTGGCCAGTGTGGCCGAACCGACCGCGGTCCGGGCCAGAACCGTTCTGCGTGACACAGGCATACGCGTCTCCTTAGGTCTGGATGGCAGCGAACCACACAACTGGACAATCGTCCAGTCCAGGAGCGGAGACGCCCTCGGACCCATCCACGGACATACTTCTCCATCACCTTCCCCGCCCGATGTTCACGCCACGAGCGAGATTTTCGACCCGGCGAATTGACTGCGCGCGCCCCGGACGCTTAACTCCCTGAGGTGTCCTCCCGATTGAGCGTCGAAGAACGACGGGCCCACCTTATCGAGGCGGCCATCGGCCTTGCCGAAAAAAAGGGCGTTGCAGGCGTGACCACCCGCGATGTGGCTCAGGCGGCAGGCGTCTCACTCGGTGTGGTGCATTACTGTTTCGAAAATAAGGACGCGCTGATGACCGAGCTGGTCAAGGCGCTATCGATGGAATTGCGCGATTCCGTCGACGCCAATGAAACGGTATGGCAAGACGTCGGAAGTGGAAAAGAAGCACTTCAAAAATTGGTGCGCGCCGGACTCGAACTGATGTGGCTCAACATTGAGGCCACACCGGAACGACAACTACTCACCTACGAAACCACTACTTATGCGTTGCGCGAAGGGGAACAGACCCCCGCGAAACTCGCCATCGCGCGTGAGCAGTACGCGTTCAACGATTCCACGGTGGCCGACATACTCGACCACGCGCGCGATGCCACCGCGACCCAATGGGCGGTCTCGGTGCAGACGCTGAGCCGGTTCACCCTCAATGTCATCGACGGAGTGGTGCTTCGCTGGCTGGTCGACAACGACAGCGAGGCGGTACGCCAGCAGTTGGACCTGCTGAGCGAGATGCTCGCGGGCTATTCGACGACGTAGATACCGTCCGGGTAGCGCGCGGCTACCCATCCGGGACACCGTTCAGGCGTGGTCAAGGGCCCTTGGCACGCCCACGTGCGTCGTGTTTCCCTCGTGCCACCACGGCACCGAGATCGTGGCCGTCACCGCGCCGGTCAGTCGCACGCGCAGCTCGTCGTGGAGCACCAGATCGCCGTCCTGCGGTGGCAGCGCGAAGATTCGGCGCAGCACGACACCGAGCGGCTCCGCGGACCAGGTGGTGCGGCGGCCGGTACCGATCACCTCGGCGGTGACGGAATCGGAGACGAGCGGCAGATCCAGTAACCGCGCGAGAGCGGACGCGGTGTCGATATCGCCGAGCACCAGACGATCCGGTGGCAGCACCAGGCCGAACCAGGGGCGATCGAGCACCATGGCATCGCCCGCGTCGACCACCGCGCCGGACAGTGCGCGGACCCGCTCCGGCAGATCGAGGTCGGCGAGGTCCAGGTGTTCGGCGGCGACGGAGGCGGCCAGACGGTGGTGTGCACGCGAAACCACCTCGGGAGCAGGTGTTTTCGCGGGATCGGCGAGGGCGTCGAGCAGCGCCGTCGCCAACTCGGGGGTGATGACGTCCGGATTCGCGAAAACCGCGCGCAGGCCGTCGAGATCGGTGCGGGTGAATCCCTCGAAGGTGAATTCCGGTAGCAGCCCGGCGAATTCGGTATCGGCGGGATGGCGATACAGCCCCAGCGGAATGCCGTCGACACGGGCGTGCGCGCGCAGCCACCACGCGGTGTAGCCGTCCGGGTCGGTCAGCAGGCGGCGGGTCCGCGGCTCGGAGACCAACTGCAACAAGGCATCCGGCCAGGCGATCTCGTCGACCAGATCCAGATCGCGGACCGCGGCCAGCTCCGGCGGATCCTCCGGCAGGGTGGACCACCAGGTCTCTTCGTCATCCAGGTGGTGATCAGGGCCGGTCGGATCGATGTCGGCGACGATGCTGAAATCCCAGCCGACACCGACCGCTCTCACCGCATCGGCGCCGTAGCGGTCCACCACATCCTGATCGAGGGTGCCGAGCGGCGCATCCTCGGTCAGCAGCGGGTACAGCGGCGCCTCCGGCAGCAACAGTTCGTCGGCGGGTCGCAATTCGCCAGTGGCATCGGGCAATTCGAGCTGACCGAGCCACGGCGGCAGCGACCGCGGATCCGCCCGCTCCGCCAGCCGGAGCACGGCATCGGCGATATCCGGATCGTCCGGACGATCCTCCAGTTCGGCCCGCAGACCCGGATCGTTCAGCAGATCCTCCGGGGTGGCGCTGCGGGCCCCCAGCCGCGCCAGCAGCGGGTGCGCCGCCTCCGGATGCACCAGCCGCGCCCAGTGCAGCGGAATCGCGACCTCGAGCCGATCACCGAGCACGACGGTGCGCGGCCCGGTGACCAGCCTGCCGTCGGCCAGTGGCACCGCCAGCGCACCCAGTTCCTCCGCGGACAGCGGATCGACCACGAACGACTCCAGCGCCTCGTACAACGCCCGCCACCACGCCGGTGACCGCTCCAACCCGGCCGAGAGCTCCGCCAATCGCGCCAATCCCAGCCGATGCACATCCAGCACCGCCAGCGCCTCGGTATGCGCCCTGGCGGACAGTTCCGGAATCACCAGCGGCCCGACCACATCGTCGAGCAACTCCGCCAAATCCGAGCTCAGCCCGGGCAATACGCTCGCCCGGGTCGGGACCGCCGTCGCATCCGAGGCACCGGGGAGCGGCAGTTCGGCCTCGAAGCGCCGCTCGTCGGCCGGACTACCACTCGCGGCGGCACCGATGCGGCCGAGGGCCCGCGCCGATTCTTCGTCCGCACTGATCACCCCGTCCTGTGGCGAATCGGCAGCGTGCGTGGGCAGTTCGACAACACCCGCCTCGAGGGTTGCCCGCGGATCGGCCGCGCGGTGTCGTTGGGCCGGGTGCGAGTCGACAGGTGACGATTCCGCGGTGCGCGTGGGTAAATCCCAGTCGAATGGATCCGCACCGGTACGGGATTCGGTCGCGGCGACGGGAGCGGCGGTGACGACCGGCAACCAAGTATGCGTCTGCAAGTCGCGCAGGATGGCCTCGCGGAGCAGGCCGTCGGCCTCGCTGCGGGCGAATCCGGGGGCCGGGACAAGCACCAGCCGATCGGGGCGAGGCAGGGCTCTCGCGAAATCCGCGTACCCGACCGCCAATTCGGAGATACGGGCACCGGGCAGCAGACGCCTGCGATCCGGTTGCATGGGGATATCGGCGATCACCAGGGCGGGTAACGACAGCTCCTCATCGGAGCGGGTGGGCGCCCGCAATACATCATGGGCGGCGGCGACCGGCCTGCCGTCGCGCACCGGCACCAGCCATCTCGCCCGCGCCGTGCGGTACTGCCACCAGACCCGATGCTCCCGCCCCGGACTCGTCACCCGGAGCTCCTGCAATCCGTGCGCGAGATCGGTCACCGTGGAGGTGATCTCGTCGTCGGCGATCCGGATGCTCCGCAAGGCAGGCAGCTCCAACAGCAGATCGACGGCTTCGGCACGCATACCGTCGATCAAGGCATCCGCGTCCACGTCATCGCGCAGACGCAGCACCACCTCGGTATCGGCCTCCGCCGCGGGTGGTGTCGCGTTCGGCCAGACCAGCCGCAGCACGGGCGGAGCGAAATCCGAGGCAGCCGACTGCATCCCACCGGGAGGACGTATTGCGTGCTCGCTCAGGGCTTCCCAGGTCAGGGCGCGGGAGAAGAGGAGGGAGCCGGAGGTGGAGCGGAGCTCGATGTCATCGCTGACCGAAAGGACGGCGGTGAAGCCGATACCGAAGCGGCCGACGGTCGCCTCCGGATCCGCCTTACCGGAGGCGCGCAGTGCGGTGAGGGCGTGCACGCCCTCGGTGTCCAGTGGCGCACCGGTATTCGCGATGCGCAGGGTGCGGCCGTCCAAGCGGACGACCAGGCGACCAGGGACACCCGCCTTCGCCGCGGCATCGGCGGCGTTCTGCGCCAGCTCGGTCAGCAGCCGGTCGCGGTAACCCGCGCGGACCAGATCCGCCTCGGTGGCCGCATCCTCTCGCAACCGGGTCGGCGAATCACGCCAGGCGGCAAGGACACCCGTACGCAGCGCCGAAGTGCCGAACGGATCGGCGGCGTCGCTCAGCTTCGTGGCGATGACTCGAACCCCGACTGTGCCGCGGAACCCGGCCCGCCCTCGTTCTCCGCCTCAGCGGCCGCACCGGCGCCTTCGCCCGCGCCGTCGACATCCTCCGAAGTCGATTCCGCCGCAGCCACTTCGGCCTCCGGCTCCGCGACAGCCGATTCGTCACCTTCCGCGACGACAGGGGACCCGGACATCCGCACATCCGCCGGGTTCGCGTCCGGGCCAGCCGCTCCGGCCCCTTCCCCAGCGGTATCCACCGATGCCGAGCCCTCGGCAACCGGTGCCGCACTCGCCTGCTCGATACCGTCGTCGGCGGCCTCGGCAATCTGCTCGACTACCGCTTCGGCCGGGGTGGTCGCCACCTCGCTGACGCGCGACTCCTCGACGACGTCCGGCGCACCACCGGTAGACCCCGCACCAGCGGGCTCCACCTTCGACTCGGCCACAACGGCATTCGAACGATCGTCTACAACGCTCGAGCCAGTGCCCACGGCATTCGACTCGGGGGCCGCCTCAGCCGAACCCGGCGCGGAAACCTCGGCAACCACCTCCGCATCGGAAACGGCGTCGACAGGTGCGTCGGCGACAGCCGTCGTAGCACCGGGCTCGGTGCCACCGTCAACGGTCGCGGCGCCCGGCTCAGCGTTCACTTCGGTCGCGGCGGACTCGATGTCGCCCACGGGGGCCACCGTCGCGTCCTCGGACGCCTCGGCGGCCACATCCGCGGTGTCCGGCTCGGCCGCCGTCTCATCGGCAGCGGCCACAGCACCTGCCTCGGCAACCGCATCCACGGCCTCCGGCAGGACCACCGTCTCATCGGCAGCGGCCACAGCACCTGCCTCGGCAACCGCATCCACGGCCTCCGGCAGGACCACCGTCTCATCGGCAGCGGCCACAGCACCTG
>NZ_JBFAHV010000011.1:0-56144 GCF_040654375.1 Nocardia sp. NPDC050710 | reverse complement strand
ACCTGCCTCGGCAACCGCATCCACGGCCTCCGGCAGGACCACCGTCTCATCGGCAGCGGCCACAGCGCCAGCCTCGGCAACCGCATCCACGGCCTCCGGCACGACCGCCGTCTCACCCGCGACGTCACCCTCGGCAGCCGCGGCTTCGGGCGCCTGCTTGCGGAGGGCTTCGGGGGGGATCACGTCGTAGGCGGCGTCGTCGTAGGCCTCGTAGAGGGGGGAGCCGCCGCCGGTGGGGGGTTCCACGTCGGAGTGGGCGCCGCAGCCGTATTCGATGTGGACGACGTGGCCGTCCGCGCCCATAGCGTTGCCGCAGACGCCGAAGGCGGCGCGCAGGGCACCCGCGAGGGGCAGGTAGAAGCCGCAGCGGCCGCAGGTCGAGGGGGCTGCCTTCGCCATGTCGGTGTCGGGACCGAATTCGGCGTACCAGCGCTCGGCGGCTTCCTCGCGACCTTCTCTGGACAGCACCTTGGTGCGGCCGAGACCGATCTCGAGGGCCACTTCATCGACCGCCGGATCGCCGGAGGCGACATAGCCGGGCACGAGCCGTGGATCGCCGGGGGGCGGAGCGAGCAGGTCGCCGGGCGCCAGATCGCCGGGGCGGACCCGCTGATCCCACGGCACGAAGTCGGGCGCGACCAGGGCATCAGGGCCCGGCAGCAGCGCCGACTCGCTGACCGTCGCGTACTCCGCGCCGGGTGGGGCCGCCACCACAACCGCCCACTGCCAGCCGCGATAGCCGGGCAGGGTGGCCTCGAAGCGGTGCGTTGCCGCGTTCTCGTCCTCGGCGCTCACCCCGAGGTGCGCGCCGACCGCCGCTGGTTCCAACTCCAGGAGCGCACGGCGGGCCACGTCCACGGCATCGGCCAGAATCGGCCGGACGCCGGGCTCCGAAACAGAAACTGCGCTCACGGCCTACATTTTGCCGTATGGAACGCAATCGGCGTTCGTTGGCCGTCTCAGTACTGATATGCCTGCTCGCCGCGACCGGCTGCGGCGGCGCCGACGAAGAGCCCACGCAGCTGCGAATCGAGGTTATCGGCACCCGCCCACACGATGCGACGGCGTTTACCCAGGGCCTCGAGATCGACGGCGGGGTGCTGTACGAAGGCACCGGCATGTCGGGCGAGTCGACTGTGCGCGCCACCGATCTCGAGACCGGCGCCGAGCTCGCGCGTGTCGAGGTGCCCGCCCCGTATTTCGGCGAGGGCCTGACCCTGGCCGGTGACACCCTGTGGCAGCTCACCTGGCAGCACCGTGTCGCGTTCGGCCGCGACCCGGTCACCCTGGAGGTCCGCAAGCAGGCGGGCTACGAGGGCGAGGGCTGGGGCCTGTGCAGCCGCGCGGGCCGGCTGGTGATGAGCGACGGCAGCGATACGCTGACCTTCCGTGATCCGGCCACCTTCGCCCGCACCGGCACCGTGACCCTGCGCAATGGTCGCGGCGCCCACCTCAACGAACTCGATTGCGCCGGGGACGGTTCGGTCTACGCCAACGACTACCCGACCGATCGGATCCTGCGCATCGACCCGGAATCCGGCGCGGTGCTCGCCGTCATCGACGCGGGCGGCCTGCTCACTCCGGCCCAGCGCGCGGGCGCCGACGTCCTCAACGGCATCGCGCAACTGCCGGGCACCGACCGCTTCCTCATCACCGGCAAGTATTGGCCGACCGTGTTCGAGGTGCGGTTCGTCACAGCCTGACCTCACGCGCGACACTCCTCCACACGGCCTGAAGACCACGTCGCACCGATAGTCCAGAATTGAGGGTGTGACTACTCCCCGCGATCCCTCCGGTCCCGCTCGTGGTCCGTGGGACGGCGAGGAGTCGCCCCCGATCGAGCGGCACCCGGGCTTCGACCGGTATCCGCCGCCCAACCCGTCGGCGCGGCGCAGGCCGCTGCCGCCGCTGGACCCGAATCGCAATGCCCCGCCACCGGCCGGTCGCCGCGGGCCACAGGAACCGCGGCACATCTTCCCCGGAAAGCCGGAGCCGCCGCGGCACCACCCGCCCGTGGAGCCCTCGCCGCCCGAGCCGACCCGGCGTCTCGAGGTCGACCCGCCGACCGAGGCGGGCCCCGGCGCACAGCGGGTACCGCGCAAGCTGACGGTCACCCGGGTCGCCGCGATGCGGGGTCGTGAACTGACCGAGAAGGGCTTCGCGACCTTTCAGCGTGCCGCCAAGGCCGACGGCGCCGATAAATCCGGTCTCACCGCGCTGACCTACGCGACGATGGCGAACTTCGCCCTCGACGCCGCAATCGCGGTGGCCCTCGCCAACACCCTGTTCTTCGCCAGTGCGACCGCCGAGAGCAAGTCCAAGGTTGCGCTGTATCTGCTGATCACGATCGCTCCGTTCGCGGTGATCGCCCCGGTGATCGGGCCGCTGCTGGACCGCCTGCAACGCGGTCGCCGACTGGCGCTGGCAAGTTCGTACGCGATGCGCGCGGTGGTCGCGGTGGTGCTGATCTTCCAGATCGATACTTGGGCGCTGTATCCGCTCGCGCTGTGCATGATGATCGGCAGCAAGTCGTTCTCGGTGCTCAAGAGCGCGGTCACACCACGCGTGCTGCCACCCGATATCGACCTGGTACGCACCAACTCTCGGCTGACCGTATTCGGTCTGGTCGGCGGAACCATCGGCGCGGGCGCGCTGGCCGCGCTGGCCGCTTCGGTGGCGGGATCGACCGGCGCGCTGATCCTCGCCACGCTGATCGCCGTCGGCGGCGCGTATCTGAGCCTGCGCATTCCGCGCTGGGTCGAGGTCACCGAGGGTGAGGTGCCCGCGACGCTCAGCTACCACGGCGACGATTCGTCCACCGAGGTGTTGCACGAGGGTGAACAGTCCGCGGTGCCGCCGCGTCGGCGCAGGCAGCCGCTGGGACGCGCCGTCGTCACCGGGCTGTGGGGCAACAGCGCCATCCGGGTGCTGACCGGATTCCTCACCTTCTACGTGGCATTCGTGGCCAAGGCGACCGGCGAGGCCGGCTGGCAGCAGGCGGCCATGCTCGGCGTGGTCGGCGTCGCCGCGGCGGTCGGCAATTTCACCGGTAACGCGACCGGCGCCCGGCTGAAGCTCGGCAGGCCGTCGCTGATCGTGCTCGGCTGCACCGCGGCATGCACGCTGGTCGCGCTGTTCGCGGTCTTCACCGACAATCTGCTCGGCGCGGCCATCGCCACCCTGGTGGCGGCGGGCGCGAGCGCACTGGCGAAGGTGTCGCTGGACGCCTCGATCCAGGACGATCTGCCGCCGGAGTCGATCGCCTCCGGATTCGGCCGCTCGGAGACCGTATTGCAGCTCAGCTGGGTTGTGGGCGGCGCGGCGGGTGTGCTGCTGCCGACCGAGTACTGGAAGGGTTTCGCGGTCGTCACCGGGATCCTGATGCTCGGGTTGGTGCAGACCTTCGTCAGCTACCGTGGCCATTCGCTGCTACCCGGCCTCGGTGGTCACCGTCCGCTGCATGCGGAGCAGGAAGTGCCCGCGGCCCATCACGACGCGCCCGAGCCGAGGCCACATCGATCGGACACCAAACGGATTCAACGAGGAACGGGAGATCCCATCTGTGAGTGAGCGCAACGAGCGAACCGCCGGCCCGGCGCCGTCGGCCGCGACGGAGTCGAACGGCAGCGAGGCGGGGTCGTGACCAAGCCGAATGCCCGCACGATTCTCGCGCTGGTCGCGGCAGGCCTGCTGGTTGTCGTCGTCGCCATGGTCGGTGTGCTGGTGGTAACGGTCCGCAACGCGCCGGAGCACGCGCCGGAGCTCACCGCGTACGCACACGGTACGACGGTCGACGTGCAACCGTTCGCCTACTGCGCGGTCACCATGCAGGACTGCAAAGTGCTGCCCGAGCGACCCGAGGATGCGGAGGGCACCGTCTTCGCGGGCCTGCCCTGTGATCCGGACGCTACGGAGTGCAAGCAGGGCCACACTGTGAATCTCGAAGTGCCGCCCGGTTATCCGCTGCAACTGTCGCTACCGCGCAAGGTCGCCGACGCACCATGGCTGGCCCAGCTCATATTTGTGACGCCGACCGGCGAGAAGGTGGCTCAGGTCATCAGCCGCAACGATTACCCCGAGGGCGCCATGGCACTCACCATCGACTCGCGTCCGATTCCGGAGCTACGCCTGATCGGCGTCGAATTGCAGCTGCCGATCCTGGCCCGCGACGAAACCGGCCGCGAGTTCTACGTTCCGCATGCGGCCTGGTCGATCAGCACCGTCTGAATCCCCGCACCACCGAAAAATCCCCTACCCGGCCGAGCCGAGTAGGGGATTTTCGGGTTCCGGACGATCTCTAGTGATCGAGTTCGCGCGCGACGGCGCGGACGACCTCCGAGATGCGTTGCGCGGTCTTACGATCCGGGTACTTGCCCCGGCGCAGATCCGGCTGCACCTTCGTCTCCAGCAGCGTGATCATGTCCTCGACGAGACCGTGCAGTTCGTCCGGCGTCTTGCGCGGCTGGGTCGATTCCTTGCGGCCACCCCGCTCGCGCTCCTGACCGGCGCGCACCGACGGCGGGGCCTCGAGTAGCTTCAGGCTCAGCGCCTGCGGCCCGCGACGGCCGGCGGCCATGCCGAACTCCACGCGCTGCCCCGGCTTGAGGCCTTCGATGCCATCGGGCAGCGCGGACGAACGGACATAGACGTCCTCCCCCTCATCTTGGGAAAGGAAGCCGAAGCCCTTTTCGACGTCGTACCACTTAACCCTGCCGGTCGGCACTGCGCTCACCCGTTCATCATCGAAACTCGGGCCCGATTGGCCCGAGCAGATCCGTCTGCTCAGAACTCTTCCGACGGGTACCGCCGCGAAAAGGCCTGTCAGTTTGCGAAAAGAACGCGCCCCACAAGCCTGCAGGACGCGATTGTTCACCGAGTCTACCCCGGTGGCTATAACCGAAGCACATCAGTTTTACGGTCGTGGGGTGACGAACCCATCCGCACCACCGCCGTCGAGCGAGTCGCCGCGACGCGCCGGTGATTGGTTCCTGTACCTCGCACTCACGCTGTTCGGGATCGGATTGCTGGCCATCGTGGCGATATTCCTGACACCGATTCTCAGCGACTCCGATCCGGCGCTCTGGCTGTATCTGACCGCACTGTTGACGCCGCTCGGCTTCATCTTCGGCGTCTTCTACGCATTGTGGTCCGGCCGCCGCTCCCGGTGACCCCGAACCGGTTACCCCGGCTAACCGTTACCGAACCAGAGGTGTGATCCTCATCACATTACGAGCCGGTCACGGAAGTCCAGTGACGCTCCACTGGACCGATCGGACCGCATCTAGCTGCGCAGAAGCACTTTCGCGAGCACCGAGACCGCATCGAGACCTCCGTACACGCGCCGGTTACCAAATAGTGATTTTTCGCGGCGATCGTCGTACGGTCTATTCCAGCCGGGAGAACCGGCACCACCGGCCCGCCGCACCGAACCTCGCCCCGCGGGTACCGGACCCCGACGGAAACAGGGGTGAGGGCGGGACGGACGACCTCTCAGTCCGAGCCCGAGCGAGATTCTCGCAGGTGCGGACGAGAGGAAGACACCCGATATGAGTGGACGCCATCGCAAGCCGACTTCCACCGGTCGCACCGTAGCCAAGGTCGCCGTTACCGGCGCCATCATCGGCACGGCGGGCGTGGCCCTTGCCGGAAACGCCAGCGCGGCGCCCGACTCCGACTGGGATCGCCTCGCACAGTGCGAGGCAGGCGGCAACTGGGGCATCAACACCGGCAACGGTTTCCAGGGCGGCCTGCAGTTCTCGCCCAGCACCTGGAACTCCCACGGCGGCAAGGAGTACGCGGCCACCGCCAACCAGGCCTCCCGCGAGCAGCAGATCGCGGTCGCCGAGAAGGTCCTGGCCTCCCAGGGCTGGGGCGCCTGGCCCTCGTGCTCGGCCTCCCTCGGCCTGAGCAGCAAGCCCACCCCGCGCTCCGCCCCCGCCACCGAGACGCCGCGCTGGAACCCCGCGCCCTCCGCGCCGCAGGCCCAGGCCGCCGATTCCAGCCAGGAGATCTTCCAGGCCGTGGACCGCGCCATCGCGGTGGTGCAGCAGCAGGGTGTGCAGATCCCGCAGCAGGCCCTCGATTTCTTCAACGCCGCCAAGGCGAACGGGACCACGCTGGACCCGAATGTCGTGAACTTCTACGAGGCGAACAAGGGCCTGTTGCCCCAGTAAGTCTTTTCACGAACAAGGCCCCCGCATCAAACGAGGATGCGGGGGCCTTGTTCGTACCTACGGGCTTGGTGGCCCTGAGATCAGCGGTTGATCACCGTGTGCGGGTGCATGTAGGGCAGCTGATCGGCCGGGACCGGGAACTCGGTGTCCTCGCCGTACGGGGAGAGACCACCGGAGCGAGCCGAGGAGAGTTCGGTGACGGCGTGGTCACCATCGGCCAGCTTCGGCCAGCCATTGTCGACATACGGTTTCTTGGATTTATTCACCACGCTGCCATTCTGGCATGCGAGGCGACCGGGGCAACCTCCCCGCACCCCGGAACTTCACGACCGCGGTCGGCAACCGTCTTCGCGCGGCGGCGGGCGGGCTACTTCGATTAGGCTGAATCATCGGATTGTCAGGTAACGACTGATCTCAGGAGCCCATGGGTAACTCGTCGGGCACGCCCGAAACCAGGACGAGCATTCAGCCGCCGGACCGCGACCCAGAGGTCGAGGCACCCACGACCCGCACGAGGCGTGGAGGGGCGGGGAAGCCCGCAACCGATTCCATGGCCGGATGGCTCGGCGCCCGGACCGACGCCCAACTCGTGGCGCTGCTCCAGCTCCGGCCGGATCTCGCCGTGCCGCTGCCCTCCTCGATGACGGTGCTGGCGGCCCGCGCCGAGCAGCGCGCCTCGGTGCTGCGTGCCACCGACGATCTCGACACCCTCGAGTTCGCCATCGTGGAAATACTTGCGGTGCACGGCCCCTCGCGTGACACCGTCCCGCTCTCCCGCAAAGCCCTGCAGGCCCAGCTGAAGGGCCGCGTCACAAAGGTCGCGCTCGACGCGGCCCTGGAGCGGTTGACCGCCCGCGCCCTGGTCTGGATCGACGGCGACAATCTGCACTTGGTGCCCGCCGCGGCCGAGGCGCTGCCCTGGCCGATCGGCAGCACCACCGAGATCCCGGACGCGCTGACCGAGCCGGAGGTCGTCGCGGCCCTCGCCGAACTCGCCCCCGCCGAGCGCACGCTGCTGGAGAAGCTGGCTACCACCGGCCCGCGCGGGCGTACCCGCGACGCCGCACCCGGCACCCCGGCGGAGCGCCCCGTCCAGCAACTGCTGACCCGCGGGCTGCTGCATGGGATCGATGACGAGACCGTGGAACTACCGGTGACCGTCGGCCAGGTGCTGCGCCGCGAACCGGTAACCCATCCCCATGCGCTCACACCCCCCAAACCCGAGCCGGGTAAACAAACTCCGGCGGAGGTGAACGCGGTCGCGGCGGGCGAGGTCGGCGAGCTGCTGCGGCACTGCGCGGGCATTCTGGAGGCACTCGGTCAGGCCCCCGCACCCGCGCTGCGCGCCGGCGGGCTCGGGGTGCGGGAATTGCGTCGTATCGCCAAGCAGATCGGCGTGGAGGAGCCGCGGGCCGGTCTGCTGGTCGAACTGCTCGCGGCGGCCAAACTGATCGAGAAGGGGCTGCCGGATCCGCCGCCGGATTTCGACTCCACCGACGACTACTGGGCGCCGACTCCGGCCGCCGATGCCTGGCTGGAATCGCCGCCCGCCCGGCGCTGGGTGGTGCTCGCGCTGGTCTGGCTGGAGCTGGACCGGATGCCGTGGATGATCGGTATGCGCGACGCCAATGACAAACCACTGGCCGCGCTCTCCATCGAATTGCGCAATCCGCATGCGCCGCGGGACCGGCGGACCATGTTGAGCCTGCTCGCGGAGTACCCTTCCGGCTCCGCGGTCGAACCCGCCGATATCGGCCGCATCCTGGCCTGGCGGCAACCGCGCCGACGCAGGCATTTTCGGCTGGAGGCGGTGCGGCACACACTGCGCGAGGCGGCCGAACTGGGTTTCATCGGGCGCGGCGCCCTCGGTTCCGCCGCCCGTGCGCTGCTGCACGGCGCGGCCACCAGTGCGTCCGATGCCGAGGCCGCGATGGAGGAGGCACTGCCCGAACCGGTGGATCACGTCCTCGTGCAGGCGGATCTGACGGTGATCGCGCCGGGGCCGCTGACCGCCGACCTACAGCGGCGGGTCGCGCTGGTGGCCGATGTCGAATCCGCGGGTGCGGCCACCGTTTACCGGATCGGCGAGACCTCGGTGCGGCGCGCGCTCGACGCGGGCATGACCGCCGCGGAACTGCACGCCCTGTTCGATACCCGTTCGCGCACGCCGGTCCCGCAGGCGCTGACCTACCTGATCGATGATGTGGCCCGGCGGCACGGCCAATTGCGGGCGGGTATGGCGCAGTCCTTCCTGCGCAGCGACGACCCGGCATTGCTGGCCCAGGTGCTCGCCGCGCCGGTCGCCGGCGCGCTCGCATTGCGGGCCATCGCGCCGACCGTGGCCATTGCGCAGGCTCCGCTCGGTGAAGTGCTGGAGCAACTGCGTGCGGCGGGATTCGCACCCGCGGGCGAGGATTCGGCGGGCACGATCGTTGATCTGCGCCCGCGCGGCACGCGGATCTCGGTGCGCCCCCATGCGCGCCAGCCGTACCGGCCGACGCCGCCGAGCACCGAACAATTGGAATTGCTGGTCGCGGAGCTACGGGCCGGAGATCGCGCGGCGAGCGCCCGCTCGGGTCAGGCCGTGCGTACCGACGGCACCCGTACCAGCACCGCCGCGACCCTGGCGCTGCTGCAGCTGGCGGCCAGGGTGCGGCGGTCGGTGAATATCGGTTATGTCGACGCCTCCGGCGTCGCATCCCAGCGCGTGGTGGAACCGTTGAAGGTTGGCAACGGCCAACTCGACGCGCTGGATCCGGTGACCGGCGCGGTCCGGCATTTCACGCTGCACCGGATCGCATCGGTCGCCCTGCTGGAGTAATCGGTCAGGGCTTGGCTATGCAGAACAGGGTCTTCGGGTCCGGGACCGTAATGAATTCCTCGGCGTTCTCGCAAAGCAGTTCGTCGGTCTGACCGTCGATGCGCTGCACCACCTTGAAAGTGGCGTCCTTCGAGGTGCAATCCACCCATTTGTACGGCGATGTGCCGACGTCGTTGTAGCAGCTGCCCTGTTTGAAGTTCGGGGCCAGGCACATGAACGCGGTGCCACCGCTCACCAGTTCCTCGGTGTAGCTGGTGTATTCGTTCGACGGGCACTCGGTCTTGTTGTCGGAGGTCTGGAAAACCTTGTAGACGGCCTTCGGCGAGGAGCAATCGATCGGCTCGCCCTTGGTGGCGGTCATCGAATTGTCGGTGATGTTGATGCAGTCACCGACCTTGGTCTTGGCCACATCGGACTTGGTCGCATTATCGACGGCCGAACAACCGGTTACCGCGGCCGCTAGTGCGGCCACCGCCAGGAGGGCTAGCGCTACGCGCGCCAGCAGCCTCGTTCCTGGGAACTTCACGTGAAGAAACCTCTCTCACCGAATAAATTCACGTTGGTCGTGAACGCGGTGAGGATACCTGCACGATGACGGTGGCCGCATCCAGTCCTTCCCGGACGTTCGGCGCGGAGACTCAGAGCCCCAGGCCGTACATCCCGAGCAGCGAGAAACCCAGCAGCCTGGGGAGCAGACCGTTCAGCAACTGCAGTCCGAAACTGTTCACTAGCAATACCTTCCATAGATCGCCCACAACGTGGACGATTGCCCAACTCGTCCAGTGTGTCGCGGCGAGCGGACCCATCGTTACGCTTGACAAGTATGACCCTCGAGGAGGCGGCACGCGATCTGTACGGACTCGACCCCACCGAGTTCGTCGCGGCCCGCGACGCCCGGGTCGCCGCGGCCAAGGCGGCGGGCGACAAAGAACTCGCGGCCGCGATCGGAAAATTGCGCAAGCCGACGGTCACCGCGTGGACGGTCAACCTGCTCGCGCGCTCGTCCCCCGACGATGTAGCGGCACTTCTGCGACTCGGCGCGGCGCTGCGCACGGCACAGCGGGAATTGTCCGGCGATCAACTCCGCAGCCTCGGGGCGCAGCGTCAGCAGGTCGTCAACGCACTCGCGACGCGGGCCGGGTCACTCGCCGCCGAATACGGCCGCGCAGTCGGGGAAACGGTACTGCGCGAGGTCAGTCGGACACTGACCGCCGCACTCGCCGATCCCACTGTGGCGGAACAGATTCGAACCGCGACGCTGGCCAGCGCGGCGAGCTACGAGGGGTTCGGGCCCGCGGGACCGACCTTGGTCGCGGTACCCGATACCGCCCCCGCCGAACCCGCCACACCCGCACCGTCGGCTCCGCCCGAATCCGCCGACGATTCGGCGCGACGAGAATTGGACGACGCTCTCGCCGACCTCGAATCCGCGTGCACAGCAAGGGATTCTGCGCGCGATGAGATCGAGCGAGCGACGAACGCGCTGACCGCGATCGAGTCCCGCCTCACCGAACTGCGCGCCGAACTGGCCCACACCGAACAGCAGAGGCAGTTCGCCCGCACCGCCGAACGCGGTGCGCAGGAACAACTCCGGTCCGCGCAACGGCAGCTGGATCGGGTCGAACGCCGGGCGCGACGGGCCCGCGAGCGGGTCGGTGAGGATTAGCTGCGCAGGGAGCCGGGGAACAGATATTCCTCCGGCGGCGGCGCGGTGGTGTCGAGCCAGGCCCGGAAGAAGCCGGTCAGATCGGTCCGGGATTTCGACTGCATGAACATGCGGAACTCCGGCATGGAGGCATTGCCATAGGTATGTGCGGTAATGAATTCCCGGACGGCTCCGAAAAATACGTCGTCGCCGAGTTGCTTGCGCAAGGCGTGCAGGAACAGCGGCCCGCGATAGTAGACCGAGGTGAATTCGTTTCCGGCGCCCGGATTCTCCAGCGGAATGTCCCAGAATCCCGGCACGTCCTGGTATGCGGCGACGGTCTCCCGATAGTCGGCGTCGACGTCGGCGCCCTCCATGCGTTCCGGCCACAGATAATCCGCGGTGTAGCTGGCGAAGCATTCGTTCAGGCAGATATCCGACCACTGACGCACCGACACCGAATCGCCCCACCACTGATGCGCGATTTCGTGCACCACGGTCTGTAGGTCGGTCCACGGCGCGTAGATCGGCCGGGTCTGGGTCTCCAGCGAGAACTGGATGGGGGCATCGACGTAGATCCCGCCCGCGGCTTCGAACGGATACGGGCCGTACAGCGCCTCGGCGAAGTCCAGGATCTCCGGCAACCGCTGCTCGGTCTCCCGATTCCGCTCCGCCTCCGGAGCGAACGCGCTGAGCAGCGGGGTGCCGTTGGCGCGGCGCTGCTCGAGGTAGCTGAAGTGATCGATCGCCACGGTGGTCAGGTAGCCGAGCACCGGTTGACGCGACTCCCAGCTGACCGTCCGCTTGTCGCCTCGCACGGTATCCCCGGTGCGCAGTCCGTTGGAGACCACCTCCCATTCCGCGGGCACGGTCGCATGCAGCGCGAAAGTGGCCTTATCCAAAGGGGTGTCGTTGAGCGGATACCAGGTGGTGGCGGAATGCGGCTCCCCGGCGACGAAGGCGCCGCCACTGGGCGCGAGGGTCCAGCCCTCCCCCTCGGTGTCCGCCGCCGGTCCCGCGTAATCGACCAGCACGGTGAACGGCAGTCCGGGCAGCAGCGGCAGTAGCGGGGTGACCGTCAGCTCGTGTTCGCCGTTGCGATCGAAGGCGGCGGGCAGGTTGTTCACCGAAACCATCCGCACATCCGGGCCGTTGAAATCGAGGTTGAACACGCGCAGCGCCTGGGTCGCGGTGGCGTCGACGCGGGTTCGGCCGATGAGTTCACGGCTCGGCGGGTCGTAGTCGATGGTCACGTCGTAATGTCCGACGTCATAGCCGCCATTGCCGTCCAGTGGGTAGTACGGGTCGCCCAGACCGGGTGATCCGACGAACGGATCCGCGTACGCGGTACCCGGCAGCGCCGTGACAAGCACCGCGGCCACCGCGGCCACCCACAGGCCGGATAACCTCACTCGCCCACCAACCCCTTTCGGCAATCCCCCGCGATACCGCTGTACGGATCTCGCTGGATGGTAACCGGTTCAGTGCGTCGAGCCGCTCAGCGCCACCGACGCGCCGAGGCCGACAATCATCACACCGCCCGCGCCGCCGACCGCTTCCAATCGGCGCGGCGACCGTGCGAACCAGGTCCTGGCCGAGGCGGCGAGCAACGCCCACGCACTGTCGGAGATCAGCGCGACCACCAGGATGATGCTGCCGAGGATCAGGAATTGCAGTGGTAGCGACCCGGCCGATGGCTCGGCGAACTGCGGGAGGATCGCGGCGAAGAAAACGATCACCTTCGGATTCGTCAGCCCGACGATGACGCTCTGGCGCAGCACCCGGGAGTCCAGCGCGGGTTCGACGGCGGCGCCCAGCGCGTCACGCAGCGATTTACGCTCCCGGATCGCCTGCACGCCGAGATAGACGAGATAGAGCGCACCCGCGAGTTTCACCACGGTGAGCGCCAGCGCCGACGCCATGAGCAGGGTGCCGAGACCCAGGGCGACCAGCAATAGCACCAGGAAGACGCCCACCGTATGCCCGAGTACCGAGAGCAGCGCGGCGCGGCGGCCCAGCGTCAGCGCCCGGCCGATGGTGAACAGCACACCCGGTCCCGGCACAATGACGAGGACCACCGCTGCCGCAAGGAATGCCAGCAGATTCGAAGCTGGAACCATCCTTCGAGTCTAGGGCGCGGCGCAAGCCGGTTTCCGGTAGCGGCCGACGCGAGTGTCGGCCCGGTGCAGGCGGATTCAGGAACCCAGATCGCCGGGCAGTTGCTGCGGATCGAGGAGCAGGCGCTTGGCCGACGTGCGCCGCACCTTCGCGGCGAGTTCGAGATTGTCGGTGAGCAGCCGCCACTCCACCTCGCTGATGGCCGCGCGGGCGCGTGCGATGACGGTGTCGTCCCTGGTCCCCCAGGCGATCGGCATCGCGCTCACCGTCT
This sequence comes from Nocardia sp. NPDC050710, assembly GCF_040654375.1. Classification (NCBI taxonomy): domain Bacteria; kingdom Bacillati; phylum Actinomycetota; class Actinomycetes; order Mycobacteriales; family Nocardiaceae; genus Nocardia; species Nocardia sp. NPDC050710. The sequence continues at coordinate 43,116 of NZ_JBFAHV010000011.1, read as the reverse complement.
GCCAGCGCTCGCCCACCTGGCGTGGCGTCCGATCGGTGCGGATCGCGACCGAGGGCACCCGCTCGCCCGCGCGCTTCTGGTGGCCGGGCAGGTCGCGCACCTTCCGGATGACCAAGGCGTAGCGCGGATTCGGTGTCTCCGGCTTCGAGACGTCGACCAGTGCGAGGAGCACCACACCGCTCGGATGCGTTTCGGAGACCACCGCGGGGACGAGCTCACCGTCTGCGTACAGCTTATCGATGCTGGATCGGTGCGGCGCCCACAGCGCCACCCAGAGCGCCACCACCGCGCCGAGTGCGAAGGCGACGGCCAGCAGATAGGACCACGGGTGGTTCAGCCAGATCAGATAGGCGGTGCCGGTGGCCGCGATGACCGCCGCCGCGATCGCCATGACGCGTAGTCGCCGCAGGTCGGCGAAGACTTCGTTCACCGCATGGGCGTGCCTGCGGTCCACCGCGAATTCGAAGCGTCGCACGTATTCTTCCTAGCACACGTTACGGAGGTTGCGCCTCCGCTTATCCGATGGCCGGTCCCAGCAAGTCGTCGGCATCCGTAATGCGATAGGCATACCCCTGTTCGGCGAGGAAACGCTGCCGGTGCGCCGCGTACTCGGCGTCCAGGGTGTCACGAGCGACCACCGAATAGAAGTGGGCTTGGCCACCGTCCTGCTTCGGCCGCAACAGACGGCCGAGCCGCTGCGCCTCCTCCTGACGCGACCCGAATGTGCCCGAAACCTGCACCGCCACAGAGGCTTCCGGAAGATCGATGGAGAAATTCGCGACCTTGCTCACCACCAGGACGGGGATCTCGCCGCGCCGGAAGGCATCGAAGAGTTCCTCGCGCTCCTTGGTTTTCGTCGAACCCTGGATCACCGGCGCGTTCAACTCGGCGCCGAGCACGTCCAACTGTTCGAGATAGGCGCCGATCACCAGGGAGGGCGCATCCCGATGCCGGTCCAGGATCGACTCCACCACGGCGATCTTCGTATGCGCGGTGGAGCACAGCTTGTACCGTTCCTCCGGTTCGGCGGTCGCATAGGCCATGCGCTCGGCATCGGTGAGGGTGACCCGCACCTCGATGCATTCGGCCGGGGCGATCCAGCCCTGCGCCTCGATATCCTTCCACGGCGCGTCGTAGCGCTTCGGCCCGATCAGCGAGAACACATCACCTTCGCGGCCGTCCTCGCGCACCAGCGTCGCGGTCAGCCCGAGCCTGCGCCGGGACTGTAGGTCGGCGGTCATCCGGAAGACCGGCGCGGGCAGCAGATGCACCTCGTCGTAGATGACCAGGCCCCAATCCCTGCTGTCGAAGAGTTCGAGGTGCTTGTACTCACCCTTGGTACGGCGGGTGATCACCTGATAGGTCGCGATGGTGACCGGGCGGATCTCCTTACGCTCACCCGAATATTCGCCGATCTCGTCCTCGGTGAGCGAGGTGCGCGCCAGCAGCTCGCGCCGCCACTGCCTGCCCGCGACGGTATTGGTGACCAGGATCAGGGTCGTCGCCTTGGCCTGCGCCATCGCGGCCGCGCCGACCATCGTCTTGCCCGCGCCACACGGCAGCACCACCACACCCGAGCCGCCCGCCCAGAACGAATCGGCCGCCATCCGCTGGTAGTCGCGCAACGCCCAGTGGCCGCCCTCGTAATCGAGTTCGATCGCATGCGCCTCGCCGTCGACATAACCCGCGAGATCCTCGGCGGGCCAGCCGATCTTCAGCAGCATCTGCTTGATCCGGCCGCGTTCGGACGGATGCACCTGCACGGTGTCCTCATCGATGCGGGCTCCGAGCATCGGCGCGATCTTCTTGTGCCGCAGCACCTCCTCCAGCACGGCGCGATCCAGGCTGACCAATGTCAGCCCGTGCGCCGGATGCTTCACCAGCTGCAATCGGCCGTAGCGGGCCATGGTGTCGACGACGTCGACCAACAGCGGCTGCGGCACCGCGTACCGCGAGTAGGTGACCAGCGCGTCCACCACCTGCTCGGCATCGTGGCCCGCCGCGCGCGCGTTCCACAGCGCCAGCGGCGTCACCCGGTAGGTGTGCACATGCTCGGGAGCCCGCTCCAGTTCGGCGAACGGGGCAATGGCCTGGCGCGCCATATCGGACGACTCGTGGTCGATCTCCAACAACAGCGTCTTATCACTCTGAACAATCAGTGGACCGTCGGTCACAGTCTCTCCTTGTATACGGCGGTCGGACACCCATCGCCCACCCGATCGCGCCGACCCGACCATTCTCCCCGAGGCCACCGACAACACCCGTCCACGGGCATTGATGCAGACCACGCCGAGGGCACAGTACTGCCAACGGCTCCGCAACTACAGCGTGTAAGCGCCCCGATTTGTTCCGGCGGCGCGATTCCGCCGCCCCGGCACCGGTCCACCGGCTGCCGAGTGGACCGAGACGCGGGACGCCGCCGTGCGCGACGATCGCGGTCATGATCGAGATTGCGGCGGTGCTGGGGGTTGCGGCGGCGGCATTGGGGATGGTGCTCACGCCCGGGCCGAACATGATGTATCTGGTGTCGCGGACGGTGTCGCAGGGGCGGCGGGCCGGTTTGGTGTCGCTGGCTGGGGTCGCGGCCGGGTTCGGGGTGTACCTCGCCGCGGCGACGGCGGGTATCACCGCGGTCTTCGCGGTGGTTCCCGGGCTGTATCTGGCGGTGAAGCTGGCGGGGGCGGCATATCTGCTGTGGCTGGCGTGGCAGGCGGTGCGGCCGGGTGGGGTTTCGGTCTTCGCGCCGAGCACCTTGCCCGCCGATCCGGTCCGCAGGCTGTTCACCATGGGTTTTGTGACGAATCTGCTGAATCCGAAGATCGCGATCATGTACATGGCGTTGATTCCACAGTTCGTGGCCCCCGAGCGCGGGCAGGTGTGGTTACAGAGTCTGTGCCTCGGGGCGGTACAGATCGCCGTGGCGTTGACGGTGAACGGACTGATCGTGCTGGGGGCCGATGGGATCTCCGGTTTCCTGACCGGACGGCCACTGTGGCTGCGGACGCAGCGGTGGGTGATGGGGTCGATGCTCGGCGGGATCGCGGTCATGCTGGCGACCGATCGGGCGCGGCCGACCCCGGCCTGATCGCCCGCCACCGTTGCCCGGTTGCCCCGCGCGGTACGGCGGTAACCAGGGTGTCACGGAGCTCACAGGGCCCCTCGTGCAAACCTGCTGGGGCAGAGTGCGCGCGGAAGGAGCTGATCGATGAGCGCGGGACTGGACATCATGGCGACCCAGCTCGACTCCGCGGCCGATGCGGCACAGCGGATCGGCGAGTTGCTCGGTGTGATCGCGTTCGCTACCTCCGGGGCATTGCTGGCGGTGCGCAAGAATCTCGACATCTTCGGTATGGCGGTACTCGCGTGCAGTACCGCGCTCGGCGGTGGGGTGATCCGCGATCTGCTCATCGGGCGCACCCCGCCCAGCGCCTTCACCGATCTGACCTATCTCACCGCATCCCTGCTCGCCGCACTGGTCATCTTCTTCCGCCACCCGTCACACCGGCTGACCCGCGGCGCACTGGAGATCACCGACGCGGTCGGACTCGGACTGTTCTGCGTGACCGGAACGGTGGTCGCCTACCGCTACGGCACCGGCGCGCCAACCGCCGCGCTGCTCGGCATGGTCACCGCCATCGGCGGCGGGGTGATCCGCGATGTGCTCGGCGGCCAGGTGCCGAGCGTGCTGCGCCCCGATCAGGAGCTGTACGCGGTGCCCGCGCTATTCGGCGCGGCGGCCACCGCGACGCTGTTGCATTTCGGCTACTACCGGGCGTGGAGCGGTCTGCTGGCGGCGGCACTCGCCATCGCGTTCCGGTTGCTGGCGCGCCGGTATCAGTGGCGCGCTCCGCAGGCCCGGCACAGCCCCGACCTTCGGGGTCGGTAGGTGGTGGCGCCCACGCGCATCACCCCGAATCAGCGTCAGGTTTTCAGCCGACGCGAACTCCGGCGCGCAACCGCCGGACCCCCTCGTCCAAGACCTCGTCGCGCTTGCAGAAGGTGAAGCGGACCAGGTGGTTCCACGATGCCTTGTCGTCGGTGAATACGCTGACCGGGACCGCGGCGACACCGATACGCTCCGGCAGTGCGCGGCAGAAGTCGAGTCCGTCGGTGGCGCCCATCGGGGTGATGTCGGCGCAGACGAAATAGCCACCCGCGCTGTACTTCACGCCGAAACCGGTGTCGGCGAGCGCGGCCGAGAGTCGGATCCGCTTCTCCGACAAGGCATCCCGCAGGTCGGCGACCCAGTCGAGTTCGTGGTCGAGTGCGTGCGCGACGGCGGGCTGGAATGGGCCACCCGCCACGAAGGTCATGAACTGCTTGGCCGCGAGCACGCCGTCGATCAGATTGGCCGGACCGCAGGCCCAGCCCGTCTTCCATCCGGTGACGCTGAAAGTCTTCGCCGCACTGGAGACCACCACGGTACGCTCGGCCATGCCGGGCAGGGTGGCCAGGCTGATGTGCTCGGTGCCGTCGAAGACCAGATGTTCGTACACCTCGTCGGTGAGCACCAACAGGTCGTGCTCGCAGGCGATTTCGGCGATCGCGGTCAGATCCGCGCGGCCGAGCACGGTTCCGGTCGGGTTGTGCGGCGAGTTCACCACCAGCATCCGAGTGGCCGGGGTGATGGCCGCGCGCAGGCTGTCCAGGTCGAGTACGAACCGGTCACCGTCGGCGACCAGCCGGGCGGTGCGACGGGTCGCACCGGCCAGCGCGACGGCCGCGGCATAGGAGTCGTAGTAGGGCTCGATCAGCACGACCTCCTGGCCGGGTTCGACCAGGCCGAGCAGGGTGGCGCTGATCGCCTCGGTGGCCCCGACGGTGACCAGCACCTGGGTGTCCGGGTCGTATCGGGTGCCGTAGCGGCGGGCCCGGTCGTCGGCGATGGCGCGGCGCAGGATCGGCATGCCACGGCCCGGCGGGTACTGGTTCAGCCCGTCCGCGATCGCCTGCCTGGCGACCTCGAGCATGCCCGCGGGACCGTCGGTATCGGGGAATCCCTGGCCTAAATTGACCGCGCCGTGCCGGACGGCGAGTTCGGTCATCTCGGCGAAGATCGTCGAGGCGAAGGGGCGCAGGCGGGCAACGGTCGATGGTCGCGGAAGCATACTCCGGAGAGTAGCCCAGCGATCGCTATTGTTGCCATCAGATAGCGAACGGCTATGTTTCACATTTACTTTGACGCCTCTACCTGCACGGTTGTGCGTTTCCCCAGCGGCAGCTAGCCTCGCCGTGTTCTACCTCACATATCCGCCGACCCGGCGGAATCTCGAAAGGGGCATATATGGCCTCCTATCTCGACCTAGTACTGCAGCCGGCCGCGTCGGAGGTCGCCGGATCGGTACTGGGTTTCCTTCGGAATATCGCCCACGACCTGGTCGCGGGCACCGGTAATTGGTTTACCGGATCCTCGACCGGCGACTTCTTCACCGGGTCCACAACCGGCAACCAGGGCACCGGATCCTCGACCGGCGACTGGTTCACCGGCTCGACGACGCCATAGCGACGCCGGACGTGCCAGGCCGGCCGATGAGGGTCCGGCCTGGCACGGGCTCAGAGTCGCACACCCGTCAGCTTGGCCGGATTCGCGTGATCGTAAGCGCCCCAGACCAATCCGTCGCGTACCGTGAAGCCGACGACCCGAGCGGGATGCCAATCCTGTTCGTCGGTCTCCGAATCCAGATTCATCACCAGGCCCAATTGTCCATTGACCGTGGCGAATTCATAGCGCGTCGCGGCATCGCCGGAATCCCCGATGCCGTACTTGCGGACCAGGCCGAGCATGAAGCGGGCGATCTCATCCGCGCCACCGATGATATTCACGGCGGTGGAGGTGGTGCCGTTGGCATCGCCGATCAGCACCGAATCCGGGTGCAGCGCAGCGGCAACCGCGGTGACGTCACCGGTGGCCAACGCCGCGAGCAGCCGTCGCACCGCCGCCTCGTGCTCGTCGTCGGGCACCGGCGCCGGAATATCGTCGACCGCCCTGCGGGCCACCACCGCCAACTGCCGCGCGGCATCCGCGCAGACCCCGAGTATCTCGGCGATCTCGTCGAAAGACATCGAAAGCCCGTCGTGCAGTACGAAGGCCACCCGCTGCGGCGGCGTCAGGGTATCGAGCACCACCATCACGGCCAGCCTGCAATCCTGATTGCGCACCGCCACTTCCAGGGGATCCGGCGCACCCACGGGCGTCACGCCGGTCACCACCGGCTCCGGCAACCACTGCCCCACATAGGTTTCCCGGCGTGCCGCGGCGCTGCGCAAGTGATCGACGCAGATTCGACTCACCACCGTCGTCAGCCAGGCGCGCAGATCATCGATCTCGGACTGGTGCACCCCGGCCAGCCGTAGCCAGCTCTCCTGGACCGCGTCCTCGGCGTCGCTGACACTGCCCGTCATCCGGTAGGCGACGGAAAGCAAATGTGCCCGATGCGATTCGAACAAGTCAGCGAGAAGAGCGGCAACCATCGGGACGATTCTACGGTCCGCCGGATCCCCCTCCGAGCGCGGTGCCGTTGAGCCCGCGTGTCACCACGAGTCCACCGCCGGAAACCCGGCGCTCGCCGGTCGGCAAACACGACCACCACGGCGGCCGAGACACCGTAGATTGCGAATATGCCGGGTGACGCGCGCTTCCGCTGGATCGTATCGACGATGGGGGTTCGCCCGTCGGATCGGCTGCTCGAAATCGGGCCGGGATCCAGTGATTCGATCGCCGAGGTCGCCGCACGGCTGATCGACGGATATATCGTCGGCGTCGACCGCTCCCCCACCGCCATCGCCCGGGCGAGCAAACGCCATGCCGCGCATATCGATTCCGGCCGGGCCAGCCTGGTACATGCCGGATTGGAGACGCTGCGCCCGGAGCAGGTCGGCGTCGATCCCGGACTCGTCGGCAGCGGATTCGACAAAGTCTTCGCGGTGAACGTGAATCTGTTCTGGACCAAACGTCCCACCGCCGAACTGGATCTCATCCGACAGCTACTGCGTCCGAATGGCGCGCTCTATCTGTTCTACGGATACGGCAGCCCCGTCGGCGGCTCGGCGTCGAGCCCGAAACCCGCCCCGGGCAAGCTCATCGAACACCTCGCCGACGCCGGGTTCCATACGCGGACGCGCACATCGGGCGACCTGCTTGCCGTCATAGCGACCTGATCGACGGGGAACACCGAATGAGCGGCGAATCCGCCGGGGCCCACCACTTCGGTGGACCCGTCGGCGGGGTTCGAATGCCATTCAGCGGTCGCGGCGCTCCTGCACGGCGGCCGCGAGCCGATCCAGCTGCCGAGCGGTGGTCTCCCAATCCAGGCACGCGTCGGTAATGGACTGGCCGTAGGTCAGCTCGTCCGCATGGCCCAGCGTCAGATCCTGGCGGCCCGCCACCAGGAAACTTTCCAGCATCACGCCGATCACGCCCGGCTCACCGTCCGCCAGTCGGTCGGCGATATCGGTGACCACGTCGACCTGCTTATTGTGATCCTTATTGCTGTTGCCGTGGCTGGCGTCCACCACGATCCGCTGCGGCAGCGACGCCTTCTCCAACCGGATGCAGGCCTCGGCCACCGAGGCGGCGTCGTAGTTCGGGCCGGTGCTGCCGCCGCGCAGGATCACGTGGCAATCCGGATTCCCGCTGGTGCGGATCAGTGCCGAGCGGCCGTCCAGATCGGTGCCGGGGAAGACGTGGCTGGCCGCGGCGGCGCGCACGCCGTCCACCGCCACCTGCACGTCGCCATCGGTGCCGTTCTTGATGCCGACCGGCATGGACAGCGCGCTGCTCAACTGGCGGTGCACCTGGCTGGCCGCGGTACGCGCCCCGATCGCGCCGTACGAGACCAGGTCCGCGATGTATTGCGGGGTGATCGGATCAAGGAACTCGCACGCGACCGGCAGGCCGAGCGCGGTGATGTCGACCAGCAGCTTGCGGCCGAAGCCGAGTCCGGTATTGACGTCGAAGGATCCGTCCAGATGCGGATCGTTGATCAGGCCCTTCCAGCCCAGGGTGGTGCGCGGCTTCTCGAAGTAGACCCGCATCACCACGTGCAGCCGGTCATCCAGCTCGGCCGCCTTGGCCGCCAGGCGCCGCGCGTAATCCATGGCGGCCGCGGGATCGTGCACCGAGCAGGGGCCGACGATCACCATCAGGCGATCGTCGACGCCGTTCAGCACGTCGACGGTGGCCTTGCGGCCCGCCCGGACGGTGTCGGCGAGGGCATCGGTGATCGGGTGCACCCGACGCACCTCGGCCGGTGAGCGCAATGGGCTCACGCTGAGGGTGCGTTGGTCGTCGAGATCGGAATGCCGCGCGTCGACGTCAGCTGCGGTTGTCATGTGTGGGTTCCTTTTCTTCAGGCCGACCCACGGAACGTGAAACCCGTCGAGCCGGTCCATCATCCGGCTCGGGGTGGAGGAGAGTCAGCGCAGGAGGTTGCCGCAGACCAGCCCACCCAGGGCCGGCTTGCTAAACCAGAAATACGCGCGCTGCACGACGGCCACTGTACCAGCAGAGATCAACGGGTAACGCGCTGGCCAACTCTAGAAATCGTCGGAGTGCCGCATGTCACGCCCTACACCGGCCGATGCGCCGGGCGTGTCGTGCGGTCTCGCGGCTCACCCCCACTGGCCGGGCTCATAGGAGCCCGCCGGGATGCGAGCGATCACATTCATCCGGTTGTAGGCATTGATCAGAGCAATGAGGGAGATGAGCGCCGCGATCTGGTCGGCGTCGTAATGCTTTTCGACCTGTGCCCAGGTGTCGTCGCTGACGCCGTGGTGCGCGTCGGCCAGGCGGGTGCCCTCCTCGGTGAGCGCCAGCGCGGCACGCTCGGCCTCGGTGAAGACGGTGGCCTCGCGCCACGCGGCGACCAGGTTCAAGCGGACCTGGGTCTCGCCCGCATGCGCGGCATCCTTGGAGTGCATATCGGTGCAGTAGCCGCAGCCGTTGATCTGGCTGGCACGTAGCTTGACCAGTTCCTGGGTCGGCTTCGGCAGGGTGGAGCCGTCGACGACGAGCCCGGCGTTACCGATGCGCTTGATGAACTTCGCGCCGTTGTCGTTGCCGTAGTAGTCGAATCGCGCGTCCATGATGTGCCTTCTTCCTGGCGGTTTCGGTTGGCTTCATAGAGAGGACGGCGCAGTGCTCCGGAGTGTGACAGCACGCGAATGTGAACCAGGTCATACCGGGTACCACTCGCTGCCGATCGGTCGTGCCGACAGTTCTTCCACGACATCGACCGGCCGGGCCGATAGTCGTTCTCGCGTGCTACGTTCCGAACGAGTAGGTGACGCCGGTCAGCTTCTCCGACAGCTCCCACAATTCACCCGCGACCAACTCATCCTTGGATGCCTTGGTCGAATCGGATCGACCCGGGTATCCGCGCATGCCCCCCAGCCCGGTCGGGCCGTAGTAGGCGCCCGGATCGACCGGCATGGTGGCGGCGAAAAGCTCCGGCAGCGCACCCATCTCGGCACTCTGCGCGAATATCCGGTTGCCCACCGCCATGAGCGAATCCATGAACGACTCGGTGTGCGACTGCAATTCGGTGGCGGCGTAGCCGGGGTGCGCGGCCACCGAGATCTTCGGCGAACCCGCCGCGGTCAGCTTGCGCTGGAGTTCGTAGGCGAACATCAGGTTGGCCAGCTTGGCCTGTCCGTACGCGGACCAGCGGGAGTACTTGCGGCGTTCCCAGTTCAGATCGTCCAGGTCGATCTTGCCCGCGGCGTGCGCGCCGCTGGAAACGGTGACGACGCGATCGGAAACCTTATCCAGCAGCAGGCCGGTCAGCGCGAAGTGGCCGAGGTGGTTGGTGCCGATCTGCATTTCGAAGCCGTCGGCGGTGCGCCCTTCGGGGACGGCCATGACGCCCGCGTTGTTGATCAGCACGTCCACCCGGTCCGCCCCCGCGGCGAACTCGCGTACCGAGGCGAGGTCGGCCAGATCCAACTTGCGTACCCGCGCGCGTTCACCGAGGCCCGCGGCCACCCGCTCGCCCTTGGCCACATTCCGGCAGGCGAGTACGACTTCCGCCCCCGCCCCGGCCAGGGCCCGGGCGGCCACCGCGCCGAGTCCGCTGTTCGCACCGGTGACGATGAATGACCGGCCACTCTGATCGGGGATATCCGAGGTGTCCCAACGGGTCATAGCGGTGAGTCTAGTCCGGTATACGTGACCGTTCAGCGGGACGGCGAACCTCACTTCCACGCCTTCGAGCCGACTACTTCTTCGGTTGAGATAGGGTTGCCTAACCTACATCGATATCCCCGCTAACTCCCGCACGTGAGGCAGACCGTGACTTCGACATCCCCCGCGGCCACCGGCCACCGCGACGGCTACGTCCCCTTCCCCGCCGACGCGGCCGAGACCTACCGCGCAGCGGGCTACTGGACCGGCCGCCCGCTCGGTGATCTGCTGCGCGACACCGCGCGGCGGCACCCGCATCGCCCGGCCCTGCTCGACGGCGCGAATTCACACAGCTACGCGCAGGTGGACGCGGAGGCGGACCGGATGGCGCACGGACTGCTCGCGCTGGGGATCGCACCGGGCGACCGGGTCGTCGTGCAGTTGCCGAATGTGCCGGAGTTCCTGACGGTGCTCTTCGGACTGCTGCGGGCGGGCATCATCCCGGTGCTGACACTGCCCGCGCACCGCAGGGCCGAAATCGAGCATCTGGCGGCGCTTTCCGAGGCGGTCGCCTACATCGTCGCCGACCGGCAGGGCGATTTCGACTACCGCGAGCTTGCCGCCACGGTCCGCGCGACCGTGCCGACCCTGCGCCATGTGCTGGTACTCGGCGATCCGGGCGTGTTCACCGACCTGAACTCGGTACCCCGCGACGGGACGGCGCTACCGGAGATCGACCCGAGCGATATCGCGCTGATGCTGGTGTCGGGCGGCACCACCGGACTACCGAAGCTGATCGCCCGCACCCACGACGATTACGTCTACAACGCCACCGCGAGCGCGGAGGTCTGCGAACTCACCGAGGACGACGTCTACCTCGCCACCCTGCCCGCCGCACACAACTTTCCGCTGGCCTGCCCCGGCATCCTCGGCACCATCGGCGTCGGCGGCGCCCTCGCCTTCGTCACCGATCCCAGCCCGGAGAATGCCTTCGCCGCGATCGAACAGCACCGGGTGACGGTCACCGCGGTCGTACCGCCGCTGGCTCAATTGTGGAGCGCGGCAGTCGAATGGGAGGAGGCCGAGCTATCGTCGCTGCGCCTGCTCCAGGTCGGCGGCGCCCGGCTGGCCGAGGTGAACGCACGGGAGGTCGGGCCCGCGCTCGGCAGCAAGCTGCAACAGGTATTCGGCATGGCCGAGGGCCTGTTGAACTACACCCGCCTCGATGATTCGGACGAACTGATCTGCACCACCCAGGGCCGCCCGCTCTCCCCCGCCGACGAGGTGCGGGTGGTCGACGCCGACGGCAACGATGTCGAACCCGGCGCCGAGGGCGAACTACTCACCAAGGGCCCCTACACCATTCGCGGCTACTATCGCGCGTCCGAACACAATGCCCGCGCGTTCACCCCGGACGGCTACTACCGCAGCGGCGACCTGGTCCGCCGTCTGCCCTCCGGGCACCTCGTCGTCTCCGGCCGCATCAAGGACGTCATCAACCGCGGCGGCGAGAACATCTCCTGCGACGAGTTGGAAGAGCATCTGCTGGCCCACCCGGCGGTGCGCCATGCCGCCGCGGTCGGGCTGCCGGACGCCGCCCTCGGCGAAAAGGTCTGCGCCGTCCTCGTTGTCGACGGTGCGATGCCGAGCCTGGCCGAGATCAAAACCTTCCTGACCGAGCGCGGCCTGGCCACCTACAAGCTGCCCGATCTGCTCCGGCAGTCGGACAAGCTGCCGATCACCGCCGTCGGGAAGATCGACAAGAAGGCACTGCGCGGATAGCGAAACCGTCATGTACCCGCGCGTATGGGTTCGCTTCCTGCGCGGTGGTCTACGCGTCGATGAAGAGGTCGTTGGCGAGCGCGCCGGTGCCCGGTACGACGCGATATCCGTCCAGGTCGGTGCAGCCGTGGGAAGCGAGGACATCCTCGTCCAAGAGAAGCTGACCGGTGTAGGCCGACGCGGGACTGGTCACGATCATCAGAGCCGCATCGGCACAAATCAAGGGGCTGCGGGACGCGGCGACGGCCGCTGCGCCGCCGAGTAGGTTGCGTACCGCCGCAGTGTCGATTTTGGTCCGGGGCCACAGGGAGTTCACGGCGATGCCGTATTCCCGGAATTCGTGCGCCAAACCGATGGTGGCGATACTGACGCCGTATTTGGACACGGTGTAGGCAACGCCGTTGCCGATGTGCTCGGGATTCATGTTGAGGGGTGGGGACAGCGTGAGGATGTGTGGGTTGCGCCCGGCTCGTGCCGAGGCGCGCAGGTGCGGGAGCGCCAGTTTGGACAGCAGGAACGGGGCGCGGACGTTGACGGCCTGCATGTGGTCGTAGCGGTGCATCCCGATCTGCTCGGCGACGGTGAGATCGACCGATCCGGCGTTGTTGACCAGGATGTCGATACCGCCGAACCGCTCGACAATCTGATCGACCGCATCCGCCAGCGCCTTGTCATCACGCACATCCGCCACCAGCGGCAGCACATCGCCGCCGGCGGCCTCCGCTTCGGCGGCGGCGGCGTGGATCGTGCCGGGCAGTTCGGGGTGCGCTTCCTGGGTCCGGGCGATCATCGCGACGTTCGCGCCCTCCGCCGCGAACCTGATCGCGATCGCCCGGCCGATGCCACGGCTGGCTCCAGTGACGACAGCGGTCCTTCCGCTGAGCAGACCCTCGGTCGAAGTTCTTCGGGCGGACCCGGACGTATGTAGAAGACTGTTCATGGCGGCGGTCCTCTGGCTGGAATAGGCGATCTTGTCGAGTGAGGCTAGCTGGCATTCGTCGGGATCGGGAGCGATCGTTGTCCACAAGTTTTTACAAACGCGATACTCATCCTGCTCACCGGCGAGCACGCACCCACGATCACCATGCTTGTCGTCGGGACGAGTTGCGGCACAGGCGATCCCCGCGCCGAGGAGCAAGAGGCATCAGCTGGCACCGCGAATTGGCCACGCACACTGCGTGACCGGGCCGTCACCACGAACTGATCACTCCGGGAGCGCCTAACCGTCGCCGAGAAGCGAGATCGTCGTCCCGGCGCACGCCGGGACGACGATTAGAGACTCAGGCCTTGACCACGTAAGGCGCTACGCTGCCCAGCTTTTCGCAGGTCTCCTCGAATTCCCGTTCGGGACGGGATTGTCCGACGATACCCGCGCCCGCGCGCAGCCAGGCGCCCTCGGTGGTCTGGTAGACCGCGCGCAGCACCAGCGTGGCCTCCATCGCACCCGTGGGGGAAATCGTCACCACCGCACCGGAATACAGCCCGCGTGGGTCGCCGTCCAGGCGGAATACCGAGTCGACGCCCTCGCGCTTGGGGATGCCGGAGGCGGTGACCGACGGGAAGAGCACCTCGAGCGCATCCCAGCTGGAACGGTCGGCGGCCAGCCTGCCACGCACCGTGGAGGCCAGGTGCTGGACGCTGCCCCGCTCCCGGACCGCCATGAAATCGGATACCGCCGGGGTACCCGGGTCGGCCACCGCAGCGATCTCGGCGAAGGATGTCTGCACCGAAATAGCGTGTTCCACAATCTCTTTGGGGTCGCGGACCAGGTCGGCACGGGCCGCGCTATCGATCTCCGGACCGAGGCCGAAGGCGCGGGTGCCCGCGAGCGGCTCGGTGGTCACCACCCGATCGTCGTCCACCGAGGCCACCAGCTCCGGGCTGAAACCGGCCGCCTCGAGCCCGCCCAGGCGCAATAGGAAGGACCGGGCGGGGGTGTTGTGCGCGCGTCCGAGCCGGTAGGTGGCGGGCACGTCGACCGCGAAGGGCAGCTCGACCTTCCGGGACAGGATGACCTTCTGATAGCGGCCGGAACGGATTTCGTCGACCGCCGCGGCGACCCGGTCCCGGTAGCCGGTCGGGTCGAGCCGGATGTCGGTGGGATGCGCTTGCGGCAGAGCGCTGTCCTGCGAGGCCGCGATCAGGTCATGGATATCGCCGACCTCGGTGGGGGTGGCGCCGGAAATCCGCACACCGGACTCGCCGACGCGGACCTCGATCCGCGGAATCATCAAATGCGCCAACGAGGCTCGCGGATCCAGGTGTGCGGTGGCGTCGAGCGCCCACGCGCAGAATTCGAATCCGATCCAGCCGTATGCCTTTCGGCCCGCCAGCGGCAATCTGCCGAGCGTCTCGTTGAGGACGCTCGCGGGGGTCCCCTCCCACTTGCGGGCCGAGGTCTGCCCTTCCCAGCTCACCCGCAGCTCGTGTACATCCAGTTCGATACTGCCGATCGGGTCGGCGGCGAATACCCATTCCCCCGGACGCTCGTACATGACGTACTCGCCGAACCGATCGGCCGCAGCCAGCCGGGACATCGCTGCCGCCGGATCGGTCACATACTCCACGCGCAAGCGCTCGTCCGTGGTCGACAACGATCCTCCAAGGTTATGCTGGCCTAACTTGTGGAGGTAAGGTTAGCATTACCTCGCCGCTGAGATGGTGTGCTCGCGAACACACGGCATCCCGCCCAGCGGGCCATTTCTGCTGCGCATCAGCAGTTTCCGCACACACCGTAGGCTCCTGCGGGCCCACGGCAACCGCCACGGGCGCACCAGCGGGAAGTTCGGTCGGCGGCCGACCCCTGTGCGGCGAGCCAACTCGCCGCACGGAGTTCCTGCGCGAACGGCCGCGGAGAGATTGAATAGGGGGATCGCCAGTCTGCGGAGGGACCAGCCATGATCGATCACGACGGGGGTGCTCCCGCACCGACTTCGCGAACTACGCCGCCGGGTTCGGTGGTGGCGCTGATCGAGTCGTCCTCGCCGGTGGAACGCGACCTCATCGGCACCTGGCTGGGCGAGGGCGGCTTCGCGGCCGAAATCGGCGCCGACATTCCGGTCACCCAGTTGGACTTGGACGCGGGCGCCATCGCCGCCCGCCTGGTCGGCAGACGCGACGACCCGCTCGTGGTCCCGATCCGGGTGCTGTGGCTGCCGCCGGAACGCGACGGAGTCCGGCGCATCACCTTCGCCGATCTGGCGCTGCTGACCAATCCACGCAAACCCCATCGACTGGCCCAGCGCAGACTGGTGCACCAATCGCCGGATCGGCACGTGATACTCACCGGCCAGCCCGCGCTGCTCAGCGAACTGCGACTCAACAACCCGGAGGCCTACGCGATGATGGCCGCGGGCTCCGCCGAACCGTTCGCCCGCGCCATCGTGCGCGCCGCGGTGGTCGCGCTGGAACGCGCCGAGCGATCCATCATCGGCGACCGGTACAAGGTGCCGCGGCTGGTGGCCGAGGAAATCCTGGACTCCCCCGAATTCCTGCGCAGGCTCGAACTCATCGCCGACCAGATCGGCGCCGCACCGCAGGAGGTGTACCGGCGGGCGGAGAAGGCGCTGAACGGACTCGTCGCCGCGCAGAGCCGCTTGGTCTCGGACCTGTTCACCCAGGCCATGCGGCCGGTACACGCCTCGACCTGGAAGGTCGACACCGAGGAATCCGGATTGGCCGCGCTGCGCGCGCTCAACCGCAGCCACCCGCTGGTCTTCCTGCCCTCGCATCGCTCCTATGTGGACGCGTTCGTACTCGGCGACGTGCTGGCCCGCAATGATTTTCCGCCGAACCACGTGATCGGCGGGGCCAATCTGAGCTTCTGGCCGATGGGGCCGATCGCCCGCCGCACCGGCGCCGTCTTCATCCGGCGCAGCTTCGGCGACGACGAGGTCTACAAGGCGGTGGTCGAGGAGTACTTCGCCTATCTGCTGGCCAAGCGCTTCAATCTGGAGTGGTACTTCGAGGGCGGGCGCACCCGCACCGGCAAGCTCCGGCCGCCGCGCTACGGCCTGCTGAACTATCTTGCCGCCGCGGTCCGCGCGAACCGGATCGACGACGTCATGCTGGTCCCGGTCTCGATCACCTACGAACGCCTCAACGAACTCGGCGCGATCGCCACCGAACAGGTCGGCGGGAAGAAGAAGCCGGAGGGGCTGGCCTGGCTCGCGCGGTATGTGCGCAGCCAGCAGCATTCCGCCGGGCACGTCTACGTCCGGTTCGGCGACCCGCTATCGGCGCGCGAACGGCTGGCGGCGAATGGCGATCCGCTCAGCGCGCCCTCGATCTCCATTCCGCTGCACCGGACGGATTCGGCGCAGGTCGAAGCCATTTCGATGGCGGCCGACGACGAAACGGCCGAACTCGAGCGAAAGGCGGTGCAACGGCTGGCCTTCGAGATCGCCGTCGGCATCAACGCGGTCACCCCGATCACCGTGAACGCGCTGGCCACGCTGGCCCTGCTCGGTGTGGACGAACGCGCCCTCACCCTCGGCGAGGTGCGCACCCTGCTCGCCCCGGTGCTCGGCTATATCGACAAACGCGGGCTGCCCAGCGGCGAACTCGCCGCGCTGCGCGACGAACAGAGCCTGGCCGTGGTGCTGGAACAACTCTCACTGGCCAAGGTGGTCACGGTGTATCGCGGCGGACTGGAGCCGGTGTACTCCATCGAATCCGGGGCTCACCTGGAGGCCGCCTTCTACCGCAACAGCGCCGTGCACTGGTTCATCAACCGGGCCATCCTCGAGCTGTCGATCCTGGCGGCGGTGGAATCGCCCGACAGCGATCAGCTGAGCACCGGCTGGGACGAGGCCTACCGGTTGCGCGACCTGTTGAAGTTCGACTTCTTCTTCCCCGACCGCTCCGAGTTCACGGCCCAGATGACCGCCGAAATGCGGCTGGTCGACCCCGATTGGCTCAACCACACCCGCCGGGACACCTTCGGGACCGACGTGCTGGCGAAGTTGACCGCGTCCGGATTCATGATGGCGCACCGCGTGCTGCGATCGTTCGTCGACGCTCAGCTCGTGGTGGCCGAACGCCTCGCCGCCCGCGATCCGGCGGTCGAGATCGACCGCAAGCAATTCCTCGACGAATGCCTCGCGGTCGGCAAGCAGATGCTGCTGCAGCAGCGGCTGCACAGTCCGGAGTCGGTATCCACCGAACTGTTCACCAGTGCGCTGAAGCTCGCCGACAATTACGGTTTGCTGCGACCCGCGGACCTCGACTCCGCCGAGGATCGCGCCGAGTCGACCCGGCGCCGCAACGAATTCGCCGAGCAACTGCGCACTATCGGCGCGCTCATCTCCCGCGCCGCCACCCTCGATCCGTCGAATCGGCTGGGGCCCGCCCAATGAGGGGCAGCGCGGCCGCACAGCCCGGCGATGCCTTCGCGCGGGCGTCGGCCGATACCCCGCGGACGCTCGAGGCACTGCTGGCGGCGATTCGATCCGGACCGCGTGGCCCCGAAATCGCCGCGGTCTTCGACTTCGGCGGCACCGTTGTCGACGGTTTCACCCGGCCGCCGTTCTTCCGGCGGCTGTTGCGGCGCGGTACCGGCGAAGCCGCCGCGACCCTGCTCGGCGGCATCCGCAACGGCCTCACCGACGGCGAGTACAGCCGGTTCCTGCAACAGGCCTCGCAGGCGCTGGCCGGCCTGCCCGAGACCGAACTCGACGAGCTCGGCGAACAACTGTTCCGGCACGCCATCTACGGGCATCTCTACCCGGAGGCGTGGCAATTGATCCGGACCCACCGGGCGGCCGGACATACCGTGGTACTGGCCAGCGCGCTGACCCGATTCCAGGTCGAGCCCGCCGCCGCCGAACTCGGCATCGACCATCTGCTCTACACCTCGATGGCGATCAGCGACGGCGTGCTGACCGGATACGTCGACGGAAAGACACTGTGGCGCAACGGCAAGGTCGACGCGGTACGCGCCTTCGCGGCCGCCCGCGGCATCGATCTCGCCCACAGCTATGCCTACGCCGATACGGCCGCCGACCTGCCGCTACTCGCCGCGGTGGGGCATCCGGTGGTGGTGAATCCGGAGCGCACCCTGAATGTGGCCGCCGCCGAAAACGATTGGCCCGATCTGACCTTCCGGCCGAGGCGGTCGCCCGGCCCCGGGGATTACCTGCGCACCATCGCCGGATTCGCCGCAATGCTCGGCGGCGCGGTATTCGGGGTGCTGTCCAAGTCCTACACCCGGCAACGGCGCAAGATGGCCGACGCGCTGATGGCCAACGGCACCGGCGCCACCCTCCGGGTGCTCGGCGTGCGACTGCGGGTGACCGGCGTGGAGAATGCCCGCGCACCTCGGCCCGCGGTCTTCCTGTTCAACCATCAGAGTCAGTTCGACGTGATCATCGTGCCCAGGGTGCTCGAGGGCGGGGTCACCGGGATCGGCAAGAAGGAGTTGACCCGCAATCCGATCTTCGGGCCGCTGATGCGGTTCGTCGGCGTGACATTCATCGACCGCGCCGATACGACGCAGGCGAAGGCACAGCTCGCGCCGGTGGTGGAGACGCTGCGGGGCGGATTGTCGATCGCGATCGCCCCCGAGGGAACCCGCTCGTACACGCCGGAAGTCGGGCGCTTCAAAAAGGGTGCGTTCCATATCGCCTACCGGGCCGGGGTGCCGGTTATTCCGGTGGTGATCCGCAACGCGGGCGAAATCTCCTGGCGGAATTCGATGATCGCGCGCAAGGGGACGGTGGATGTCGCGATCCTGCCGCCGATCGACGTGGCGGCGTGGGATCCGGACGAGATGGACGCCGAGGTCGAGGCGGTCCGGCAGCGCTATATCGACACCCTGTTGCACTGGCCGTCCTCGCGGTGAGTGCGCGCAATGACGCGGGGCCCCGCATCCGATCCGGATGTGGGGCCCCGCGTCGTTCGATCAGCGGTATATCAGACCGAGCGGCCGAACAGCAGCTTCCACGGCATCAGCGCCGACTCCAGCTGCACCTTGAGGCTCATCTTGGAGGCGCCGACGGTGCGCTCCTCGAACCGGATCGGCACCTCGGCGATCGCAACGCCCTTCTTGACGGTGCGGTGGTTCATCTCGACCTGGAACGAGTAGCCGTTGCTGCGGATCGAGGCCACGTCGATGGCGCGCAGCGTATCCGCCTTCCACGCCTTGAAGCCCGCGGTAGCGTCCTTCACTCCCAGCCGCAGGATCAGGTTGACGTAGAAGTTGGCCCAGGCTGAGAGGGCCTTGCGGTACCACTTCCACTCCTCGGCGGTGGAGCCGCCCGGCACATACCGGGATCCGAGCACCACGCCGGCTTCGGTGGTCTGCAACTTCTCCAGCATCGCCGGAATCACCTCGGCCGGATGCGACAGATCGGCATCCATCTGGATGACCACATCCGCGCCTTCGTCCAGCGCCCGTGTGATACCCGCCACGTAGGCGCGGCCGAGGCCGTCCTTCTCGGTGCGGTGCAGTACGCCGACCACATTCGGTAGCTCGGCCGCCAGTTTGTCGGCGACCTCACCGGTGCCATCCGGCGAATTGTCGTCCACCACGAGCACATGCAGGTCGGGCACTGGCAGCGCCGTCAGCCGCTCCACCGCAACCGGCAGATTCTCCCGCTCGTTGTAGGTCGGCACAACAACGGTAACCCTCAAGGGTCGCCCTCCCTGCTCGCCTGTTCCAGCCCGCAGCCCACGCCGGACCGCCGAGCATTTCGGTTGATTTCTGAGAAACCGTACTTGATGAGCCTGACGAGTACCTGAGGGGTATTACGCAGTGAGTTCAATCACCCTCGCGCCACGAGCGGTCCCGAGCGTCCTCCCGCTCGTTGCGCGCCCGCACGATATCGAGCGCCCGCTCGGCCGTCGCCTGGTCCGGATAGGGCCCCATCCGATCCCGGAACCAGCATTTCATCCCTAGCTCAGCGCGCTGATGCTTCAAGCAGTAATACCACTTTTCCGCCATACCCCCAGCATCCCACCGATCACCATCCCGCCGAAGTATTTCTCCCCGTCGGTGTCACCCGAACCGCGAGTGCCGCCCGAACCGCGCGAGACACTGCCGGACCCGCTGCACATCCTGCGGAGCGCCGCTGAGATTCTCGGCGACGGATCGCGAGGGCGGGCATCAGTGCGGCAGTTCGATCGATATCAGTCCGTGGACGCCGCTGAGGATGAGGATGTGGGGGTTATTGGGGTGGGTACAGATCGCGAAGAGGTGGCCGCTGGTGTCGAAGCGCACCGTTGGCTGGGTGTCGCCGAGGTAGCTGACGGTCAGTTCGCCACGGCCTCCGGCACCGACCAACCGGATCCGGCCATCGAGTTCGTCGACTCGCAGTGCATCCACGGCGCCCGGATACAGGGGGATCCAGGCGCCGGGGGTCAGCGACTCCAGATCCCAGATCCGGATGCCGGAAATCGTTGCGGCATAGATTGTTTCGCGCCCGGCGACGCCGGTGTGCCCCAAGGACAGGTACGGCCGGAAACGGCCGCCCTTGCGTTCCAGCCAGACCGGATCCGGCACGTCCCCGCTCAGCTGTTTGGCCTTCTCAGCGCCCCAGTAGGCCAGATCGGCGCGGTTCCTGGCGTCCTCGGCCGCCACCAGATAGTCCGCCCGCACCCATTGCGACTGGTCCTCGGGCAGATTCGGTGGCGGCGGGTCGGTGTCGTCGTCGAGGATTCCGTCCGGATCTATCAGCGGCGCACCGATCTGTGTGCCGCTGTGCAGATCCCACAGCCGCATGGTGCCGTCGTCACTGCCGGAGAGCAGGCGCGGAGGCGATCCGAACAGTCCCGATCGACGCGGCGGCAGGAACAGCACCGCCTGCACCGTCGCGAGGTGCCCGACGAGGGTATGCATGCACGCGCGGCTCGCCACATCCCAGATTCGGATCGTGTGGTCGCCGCTGGCGGACGCGAGCACCAACCGCTTGCCGATCCGGCCGAATGTCAGGGCCACGATATATCCGCTGTGACCGGTGAGCCTCCCGACCATCGAAGCACCGGCCGCGCTCAGCGATACCAGGGCGACGGTGTTGTCGAACCCGCCGGTGGCAATGAGGAGTTCCGCATCGGATTCGACCGAGGCCACGCAGCGAATGCCGTTCTGCCGGGTATTGATAGGCACGCCGATCGGCTCACCACTGTCCACATCCCATTGGCGCAGATTGCTGTCGGACCCACCCGACACCGCGATCGGACGTCCGGCCACCACGCCCGTCGTCACGCCGTGGACCGTCGTCGTATCCGGCGGTTCCACTCGGTCGGTCGCGACCGACATCAACTCCGCGACCGGCCAGATATTGACCACTTGGTCGTAGCCGGCGGACACCAACGCGACCTCGCCCCGGAACCGGGTCGTCGCCAGCGCCGTGATCGAACTGTCGTGCGGTTTCGGGACGCCGGCGAGTCTGCGGCGGTCCGAAAGCGCATAGAGATTCAGCGACTGCCCACCGACGGCCAAGATGTCACCCGGCAATACCGCGAGCGCGCGCAGCGCCTCGGGATCGGCCGCGATCGGCTCACCGATATGGCTGCCGTCGTGCGGATTCCAGAAACGAACCATGCCGTCGTCACCGGCGGTGATCACGACCGTCTGATCCGCTACCGTGACCGTGACCAGCGCATTGACATTGTGGAAGGCCTCGATGACCTCCTCGGGTTCCTGTTCGTAGATCGGCGTGACACCGAAATCGACCGGGACATCGCCGAGATGCAGGACCGCGACCCGGCCGAATTGATCGCCGATCACCACCGCAGGCACGCCATCGAGCGAGGTCATCGTGAACGACTCGGGAGTGCCGTATTCGAACGGGTTGAACACCGCGCGTGGTTCGCCGGTGGCGAGATCCCAAACCATCACCACCCCATCCCGATCCCCGGCGACCGCGAACGCTTGATCATCGAGATCGACGACCGCGACCGCGGACAGTTCGGCGGGCGTACCGAGGACGATCGGTTCCGCGGTGATCCGTCCCGATACGACCAATCGAGGCAACCTGCCGAAACCCGCTCGACCCGACAGCGGCGGAAGACTCGGCGCTCCGGTGACGGGATCGAAGATATGCACCCGCCCGTCGTCGGCCCCGATGACGGCTACTATCCGGCCGAAGGCCGTGCCGAGATTCAGTACCACCGGCGGGCCGACCACCACAGCGAGATCGAAGGCCCGCGAGACCAGCCCGGTGCCACGGTCGACGGTTCGCACGACGCCGTCGCCGCCGAGCAGCACGATCTCGTCCGATTCGGGATCGGCCGCCATCGCCACCGGATAGGTGTCGCCGAACCGGCCGAGCCGATGGTGCGGGTGCCACAGCCACGAACGCAACCACCGCACCGAGAGGTCGCGTTCCACGTCCAGGGCGGCCAGACCTTCGGTGAGCGGATCGACGCGCTGCTGCCGCGCGACCAACTCCAGGTGGCCCGGACGTTCCCGAACGGGTCGACCCGAGAAGCGCCGGGCCGCCGCTTCATAAACCCAGCCCGCGGCCTTGGCGTCGGCGCTCTGGAGCAGCGGAAGCTCGCGCAACAGCACGTCCGGTTCCGCGGCGACCAGGAATCCGGGATCGAGCACCAGCTCATCGAGCCCGCCCGCGGCCGCGGCATGCACCGCCAGGTACCGGCGGATATACGGATCGGCCGTCAGCCAGGCGACACCCCCGCCGAACCGGCGTCGCGCCCGCACGGTGATCCGGTTGTGCCAGTGCGCGGAATCCACCCGCAACAGCGGGTCCGTCCGCTCGGACTCCAGGAATTCGCGGAAACTCTCGTGATAGAGCTGATATCCACCGTCCACCTCGTCGAGGAACTGGGCCAACCGCGTCATCGCCGTCGCGATCCACTCCGCCGCCACCGGTAGCCCGACCAGTTCGGCGGCCGCCTTCGGCGTCAACGGCTCCTGCGCCAAGGCGAATGCCGCGAGCAGCGGGTGATACAGCGCACCCCACGCCGGAGCCCACTGTTCCGGATCGCTCGATACCGCGACAACCGTCTGCGCCCCCTCGTAGACCAGTCCGAGGAAGAAGGCGTAGAGGTCGTTCATCTCACTCGGCAATTCCGCCAGCCGAGCCAGGGCGGCCAGATCGCCGTGCCGGTCGTTGGCGCTCGCGTCGAGCACGGCGCGCACCACCGATCGGGCGTACTGGAAACTGCCGTCGGCACGCTCGGCCACATCCGCCAGGAATTTCTCGGGTACCAGATCCACCGCGCGCAGCCCGGCGCCGAGCAGCGGCTCGACCGCCGCCACCCGATTGGTATAGCGGCGCAGATCCCGATCGACCTCCGTGCTCTCGTCGCCGATCACCAACTCGCGCAACCAGCGCCGCTGCGCGGCCCGGAACCGGGCCAGCAGATCCCGGTCGGGTCGCGCGGTCACCACCACCCTGATGTTGGCGGGCAGTTCGGGACAGACGGCCAGCCAGGTGAGCACATCGGCAACCTGGTCGCGGGGCAGATAGCGCAACTCGTCCAGCCCGTCGATAACGACCAGAACCCTTGTCTCCGGTCGGATTCGGGCCAGCGCGAGGGCCGGTGCCAGCAACGCGAGGTACTGGAGGTTCTCGAAATCCATCAGCCGTTCGTCGGCGACGATCCGGCTGGCCTCGACCGCGACGACCTCACCGTCGATCTCGTCGGCCAGCTGCGATATCACCGCCGATGTCGCCGCGAACGGTGAGACGACCAGATCCTCCACCTTGACACCGACCATCCGGCCGCCTCGGCCGACCCGACCGGCCTGCTGTTCGATCACCAGCGTCAGCGCATCGGTCTCGAAAGCCTCGGGATGCAGCACGGCGAACTGGTGTCCGAGAGTGAGCAGGACCGAACGCACGTCACCCGCGGACGCCCGCGACATGCTGTCGCGGCGGACGAAGTAGCGCAGCGCGCTCGGTTCGTGTTCGGCCAGCCAGGCCGCGAAGGCCGACTTTCCGCAGCCGGGTTCGCCGGTCAGCAGTACGAATCGGCAGTCGGGTTCGTCGAGCAGTTCGGTCACCGCTTCGGCGAGCCAGGAGCGTTCGATGAAGAACCGATCGAGATATGTTTCGACAAGTGGCCGATAGAACAGGTCGCCGACTGTGACTCCGGTCATTGTATTCCCCCGTCAGCCGCCGATTCGGTCCGCGTCTACTCCGATCGCCCGGCCATCCGGCCCGACATCACCGGCTTTGGTGCGCACGTCGATATCGGCGGCGCCGATGATCCTGGCCCGCAAGCCCGCGAGATATCCGTCCACCCGTTCGGCTTCCACCGTGACCCGAATCGAGGTGCCGGACTTGTCGCGGCGCTCGCCCCGGAAGGTGATCCGCTGCCTGTAGACCAGTTCCAGCAGCCCGCGCAGCGCCTCGACCCGCTCCACCAGCCTCCGGTCCGCCGGATCCACGTCGGCGAGGTGCTGCGCATAGCGCGACAGCTGGTCGTAGAGCTGTTCGAACTCGTCGACCCGCGCCTCCACCAGATCGAAATCGATGGGAGTCGAACGCAGTTCACCGTCCAGTACCTCACCCCCGCCTCCTGGCAGCACCGCGGCCCCCGCCTCAGCGCCCCCCGCCGCCTGCCTTTCCCGTCGACGCTTCAGCACCTCGGTCACCTGCGCGTACAGAAAGGTAATGCCCTGTGTGAGCGCAACCGCTCCCAACCCCGCCAACGTCAATGGATCCGTCATTACGACTCCTCCCGAGTAATGCCAGCCCCCAATTCTGGCCCAACGCAACGGAGGCCGCGCTCCGTTCGACGAGAACCTGCCCGAAAGTCCCAGTCGCGCGCCGAGACTGTCACAGGGGAGCGGCCAGCAGCCCCACTCCGCGAACAAACCGGAGAAGCTGGCCAGGCTCGCAGGCCTATCGCCCGATGCCGTCATCACCACCATGACCGATCTCGGCTCGGCGTTCGCCGACTGAACCTGCGATCCGCGTCGGGCAGATTTGACCCGGAGCAGGACAAATCTGTCCAACGATTGATACATTCGACTGGTCACGTGAGTGATGCCGAGAGGTGGGACGCCGTTGGCCCGACGCCCCACCGGATGGGTCAGCTAGCCCGCACTCGGCGGACCAAGACGAGAGCCCCGGCGATCACGGCAGCAACGATCAAGCAGATGCCGTAGTCGACCGGGGCCTCTTGCTTCCTCCGGCGATGTTTCGCCATCCCCACCACCTCCTCCCTGGGCGCGATGTCTGGACCAACGTCCACCGCCCCTCGGCAGGAGGTGCGGTCACCCTACTGCCCGCCGCAGCACGGCATGCCATGAACCGCAGCCCATCCACATCCGAATCACCAAGCGCCCAAGCCGGTTCGGCGCGACTAATACACCCGATCGCCTAACGCGATCGTTCCCGAATTCCGACATACCGGATCAAGGGGCGGCGCCAGGCAACCGCCCTCCTCCGCGGAGCGGCATACACCGACGCGGCTCCCCCTGCTGACCGGCACACCCACCCCGGGGGCGTCGGCGCCCTCTCCCCCCTGCTCAGTTCGCGAACGGACCACTGCGCGATCTCCGGCCGCGTGGCTCTGGTGGATGGTGGCCTACATGGTGATCCCGCGCCACTCACGCCCCGAAAGCGCTCCTCCGTCGCGTCGGCACGCCGATGGGCAAGCCCACCCTTGATCTATCAGCCTCTGCGCGCAAGGCAAGCGGGAAGCCAGCCCCCGGTGTGCACAGCCGCCATCGAGCAGGGCCAGACCCATTCAGGCCGTGCAACACAGGTGCGACATGTCCTGGTATTCGGCGGGCAAACCACGGTCGAGCGACGACCGACGCCCCCAGTGGGTGTAGACAGCAAAAATCCCTCTGACCAGGTGTTCTGGTAGAGGGATTTGGTGGCCAGGGCCGGGATCGAACCGGCGACCTTCCGCTTTTCAGGCGGACGCTCGTACCAACTGAGCTACCTGGCCGCAGGCACCCGTACGGAATGCCATACGCGAAGCGCCGGATTTCTCCGGCGCCAACTTGCGACCCTGACGGGACTCGAACCCGCGACCTCCGCCGTGACAGGGCGGCGCGCTAACCAACTGCGCCACAGGGCCTTGCGTTGCTACCAACGATCCGAAGACCGTACCCCCTACGGGATTCGAACCCGCGCTACCGCCTTGAAAGGGCGGCGTCCTAGGCCGCTAGACGAAGGGGGCTCGTCCCGGATTTCTCCGGACCGGCTGTCAACGGTTGTCCGTTGGGAGCTCGCATAGCTTATGACAGGCTCGACGCGTTTCCCAAATCGGCTGGTCAGAGCACCTACACAAGCCAGTCAGAGCGCTAGCCCGAGTTCCTCCAGCCGGGCGGTGGCGCGCCAGCCGTCCACCCGGAACCTCTCGGCCCACTGCGGGGTGGACATGGATTCGACCACCACCTCGAGGGCTTCCTGGAACCGCGAGCGCAGATCGACCGCGCCGCCGAACAGGTCCACCATGTAGCGCTGGCCGGCCAGGGCGGCGGTCAGGGTGCGAGTGAACCGGTCGGGGTCGGCGTCGGTGCGCAACTGCCCGTGCTCGACGGCCCGGACGACGAGCACCCGGGTGGCGCGACCAAGTATCCGGCCGCCGCCGGTCTGCACGTCGCGATAGAAGTCCGGTTCGATGATGAGCCGGTACTCCGCTTGCACGATGATGTCGTGCTCGAGTCGCAGCGCCATCTCGTCGATCATCCCGTGCAGGGTGTCGAGTGGTCCGAGATCCGTTCGCGCGAGCCAACGTTCGGCCGAGGAGCGGTAGCGCTCGACCGCCGTCTCCAGTACCGCGCGCGCCAGATCTTCCTTGGAATCGAAATGAAAGTACATGGCGCCCTTGGTGGCGCGTGAACCTTCCAATATGCGGTTGAGCGATGCAGCGGCATAGCCGCTCTTCCCGAACTCAACGGCGGCGGACCTGATAATCGCCGCACGTGTCCGGCGGGCCCGCTCTTGCTGCCGTGCCATGCTCGAAACGCCTCCGAAGCCTACTCGCCGCCATTCGGTGCCCCCCAAAGGAACGGACCCATGGCGCGAAGTTATGAGTTTTATCAATACTTCAAACCGGGTTTTCGCCCAGTTTCAAACTTTCGGTACGAAAACTTGCGAAAAACCTGAAACACACCAGCTGGTATAGTTTTCCTGCCCGGGTGCGCCGCAGGGGGTGCGCACCCGGGCATTACTTCTTCTCGGATCAGCCTCCCGCGGCGTCGAGTCCAGGGGCGCGAACGGCCGTACCGGTCGCGACACGTTCGGGCACAACAACGATAAGCCGAATTCCGGGTCCCCGGGCGATTCGCCGATTCTTCCGGAATTCACCAAGGCGTCACCGTACCCGGAATCATCACCCGACACGCGGCAAACCGGGGAGTCAGATAGCCGATTCAACCGGATATCTGTTACAGCAAACATCTCGCAACAAGAAAAGATGGCTTGCCAGATTTTCGAATTCGGCGGCGTCGCAGTGGCGTTCACCAGAGCCGACCGGCCCGCTCAACGGCCACCCATCGGCCATGTGACATCCACCCACGCCGTCGACGCACTCCCCCGAGCTCCGGACCGACTCCCCCCGCAAATCCAAAGGCTTTGCTAGGCAACATCATTCGATGATATCCATGTCGGGCCGAAATGAACAAAGCTGGGCACCAAATGTTTACCGGCATCATCGCGCGGCTCGTGACCATTGTTACCCAGTGCGACATCACGACTCGTCGTCATCCGGCCTACCCGTCCCGGCCCTCGACGTTGCGCGCTCGACTCACCCACTCCCCGGATTGGGGGTTCGGCACGACGCCTACTACACTTGCCCAGCGCGCCCCTATAGCTCAGTTGGTAGAGCTACGGACTTTTAATCCGCAGGTCGTAGGTTCGAGCCCTACTGGGGGCACCCCGTCAGGCGTCCGGTGCACCGGACGCCTGACCGGTTTCCGGGCCGGGCGCGGAGCGACACGGGCCGTACAGCAACGACGAATGCCCACACTTCACGCGTGCTTCCCCTACCCCGAGCCGGTCCCGGGCGTACCCGGGGCATCCCTCGGCAAGGGCGGAGCCGGTGACTTCTTTCGACAGATCGCCGAGAGGCCGGGCGTCGGCAGGGCCGCGCAGAACACGGTGCGGCGACGCGCCCACCTCGCTCGGCGAACTACAGGCCGGTGCCACCCGGCTTTAGGGTGCGGCCTCGCCGATCGGGGCGATCGACAGGCGCTGCCGATCCTCGGCCCGATCGCGGCTCGCCCATCCGACCGAGCAGCTGACCGACGGCGGCGCGATCGGCGACATTCCGAACGGCCTCCTCGGCGGCAACGGTGGCAGCTCGGCGAGGCGCTGACCGAGAACGACGATGGCGCGCCGGGGAACGTGCTCGGCGGCCAGTTCGGCGGCAAGCGCCGACCGGCGGCCGATGCGCCGCTGTGCCCGCGCTAACAACTCTCGGCCCGTAGCGATAGACCGGTCGCCGCAGATGGAAGTCACAGCGTGCAGGGAGAGAACTCACAGCATGCTGGCACGGCAATGACCGCGACGGGACTTACACTCGAAGACGTCACCGAACGTCGACGAAGACGTATGAAGTGCATCACCGGACGTCGATTTGTCGAACGGATGCGTTTCGCATCACACCTACGGTGCCGTAAGGTATGGCCGCATCGGCACGGTCTACCTTGGGGGAACGACCTGCAAGCGTGCACGCACTCACTGAAGGGCTATTACATGGCAAGGGATCTGACTCAACTCGAGCTGCTCACGGAGTTGGAGCCGGTTGCCGAAGAAAACGTCAACCGGCACCTCTCCATGGCAAAGGAATGGCATCCGCACGACTACGTCCCGTGGGATGAGGGCCGCAACTTCGCGGCACTCGGCGGGGCGGATTGGGATCCTGAGCAGTCCCGTTTGAACGAGGTCGCGAAGGCGGCCATGATCACGAACTTGCTCACCGAGGACAACCTCCCCTCCTACCACCGCGAGATCGCCGAGAACTTCTCGCAGGACGGCGCCTGGGGCACCTGGGTGGGCCGCTGGACCGCCGAGGAGAACCGGCACGGCATTGTGATGCGCGACTACCTGGTGGTCACCCGCGGTGTCGATCCGGTGGCCCTCGAAGAAGCGCGCATGATCCACATGACCAACGGATTCGCCTCTCCCACCGAGGCCGACGCCGGCTTCCTGCACTCGGTCGCGTACGTCACCTTCCAGGAGTTGGCCACCCGGGTCAGCCACCGCAACACCGGCAAGGTCTGCGACGACCCGATCGCCGACCGCATGCTGCAGCGCGTCGCCGCCGACGAGAACCTGCACATGATCTTCTACCGCAACATGTGCGGTGCCGCCCTCGACCTCTCCCCCGACCAGGCCATCGAGGCGATCACGCTGATCCTGGAGAACTTCCAGATGCCCGGCGCGGGTATGCCCAACTTCCGCCGCAACGGCGTGCTGATGGCCAAGCACGGCATTTACGACCTGCGCCAGCACCTCGAGGAAGTGGTGCAGCCGGTGCTGAAGAAGTGGAACATCTTCGAGCGCACCGATTTCACCGCGCGCGGTGAGGCGGTTCGCGAGCGGCTCGGCGTGTTCTTGGACAGGCTGGGCCAGGACGTCATCAAATTCGAAGAGCAGCGCGACCGCATGCTGGCGCGCGAGGCCAAGAAGCGCGAGCTGGCCGGAGCCAGCGCGGGCTGAATCCAGCAAACATCAAAGGCCGCCAGCAAACTCGGCGAAATATCAGCGCGCCGGCACCGGAAAATCCGGTGCCGGCGCGCTGGCGTTCGAGCCGGTAATTACTTCAACGGCAGTGCGCCGTCGACTCCGCCGACATCGGTGATCTTCCAGTCGGAGTTCTTATCCAGGGTGACGTTGTAGGTGACCGTGGTCTGCGCACCGCTCGGGCTCTGTGCATTCGTCGAGCTGACGTTCACGAAAACATTCACCTTGTAGACGCCATTGTCGTCGGAGATCACCTTGGCGGTGATCGGCGACGCCGTCGAAGTCCACTTCAACGGCACCAGAATCTGCTCCAGTTTCGGCGCGGTGGCATCGAATTTGTTCGACAACTGCGGAGTGGTGTTGGCCTTCAGCTTGGCCACCCAGCCGTTGATGTCCTGGTAGTTGACCGTCGCCGCCCCGATCGCGTAATCGGTGGATACTTGTTCGGCTTTTCGGGCGAGGGCCGCCTGCGTGTTCTTTTCGTCGAGGTCGCTCTTCGCGGACAGCCACAGAAATCCGAATACCGCGCACAGCACGACCAGAACGGCGACGGCCGCGCCCCACCGCACCGAAGCCAGCGGGATCGATACCGTGGCGCCGGACGGTCGCTCGGTGGGGAACGGCGGACTCGGCGCGGCCGCATCCCGCTTATCCATCCGCACCGCGTCCGGGGCGGGTGTCCGCCGCTCGTCACTGGGCGTGCCGGATGTGGTGTCGTCGTTCTGCTCTGCCATTGGTCCTCTCCATGGTCCGGTTGCCGAGTTCGGCGGGCGCGACATCCTTCCGATCGCGCTCCGCGACCCGTCCTCGCCACTCAGGGCCCTGCATTGCCCGAGGTGCCAGGCTATCGACCGCCCGGCCACCTCGGCCTTCTCCGCTCCGAGTGACGCTTGAAACTGTCCCAGACGCTGACTACTGTGTAACACAGCATAGACAACGGCAACGGAGCCGTGTCGGAGGAGTCGCAAATGTCCATCACCCCCGAATTCCAGGTCGCCGTGATCGGCGCCGGACCGGGCGGCCTCGCGGCCGGTGTGAAGCTGAAGCAGGCGGGCCTGGACGATTTCGTCATCATCGAGCGGGCCGGCGATGTGGGCGGCAGCTGGCACGAGAACCACTACCCGGGTCTCGGCGTGGACATTCCGGCCATCGCCTACCAGTACTCGTTCGCCCGCAATTCCCGGTGGAGCCGATTCTTCCCGTACGGCGCCGAGGTGAAGGAGTATCACCGGGAGGTGGCCCGGCGCTTCGGGCTGTATCCGCACGTGCGGTTCGACACCACGATCGCGCGCGAGGAGTGGGACGACATCGGCGAATACTGGAAGCTGATCACCGATACCGGTTCGGTGATCACCGCGCGCTTCCTGATCAGCGCGGTCGGTGCGTTCGTCCGGCCGAAGCAGGACGCGGGCATCCCCGGCTGGGAGTCCTTCGCGGGCAAGATCCAGCGTCCCTCGGATTGGGACCACGATTACGACCTGACCGGCAAGAAGGTCGGCATCATCGGCACCGGTGCGAGCGCGGTGCAGATCGTGCCGTCGATCGCGCCGGAGGTCGGTGAGCTCACGGTCTTCCAGCGCACCCCGGTCTGGTCGATCCCGAAGCCGGACTTCGTGATTCCGAAGGCGGGCCAGCGCGTTCTCGCCGTTCCCGGGCTCCAGGCCGCCGTGCACGGCGCGGTACTGGTCGGGGTCGATCTGGTATTGCGCGCGGCCATCTCGGTGCCGATGACGGTGGTGCGCCCGACACTGGCCCATTTCGACCGGTGGACCATCAAGGGCTACCGCACATTCCTGGGCGCGGTGGTGCACGACCCGGCGACGGCGGACAAGCTGGCCCCGAACTTCGGGGTCGTCGCCAAACGCCCGACCATGTCCAACAGCTACCTGCAGGCCTACAACCGCGACAACGTCACCCTGATCACCGAACCGATCACCCGGATCACCGCCGACGGCATCGAGACCGGCGACGGCGTCGAGCACCGGTTCGACATGATCGTGCTGGCCACGGGTTATGAGGTCTTCTCCGATCCGGAGACCTACCGCCCCGGTACCGTCGTCGGCCGCGACGGCTTCGACCTCGGCACGTTCTACACCGAGCACGGCATGCAGGCCTACGAAAGCGTTTCCGTGCCCGGTCTGCCGAATCGCTGGACGCTGGTGGGCCCCTACTCGTGGACCGGCAGCGGCTGGCATGCCTTCGTCGAGATGACCGCCGATCACGCGGTGCGTGCGATCAAGGAGGGAACCCGGCGCGGCGCCACCGTGGTCGAGGTGCGGCAGTCGGCGCATGACGCCTATCACCGCAAGGTGTTCCGGCGCGCGGAGGCGGTGCGGTACTACTTCAACGAACTCAACGGCCACGTCCCGACCTACTACCGGAACTCGCAGGGCGACAGCACCTACATCCGGCCGTCCGGATTCTTCGAGGCCCGGCGCGGCAATCGCCGGTTCCCGTTGGACCACTACCGCTTCCAGACCCCGCGACCACGGGTCGCGGCCGAACGCGCGGATACGCGGCTTGCCTCCGGCACCTAGGTCCGCCGCGGCCATCCGCCGGACGCCCGGCACCGCCGACGTGTCGGGGCCGGGCGCCATCCGGGAGAATCCGGCCGTGGCCAAACCGACGGTCGTCGACGAGATCACCGAGCAGCTCGCCTGCCGCATCGCGGCGGGCGACTACCTGCCCGGTGACCTGCTGCCATCGGTACGTCAGGTCGCCGCCGAATTCGGCGCGAGCACGCCGATCGCCAACAGCGCGCTGGGCAGGCTCGCGGCACTCGGCTTCGCCGAACCTCGCCGCGGCCTCGGGTACACCGTCCGCGATATCCGGCTCTACGGCGGCATCGACACCTGGCGGTTCGTCTTCCGGTTCGCGCACCGTATTCCGAACCGGGCGACCGAGATCTTCGCCGACATCATCGATGTCGATCACATGCTGGTCGTGCAGGCCATCCGCACCCTCGCGGCCGACCCGCGAAGCTACGACACGACGCAGTCCGGGCAGGCGCTCGACCGGTTCGAACTGCTGGTCGACGAGGGGGCCGAACTCGCCGAGATCATGTCCGCCGAGCTGCACCTGCTGCGATGCCTGTTCTCGGCTCTCGGCCATCCGGGATTCCTCAGCCTGTTCAATACCGTCGGCGAGGTGCTGATCGCCGTTCCCGAAGCGGGACAGGCCGTTTACGGGCCGATCGAACCCGAGGGACATCTGGCCCTCGCCCGCCGCCTGCACACGCTCTGGCAGTCGGGGACCGAACTCGCGGCGCCGGAACTCGACGGGCTGGAGATGCTGCTGCGCACCTACCACGATCAGGTCGTCGAAACCTTCCGCGAGCTGATCCGCCGATCCGCGGTGTCGGAGGAGGGCGTCCGGGCCCCGACCGGTTGACCCGGCGCAGCGCCGGTAGCTCACCGTGGCAGCGGTCACACCGTGCCCGGATGAGAGACTGGTGGGCGTGACGATGACTGCCGAGGCGATGACCACGCTGCGGATCGGGCCGTATCCGGTCGATCCGCCGGTCGTGCTCGCGCCGATGGCGGGCATCACCAATCTGGCGTTCCGCAAGCTGTGCCGCGAGTTCGGCAGTTCCACCTCGATCTATGTCTGTGAGATGATCACCGCGCGGGCCGTGGTGGAGCGCAACGAGAAGACGCTGCACATGATGTCCTTCGATGCCGACGAGCACCCCCGCTCCATGCAGCTCTACGGCGTCGACCCGGCCACCCTCGGCGAGGCGGTGCGCATCATCGTCGGCGAGGGCTGGGCCGATCACATCGACCTCAATCTGGGCTGCCCGGTGCCGAAGGTCACCCGGCTCGGTGGCGGCGCCGCGCTGCCGTACAAGCGCGCGCTGTTCCGACAGATCGTGCAGGCCATGGTCGGCGCCGCCGAACCGGCCGGTGTTCCGGTGACGCTGAAGTTCCGCATCGGCATCGACGACGACCACCTCACCTACCTCGACGCCGGACGCATTGCCGAGGGCGAGGGCGCCAAGGCCGTGGCATTGCATGCCCGCACCGCCGCCCAGCGCTACTCCGGCGAGGCCGACTGGACGGCCATCGCACGCCTCAAGGAGGCCGTACAGACCATTCCCGTGCTCGGCAACGGCGATATCTTCTCCGCCGCCGACGCGGTCCGCATGATGGACGAAACCGGTTGCGACGGCGTCGTGGTCGGCCGTGGCTGCCTGGGCCGCCCGTGGCTGTTCGGCGAACTGCAGGCGGCGCTGCGCGGCGAGCCGCTGCCCGAGGCGCCGAATCTGGGCCGGGTCGGCGAGGTGCTGTACCGGCATGCCGTGCTGCTGTCCGAGCATCTCGGCCAGGAGAAGGCGATGCGCGATCTGCGCAAGCATATGGCCTGGTATCTGATGGGCTTCCCGGTCGGCGCGGATCTGCGCCGCGCCTTCGCCACCATCTCCAGCCTGACCGAATTGCAGGATCTGATCGGACGGCTCGATCCGCACGCCCCGTTCCCGAAGGATGCCGAGGGACCGCGCGGGCGGCAGGGTTCACCGGGCAAGGTCGCCCTGCCGCACGGCTGGCTCGACGACCCGGACGACACCGCGGTGCCCACCGCCGCCGACGTCATGCACAGCGGCGGCTGAGCCGCGTCGCGTTAGCCTCGCCACATCCGACTTCGTTAAATGTCCATGTCTGCGATCCACCTCGGGTATCCACTCGATCCGATCCTGGCAAACTCGTGTGCGCGGCGATTCATCAGGACCGCCGTTCAGGGCCGTCAGATCGCTAATATTCAGCTACCGAAAACCAGCGGGCTTCAAACAGCATTGCGGCGTACTCGATTTCGCACTGGGCTGGCTCGTCGTGGCGGAATCGTTATCATTGGCGAAATCGGTCATGCCGGTCGGATCCGGCACAGACGACGGCGAAGACGAAAAGCGAGGTTCGTTGGTGGGTGACGATCGGCACGGGCAATCGCCACGGCCCGGAGGTCGCGCCCCGTGGGAGCGCTATCCCACGGCGGACCACACCGAACGAGACGGCTCCCACGGAGCCCGGCGGTCGCGGCATACCGACGCCGCCGCGGACTCCGGCTCCGCACCGCTGACGGTGCAGGATCTCGTCGAGAAGGTCGACAACGAGCGCGGCGGACGCAGACGCAGGGCCCAGGACAGCTCGGCGCCCACCCGCGCCGCCGAAGCCGCCCCGCGTGCTCCCGAAGCGAGCCGCGCACCCGGTCCGGCACCGGTCCGTCCGGCGCCCGCCGCCAGACAGCGGCCCGCCGACACCACCCAGGCCCGCCGGAGCGGCCCGCGCCCGGCCACCGGCTCCGTCGTCGTCGATGACATCGCGGGTAAGTCGACCGCAGCGCGGCCCGCCAAACGTCCGGCCGCCGCGGAGCCACCCGAAGCCATCACCGACGTACTGCCGCCGGTCGGCCGCCCACCCGAGCCCAAGCGCCCCGCAAAGGCCCGCACAAGCGCCAAGAGCGCCGCCGCGCCCAAGCCGGTCGGTAATCCCCCGCTGTCCAGGCTCGCCGCGGGCAGGCAGCGCCGCAACCGCAGGCTCAAGACCGCGGGCCGGATCGCCCTCGCGTTCGTCGCGGTGCTGGTGCTGATGATCACCGGCGGCGGCTGGAGCTATCTGCGCTCCACCAACAACGCCTTCACCCAGATCTCCGCGCTCGACGACAACCCACAGGACGTCGTCGATTCGAACGCACAGCTCGGTGACGAGAACTTCCTCATCGTCGGCACCGACACCCGGGCGGGCGTGAACGGCCAGATGGGTGCGGGCACGCTCGATGACGCCGAGGGCGCGCGCGCGGACACCGTGATGCTGGTGCACATCCCGAAGAACCGGAAACGGGTTGTCGCGGTCTCCTTCCCACGCGACCTGGATGTCACTCGGCCGCAATGCAACGGTTGGGACAACGACAAGGGCGAGTACACGAAGGAGATCTGGCCCTCGGCCATCGGCGACAAGCTCAACGCCGTCTACGCGCTGGCCGGACCGAAATGCCTGGTGAACGTCATCCGGAAGATGACCGGTCTGACCATCGGCCACTTCATCGGCATCGACTTCGCCGGCTTCGAGGCCATGGTCGACCAGGTCGACGGCGTCGAGGTCTGCGCCCCCAAGCCCATCGTCGACGGCATTCTCGGCACCGTGCTGGAGAAAGCGGGCAAGCAGCGGGTCAATGGCGAGACCGCACTGAACTATGTGCGCGCCCGCCACGTCTACGGCGAGGAACGCAGCGACTACGACCGG
Organism: Nocardia sp. NPDC050710; assembly: GCF_040654375.1. NCBI lineage: Bacteria > Bacillati > Actinomycetota > Actinomycetes > Mycobacteriales > Nocardiaceae > Nocardia > Nocardia sp. NPDC050710. The sequence goes on along the minus strand of NZ_JBFAHV010000011.1, from coordinate 7,366 downwards.
ATCAACCGTCAGCAGCGCTTCATGTCGTCGCTGCTGCGCGGGGCCATGTCCAGCAAGGTGCTCTTCGATCCGGGCAAGCTGAACGGCTTCATCAGCGAGTTCACCAAGCACACGTGGGTCGACAACGTCACCTCCACCGATCTGCTCAACCTCGGGCGTTCCCTGCAGAAGGTCGATGCCGGAGCGGTCACCTTCCTCACCATCCCCACCGCGGGCACCACCTCCTACGGCAACGAGATCCCCCGCGAATCCGACATCAAGGCCATCTTCAGCGCGGTGCGCGACGACCGGCCGCTGCCCGGTGAGAAACCGCTTGCCGCGGATCCGACGACATCACCCTCGGCGGCGCCGGAGCGGCCGAAGGTGATCGCGGTCGATCCCAACAACATCTCGGTGCTGGTCTCGAACGGCTCCGGAAAGCCTGGCGCGGCGAATTCCACGGCCAACAAGCTGGGCAACCAGGGCTTCCACATCTACAGTGCCGTCAATTACTCACAGGGCGAATCGGCGACCACGAAGGTCAGGTACGCGACCGGGCACGAGGCCGAGGCCGCCACCGTCGCCACCTCGATTCCCGGGGCCTACCTGGAATCCGACAGCGAACTCGGCAGCATCATCGAGGTCGTGCTCGGCAAGGACTACCAGGGCACCGTCCGCACCCCGACCCCGGTCGGCGATCCGATCACCGATATCCCCACCGCACCGGCCAGTGCGGTACAGGCCGCGCTGCCCTCCGACCTCGAGTCTGTCAACGCCGCCGACGAGACCTGCAAGTAGGAACACGTAAGCGGCAGCCTCAGCTGCGATAACGGGTCACGCTGACCGTCGAGACCACAATTCACCCTCCGTTGGTGACTTGGTCAGCGCTGGGAACTAGTGTCTGTTTTCATGCGTGTCATCTACAACGAGCAAATGGCCGACCTTGCGCACCTGCTGGGCGAGATGGCCGGCCTCGCGGGTACGGCCATGGAACGGGCCACCCAGTCGCTGCTCCAGGCCGATCTCACCATGGCGGAGTCGGTGATCAGCGAGAACGACCGGATCGCCGAAATGATCACCGATGCCGAGGAGAAGGCGTTCGCGCTGCTCGCGCTGCAGGCGCCGGTGGCGGGCGATCTGCGACAGGTGGTGGCCGCCATCCAGATCGTCCAGGACGTGAATCGGATGGGCGCGCTGGCGCTGCATGTGGCCAAGGTGACCCGCAGACGCCACCCCAATCACGCGCTGCCCGAGTCGGTCAACGGCTACTTCGCGGAGATGGGCCGCATCGCGGTGAATATGGGCGCGGGCGCCAAGGAGGTGCTCGACACCCGCGATCCGGAGCGCGCCGCCCAACTCAACGAGGACGACGAGGCGATGGACGATCTGCATCGCCACCTGTTCTCACTCCTGATGGACCGGGATTGGAAGTACGGCGTCGCCGCCGCCGTGGACGTGACGCTGCTCGGCCGCTACTACGAGCGCTTCGCCGACCACGCCGTGGAGATCGGCCGCCGGGTGATCTTCCTCGTCACCGGTGTGCTGCCGCCGGACCCCGACGCGGAAAACTAGGAGTTCACCCCCCACCAGCAGACACGCACCGCCCCGGAATCCCGGGGCGGCTTCGCCATATCGTCACCCGCGATCGGACGACCCGGGATACCAAGAAGGCCTGCGCACAATGCGCAGGCCTTCGTATTGCCGGTCGAGGCACCGCCGACCGGCATAAGTCGCGGAGAGGCGGAGGAGCCTTTATCCGAAGCGGCCGGAGATGTAGTCCTCGGTCGCCTTCTGGCCCGGGTTGGAGAAGATCTTCTCGGTATCGTCGATCTCGATCAGCTTGCCCGGCTTGCCCTGGGCCTCCAGGTTGAAGAATCCGGTCTGGTCGCTCACGCGCGCGGCCTGCTGCATGTTGTGCGTGACGATGACGATGGTGAATTCCTTCTTCAGCTCGGTGATCAGATCCTCGATCGCCAGGGTGGAGATCGGGTCCAGCGCCGAACAGGGCTCGTCCATCAGCAGTACGTCGGGCGAGACCGCGATGGCACGCGCGATGCACAGACGCTGCTGCTGACCACCCGAGAGTCCGCCACCCGGCTTGTCCAGGCGGTCCTTCACCTCGTTCCAGAGGTTCGCGCCGCGCAGCGAGCGCTCGGCGACCTCGTCGAGCTCCTTCTTGTTGCGCACGCCCTGCAACTTCAGCCCGGCCACCACATTGTCGCGAATCGACATGGTGGGGAACGGGTTCGGGCGCTGGAACACCATACCGATGGTGCGGCGCACACCCACCGGGTCGATGGCCGCCCCGTAGATGTCCTCACCGTCCAGCAGCACCGCACCCTCGACGCGGGCATTCGGGGTCACCTCGTGCATGCGGTTGAGCGACCGCAACACGGTGGACTTACCGCAACCCGAGGGGCCGATGAAGGCCGTCACGCTGCGCGGCAATACGGTCAGCGCGACATCGGCGACGGCGTGGAACTTGCCGTAGTAGATGTTCAGGTCTTTGACGTCGATCCGCTTGGCCATCTGAGTATCCGTTCGCTTCTATCGGTTCCGCGTGAGCAGCTTATTGACGACCGCCGCCGCCACATACAGCAGCGCGATGAGCAGGATCAGCGTCAGCGCCGCACCCCACACTCGCTCCCGGCCTGCGGGTTCCGGGTTGGCCAGCTCCTGGTAGATCAGCAGCGGCAGCGAGGCCATATTGCCGTCGAACAGGTTGGTGTTGATCGACTTGGCGTAGCCGACCAGCACCAGCACCGGCGCCGTCTCACCCATGACGCGGGCGAGGGAGAGCAGGATGCCGCTGATCATGCCGGGAGCCGCGGTCGGGACCACGATCTTGACGATGGTCTTCCACTTCGGAATACCCAGCGCATAGGAGGCCTCGCGCAACTCGTCCGGGACGAGTTTGAGCATTTCCTCGGTGCTGCGCACCACCACCGGCAACATCAACAGCACCATGGCCAGCGAGACCGCGAAGGCGCTCTGCGGGAAACCGAAGGTGGCGATCCAGAGCGCGAAGATGAACAGCGCCGCGACGATGGACGGCACACCCGCGAGGATGTCGACCATGAACGTGGTGACCTTGGCCAACCGCCCGCGGCCGTACTCGACCAGGTAGATGGCCGCCATGACGCCGAGCGGTACCGCGATGACAGCGGCCACTGTCGTCTGCACGATGGTGCCGTAGATCGCGTGGTACACGCCGCCGCCGCTCTGGTCGGGCAGGATGCCCTTCTGCGACTTCTGCCACCAGTCCAGCGAGGCGATCGCGCTGATGCCCTTGGTGACCACCATCCACAGCACCCACACCAGCGGGATGAGTGCGATTGTGAAGCACAGTGTGACGACGCCGGTCGCGATGTTGTTCCTGATCCGGCGGCCCGCGCTGACATGGCGGAAGGTGGGCGCCTTGACCGGCTTGTCGAGTGTCGTCGTGGTGGCCATTACTGGTTAACCTTTCCGCCGGCCGCGAGCCGTGCCAGCGCATTGACGACGAAGGTCAGCGCGAACAGCACGAAGCCCGCCGCGATGTAGGCGCCCGTCGGCAGCGGGGAACTGAATTCCGAAGCCGCCGAGGCGATCTTGGAGGCGAAGGTGTAACCGCCGTCGAACAGCGACCAGTGGCCCGCCTGTGCGGAGGTGCGCAGCACGACCAATACCGCGATGGTCTCACCGAGTGCGCGACCGAGACCGAGCATCGACCCGGCGATCACGCCGCTGCGACCGTAGGGCAGCACAGTCATGCGCACCACCTCCCACTTGGTGGCGCCCAGTGCCTGGGCGGCCTCGATGTGGGTGACCGGGGTCAGATTGAAGACCTCGCGGGAGACCGAGGTGATGATCGGCAGGATCATGACGGCGAGTACCACACCCGCGGTGAAGATGGTGCCGCCACCGCCGATGGACACATTGCCCTCGTCGAAGAGGAAGAACCAGCCGAGGTGGTCGTTCAAGAATGTCTGCACCGGCCCCAGCTCGGGTGCGAGAACCAGGAAGCCCCACAGACCGAACACGATGGACGGCACGGCCGCCAGCAGATCGACCAGCATGGCGAACGGGCGGGCCAACGCGGTCGGCGCGTAGTGGGTCAAGAAAAGTGCGATGCCCACGCCGATGGGCACCGCGATCACCAGCGCGAAAATCGAGCTCAGCACCGTGACCATGAACAGGTCCTTGATGCCGAAGCGCAGATCGTCGGCATTGGTGGTTTTGAACTCGGTGCTGGTGAAGAAGTTGACTTCGTCGGCCCTGAGCGAAGGGATCGCGCGAATCAATAGGAACAGAGCGATCAGCGCGATGGCGGCGACGATGATCGCACCCGCGGCAGTGGCGAGAGATCGGAAGATCATCTCGGCCCGCTGGCTGTGTGGCCGACGTGCCGCACCCGGTGTCTCCTCGGCGGGAGCTCCCTTCGTGAGGGTCACGTCGCTATTCGGTTCGCTCGACATATCCGCAGTATCTCCAGCCGCCCGCGGGCCCGTCGAATTCGACGAGCCCGGGGCGGTCACCTCAGGGTGCACGGTCATGGTAGTGCGATCAGGAGATGGCGTTGATCGCGCTGGTCAGGCGGGTCTTGAACTGCTCGGGGATCGGGATGTAGCCGTTCTCCTCGAGACCCTTCTGGCCGTTGGTGGTGGCCGAGGTCAGGAAGGCCTTGACCGCCTTGGCGGTGTCGGCGTCGCTGTACTTCGAGCACACGATCTCGTAGGTGGCCAGCATGATCGGGTAGGAACCCGCCACGGTCGGCTTGTAGAACGAGGAGGTGTCGAGGACCAGGTCGTTGCCCTCGCCCTTGATCTTCACACCGTCGATGGCCTTGCCCGCGGACTGAACCGACAGCTTGACCGGATCCTTGCTCGCCGAGGTGATGATCTGCGCGACCGACAGGTTCTGCGACTTGGCGAACGACCACTCGTTGTAGGTGATCGAGTTCTTGGTGCTCTTGATGGCGGCCGAGGTGCCCTCGTTACCCTTCGCACCCTCACCGACGCCGCCGTTGAAGGTCTTGCCCGCGCCCTTGCCCCAGGCGCCGTCGGAGGCGGCATCCAGGTAGAGCTGGAAGTTGTCGGTGGTGCCCGACTCGTCGGAACGGAAGATCACGGCGATCTTGTCCGAGGGCAGCTTGGCGTTCGGGTTCAGCGCCTTGATCTCCGGGGCATCCCAGGTGGCGACGGTGCCGTTGAAGACCTTGGCGGCGGTCGGGCCGTCGAGCACGAGGTCGGTGACGCCGTCGATGTTGTAGGTGATGGCGATCGGGCCGAAGACGGTCGGCAGGTTCCACGCCGGTGCGCCGCAGCGCTCCTGGGCCTTGGCCGGCTCTTCCTTCTTCGAGCTCAGCGGCGAGTCGGAGCCACCGAAATCGGTCTGGCCGCCGATGAATTCGTTGACGCCCGCGCCCGAACCGCTCGAGGTGTAGTTGAGGGTGTAGCCGTCGCAGTTCGCCTCGTAGGCGGCGATGAAGCGCTCCATGGCGTTCTTCTGCGCGGTCGCGCCGCTGGCCTTGAGGGCCTTCTTGCCACCGCAGGCGACGCTGGCGTTGGCAGCGTTGCTGGTGTCAGTGCTCGTGTTGTCGTCACTGCCACAGGCGGCGAGCGGCATGGCGACGGCCGCCAGCACACCGACGAGGGCGCTGCTGCGCTTGAAGTTCACTATTCCTCCGGGAATCGCATCCGACTCGCCCGGTCCCTCACCGGCCCGGGCGGGTGTTGTGGTGCCGTTCGCGAGGAACTTGCGCACCAGGCAGCAGCTGCGCTGCCCATATGTAACGTAAAGTCGCCCGGTTGACAGTTGGACCAAGCTGGGTGAACGGAAAATGAACAGGCTGGCGCTATTGCGTCCGGTATGTGTGACATTTGCCCTAGTTTTACTGGAACACCCCGAACGGACATCCGAGCGCTACCCGTCGTTCCGGCGAACGCGGGAACTCCGCCTCACCGATCCATCATGCGGGAGCCGCGTAGGCGATGTCTATGTGGGCGGGTTCGAAGCCGAGCCGGGTGTAGGTGCGCACGGCCGCGGAGTTGTCGGCCTCCGTATAAAGGAGCACCGTGCCGAGTCCGCGCTCACGCAGGTAGTGCAATCCGGCCAGCGTGAGCAGTCGGCCGAGGCCGCGCCCCTGTGCGGCCGGGTCGATGGCGACCACATAAACCTCACCAAGCGGCGGATTCTCCTCGTGATGGACCTTGGTCCAATGGAACCCGAGGACGCGTTCGGGAGCGTTGGCGGCGACGGCGAGGAACAGCCCCTTCGGATCGAACCAGGATTCGTCGCGCCGCACCTCGATATCGCGTTCGGTCCAGCCGCCCTGCTCGGGATGCCACGCGAATGCGGCACCGTTCACGCGCAGCAGTTCGGCATCATCGGAAGGGCCCGCGTAGGTGCGGAGCACGATCGCCTCCGGCACCGCGAGCTCGGGTAGCTCCAGCATTGCCAGCGGGCGACGCATTTGCCAGAGTTCGCGAGCGGTCCGCAATCCGAGCCGGGCCGCGACGGCCTTGGCCGCGGGCCGGTTACCGTGCGCCCAGACGCGCGCACCGGGCCCACCGGCCGATACCGCGGCCGATACCAACCACATCCCGATGCCGTGACCTCGGGCGGGCGGATCGACCGCGATCTCGGCCATGGCCGGGTGGTCACCGTGCGCGGCGACGAGATTGGCGTAGCCGGTGATCACCCCGTCGTGTTCGGCTAGCAGATGACGGGCCGAACCGGGCTCGGTCAGCGACAGCACCGCCTGCTCGGAGACGGGTGCGACACCGTCTGCCGCGGTCGCACGCTCCAATAGATCTCGCACCGCGGCCGCCGCATCGGCGTCGAGCTGATCGGTCCATTGCGATGCCGCGTCGGTCATCGGCCGTGCCCCTCTCCTGTATCGGCGCCACCCGTTCCCGAGGCGGACGCGTGGTACCTGGGTTCCCGTCTCACAGCGTTCCATCGGCCCGCGGCATTCCACGCCGGTACCGGTCGACCCGCCCCATCCGACCCGCACGGAGCGAGTCTTACGAGCGACCCGTTCGCGGCCGTCTCGCTGCCGAAGCGCACCCGACACAGTCGCAAGTCCGACCGCCCAACCGCAAGACACACAGACCGCGAACCCCATGCGCAACCGTCCGCACCAACCCAGCCCCGCACGGAGCGAGTCTTACGAACGACCCGTTCGCGGCCGTCTCGCTGCCGAGCGGCCGAAGCGCACCCGACACAGTCGCAAGTCCGACCGCCCAACCGCAAGACACACAGGCCGCGAACCCCATGCGCAACCGTCCGCGCCAACCCAGCCCCGCACGGAGCGAGTCTTACGAGCGACCCGTTCGCGGCCGTCTCGCTGCCGAGCGGCCGAAGCGCACGCGACGAAGTCGCCAGTCTCGGCCGCTCGGCAGCG
>NZ_JBFAHV010000010.1:213281-246596 GCF_040654375.1 Nocardia sp. NPDC050710 | reverse complement strand
GAGGTCTGTCTTCACAAACTGACGTCGATACCCTCCGCCATGCCAAAACTCGAGCCCCTCACGCCCCGAACCGATTAGGAATCACTCGTCTAGGGCGTCGGCTGCTACCGCGACTGCTGGATGATCCAGTGCGCCCATCGGCTACGCCCTTCCGATCGGAGTTGTCAGCACAGCGCCGCAATCGTAGTGCTGTTGTCGGGATGACGGTCCCAGTTGCCATCGTCGATTACTTCCGTCGGCAAGTGCTCGCAATCTCTAGGCGATCAGACTGAGTGCTCGATAGACGGCGACTACCGTTGCGGCGCCGACGATCTCACCTCGATCGATCATCGCGACCGCCTCGGTGAGCGGTATCCAGCGGATCTCTTCGGCTTCGTTGATGTCCGGTGCCGTGTCGGTGAGCTCGGCGTCCCGGGAAAGGTAGATCTCCTGCGGCTGGTCGAGCGTCCCGATGGAAGGCTGGTAGGTCACCAGGTGCTCCATCGTTCGCGGGCGCCAACCGGTTTCGTCCTCGCACTCGCGCGCCGCCTCTGCCGCGACGTCATCGGCATGGTCCACATAGCCGCCCGGCAGCTCCCATACCCACTGATCGATGATGAAGCGATGCCGGTAGATCAGCAGAGCTTCATTGTCGGTGTTGAGTACCAGCGTCATCGCGCACCGAGGCATTCGCGCTACGTACTGGGTGAACTTCACGCCGTCGGGTAACTCGATATCGACCGTCGACAGCCTGATGTGTCGGTTCTCATCGATCACGGTCTCGCCGTGGATGGTCCACTGGGTGCGGCTCACGTCTCGACCGTAGCCGAACACTCCCCGGATCGGAGCGCTGCCGATTGCCGTACGCGAGCTCGGTCAGCAGGTCGCCGCGGCGCGCATGCCATGGCGCCAGCGTATGCCAGTACCTCGGCGGTCATGCCCCGCAGGTAGCCGACCGCAGGCAGCGCAAGGATGCGTAGCACCGTCTCCACGTCCTCGGCCGGGGGCGCCGGCGAAATGCGTTCAGCGACGGTGGCATGCACGTCGAGCTGGCGCATGAGCGCATGGACCACGATGCGCAGCAGCCGCTCCTGGTCCGCGGATAGCAGGGGCTCGTCGGTCACAGTTGCCATTCCCGTTCGCGATCCCTTCCGAGCGGCGGCAAGTATCACCTGCAAAGACTTGGCCATCGGAGATTCGTCGACGATGACACGGTGTGCGGGACCGCATTCGAGGCCGAGACTGTTGGCCACAGTGCCTGTTTCCGCTGAATGCGCAGAGCCCGGTGCGGCACTGGTCAGATGGTGTTCGTGGAGCCGATGACGGGAATCGAACCCGCGCTGTCTGCTTGGGAAGCAGAAGTTCTACCATTGAACTACATCGGCGGACCCCGAAGGGCACGTCGGAGACTTTAGCAGAGTCGCCGCGCCTGCGGGAAAAGTCCTGGTAGATGCCTCTGACCTGCGCTGATGTTCTCAACTCGGCGTGCGGTGAAGATGCGTCACCAATCTTGGCCAGTGGTGGCGTCCGGTGGGATTCGGGAGCGTTCGGCCGCGAATTCTCCCAAAATCTTCCCAGAAATAACCGCCGGATCAGGCGTCGGGCGGCGATCGGTGCCTCCAGGAGACGGCCAGCGACGTATCGGTTGCTGCCTGATTGCTTCAGAAATTCCGGGCGTCGAGGAGTGGGACCGGTGCGGATCAGCTCGGCATTCGCTTTCTGCGTGAACCGCTTCTGGCCGAAGTCGTTGCGCCGCTGGGCCTTCCATCCCTTCCCTGCGTATCCGCGCCCGACGCCCAAGAGGCTCACGTGGGGCACGCCACCCCCGCAATGGCTACCTCGAAGCCGGATTCCTGATCGGACGGGCATCGCACTGTGCTGGAGCAAGAGGGCATTCCCGCGGTGACACGATTCAGGGCGTCGCGAGGGTCCGGATGGCTTGTGCGACGAGGCCGGGGGCGTCACACATCGGGAAGTGGTAGCCGCCGGGGACGATGTACTGGGTGACTTGTGGAAAGCGTTTCCGCCAGGTGGGTTGGAAGCGCAACGGATCGTTGTGTTCGCCGAACACGGTGCTGATGGGGCGATCGGCGAGTGTGGTGAGTGCGGCGTCGACCTGCGCCCATACGTCGCTGCGGTGAGCGTCCTGGAAGTAGCGGTGCAGGCTGTGTCGGCCTCTGCGGTCGAGCCCACCCCGAAATGCGTGCCGGGTCCGCGGGTCCATATGACGTCCGACACCGAAGCGGGTGGTCGTCAGCCGAGGCAGGAGGCCGGTAGCGGTGTCCAGCCCGCGGATAGGGCTGCTCCCCATCGCGATGAGCATCCCGCGCAGCAGCACACCGCTGGGTCGCCAGGCGAAGGTGTTCACCGCGGTGAGCGTGCGTATCCGATCGGGCCAGGCCCCCGCGGCAAGCAGCGCCGACGGTCCGCCGAGGTCGTGGCAGACCAGATGGATATCGGCCGGATCCAGATACTCGATGACACGGGTCAGGCGCTCCGCCGCGGTTCGGAGGGTTGCGTGCCGGTCGGGCCGACCGCCGCTGAAGCCCGTTGCCGGCGCGTCGACGGCAATGCACCGGAATGCGGGCGCGAGTTCGGTGATGAGATCTCGCCACAGCAGCGACCACATACCGACGTGGACGAGCAGTACGACAGGCCCCGCACCGGCGTCGATGAACGCGATGCGTTCGTCATCGTCGCCGAGGGCGCGGATCGGGTACGGGAGGACGTCATCGGGGAGCCATAGCGGGTGGGACAGTGTGGGAGCGTTTGTTGTCATATCTTCAAGGACGCTGGACTCGCCGACAATGTGACGTCACTGTCACGTGCCGATCCCGCGTAACGTCCTTATAGATATGAACGGTGCTCGAGGGAGCCTCGATATCGAGATGGCCTGGGCCGCGCATCGTCGACGTCTGTTCGATATCGCCTACCGAATGCTCGGTCAGGTGAGCGAATGTGAGGATGTGGTCCAGGAAGCCTTCCTGCGCCTGACCCGTACCGGGACCGACGGCATCGACGATATCGAGGGTTGGCTGATCACGGTCACCGGGCGACTGTGCCTGGACCGGCTGCGTCGCGCCGCGACCGCCCGCGTCGACTATGTGGGCACGTGGCTGCCCGAACCCCTGGTCGCCCTGCCTGGCGCCGTCGGGCCGGAAGATCGGTTCACCCTGGACGAAACGATCCGTATGGCACTACTGGTTGTGCTGGACCGCCTGTCCCCGGCCGAACGCACCTCTTATCTGTTGCACGATGTATTCGGGTTGCCGTTCGACAACGTCGCAGCTGTGGTTGGACGATCGACGGTGGCGTGCCGACAACTGGCCAGCCGCGCCCGCCGCCGCATTGCCGCGGATCCCGCCGCACTCCGGCAGCCGCCGAGCCGCGACGACCTCGAGGATGTCGCGCGCCGATTCGCCGCGGCCTGCGGCACCGGCCGGTTCGATGACCTCGTCGCCGCCCTCGATCCGGACGCGCACGGCGAATTCGATTCGGCCGGAGTCGTTCCCGGCGCGCCGCTCGAACCGATCACCGGTGCCGACGTGATCGCCCGCCAGCTCGTCGCGGCATTCGCCGGAACCGCAACGACATTCCGAGTCTCCGCCGTCAATGGCGAACCCGGCGTCATCGCGGAGCTGGCCGGGCACACCGTCGCGGTCATGGCATTGGTCAGCGACGGTCGCCGCATCCTCCGAATCCACGCGATCGGCAACCCCCACAAACTCCAACACATCACCGAGCCCGGCCGGTAATCGAGCAGCGACACACCTCCTACGCCGAATCCGAAAATGACGGTCTTTCACGTGGTGGGGCACGCCGGGCGGGTCTCCGGCACCTTCGGCGCACCCGCGTCGCCGGCGTCGGTGGACTGTCGGTATCGGATCACCGCTTCGCCGCGAACCAGTGATCTGGCCGTCGGGAAGCGATACCGCACGTCGACCTCGTTGAATGCGGTGTCGAGGCGGGCTGGGACGAGTCGGATCCGGCGATGCGGTTCGAGTGATCCGCACGGATCGGCCGAATCGTCGTACCATGCGAGGGAAGCATTGGCGCAGGGCGTGTCCCGGCCGGTGGTCAGGTGCGGACGCCACGGTTGGCTATTCGCCGCAGATCAGAGGAGGCTCGACGAATGAGTCAAGAAGACGGGCGTGTGCCCGGATTATTCAGTCACGAAAACGTCGCCCCCGAGGTGTACACCGCGGTGGATACCAATGCCGCGCACTACCGCCCCGTCTTCAGCGGGGTCGACGATGCGAGCTCCGCCGGGCGGGTCACCGACGGCGACGGATAGGCGTACCAGGCTTTTCGATTCACGTCATTCGGCGTCGCAGGGCTCGGTCGCGCGTCGGCCGAATGTCTACCGGGCGGGCGCGACGTTGTCGCCGGTTCTGCGCAGCACCGTAGACGGCCACGCAGATGATGATCCAGAGCGCGCCCATCAACCACCCCCCGAGCACATCGGTCGGCCAGTGCACTCCCAGGTACACCCGGGAAAGTCCCACCGCGACAATGAAAATCGCGGCGATGGCGACGGTCGCGATACGGGTCGCCGCCCGGTGTAGCAGGGGTGTCAGCGCCACGGCGATGATCCCGATGACGGCGATCGATCCCAGGCTGTGCCCGGAGGGGTAGGACAGGCTGTTCACCACGGCGAGCCGATCGACCTCGGGCGGGCGGGATCGGCCGACCAGATTTTTGCCGACCACGGTCAGGATCGTCGCGCCGATACCGGTCACCGCGACAAGGACGGCCGCACCCCGGTGCCCGCGCCATACCAGCCCGGCACACACCAGGGTGGCGATGATGGTCAACGTCAGGGTGCCGCCACAGGTGGTCACGACCCGGGCGGCCACGGTCAGCGCCGCGGTGCGATGGGTGACCGCCCACCCGGAGATCTCCGGATCGATCGCGGTGAGCCCGTTGTCGTGCAGCACGTGGTGGGTGAGCACGACGGTGAGCGCCGCGAGCAGTACCGCGACGGCGGCAAGCGCCGGTATCCGGGGTATCCGGAACCGGGTCCGATCGGGTTTCGGGGTCGATGGCACGTCACCAACCTTCCCTCCCGACGCTGATAAATTGCTGTGGATCGGATCGCGCGCGTAATTACGCCAGGTAGGGCCAGATATTCAGGCCATACCCGGAATGGTTGTGAGTAACTCGATGATGCCCGGAGAATTCGGTCCGCGCGGGTGACGGCCGTCGATCAGAACATGCTGTATCCGCCGTCGATCAAGAGCGTGTCACCGGTGTGGTAGGCGCTGGCGGGTCCGGCGAGGTAGACCGCGACCGCCTCGAAATCGTCGGGTCGTCCCCAGCGCCGGGCCGGGATGCGGGGCTGTACGCGGTCACGGAACCGATGTCTGAATGATCGAGAGGATATCGTTCTCAGCCTGTCAACATGCGGCTGAACAGCCGAATCCAATGGGCGCTAGGCTCGTGCCGTGCTGCTTTCCGATCGTGACATCCGTGCGGAGATCGCCGCTGGGCGTCTCGGGGTCGAGCCGCTGCTGGAGAACCTGATCCAGCCGTCGAGCATCGATGTGCGCCTGGACCGCCTGTTCCGGGTCTTCGACAACTCCCGGTACACCCACATCGATCCGGCGCAGCGCCAGGACGAGCTGACCAGTCTGGTCGAGCCCGCCGAGGGTGAGCCGTTCGTGCTGCACCCCGGCGAGTTCGTACTCGGGTCCACGTTGGAGATCTGCACGCTGCCCGACTATCTGGCGGGTCGGCTCGAGGGCAAGTCGAGTTTGGGCCGCCTCGGGCTGCTGACGCATTCGACCGCCGGTTTCATCGATCCTGGCTTCAGCGGGCACATCACGCTGGAACTGTCCAATGTGGCGAATCTGCCGATCACCCTGTGGCCCGGCATGAAAATCGGCCAGCTCTGCCTGTTCCGGCTGACGAGCCCGGCCGAACATCCGTACGGCAGCGCCGTCGCCGGATCCAAGTACCAGGGACAGCGCGGCCCGACGCCGTCGCGGTCCTACCTGAACTTCCCGCTGTCCAGCGAGGTCGTGGAATCGGTCGAATCCCGCTAGCGGATTCGGCGAATTCGTTTGGGGTGCACGTATGCCCGGCCGATTCCGCCCCGTCGACTGGGGTGGGGCGGATTCGGCCGGGTAGGAGTGCCGGGCGGCAGCGGGGACCGACGACGCATTTCAGTCCCCGCCGCCCGCTCCCACCGCCAGCGCCGTCGTGATGATGGCGGATAGTGGTGGAAGCGTGCCGCCGCGGTCGGGTGGGCTGACCCAGAAGCACCCTTCCCGGGTCCAGCGTCCCAGACCGGTCGGCAACATCACGGCACTGCCGATGGCGGGTATCACGATATCCAGACGGTTGAGTACCTCCAATATCTGTGTTCCCGGCCGGGAGTCCGGCTCCGCCAGGAAGCTCCAGCGGATCTGTCGGGCCAGCATGGGGCCCCTCGTCCCCTGCTGTTCCAGTGCCGCCCTGACCTTTTCGGCGCGGACGGACGGCAGATGAACGACACAGACTCGGCCGCTGACGGGCAGCATGACGAATCCGCCACGCTCGATCACCGGTAGTCCATATTCGTGCCGGTAGAAGGCGACCCAATCGTCGACTGTTCTGAGCCTGTCCACGTTCACGGCCAACTCCTTGCCTCCTGCTCCAAGGGTCGCCCGCGAGAGGGTGACACGGTATCGCCCGCATGCCCGCTTTCCGCTGCCACTCCGCTGCCTCTGCCGTCGCACGGTCGTGCATCGGCCGCTCCGAGCGCGGGATTACGGGCCTCCCACGTCCGTAATCTCTCGATAGCGGCATCGAATTGTTGTGGCAGCAGCCACAATGCACTCGTACCCTGGGTGGGGAGTTCATTTCGGAAGGGATGACATCGTGGTCCGGCAGTGGTCAGGGAAAGAGACCCGTGCCCTTCGCGATGCCAAGCGGATGAGTATCAGGGAGTTCGCGGCGCATCTGGGTGTGCACGAACGCCTGGTGTCGAAGTGGGAGGCCGGCGGCGCCCGGGTCCATCCACGTCCGATCAATCAAGCCGCTCTGGATACCTCCCTGGCCAGGTCCGACGAAGTTGTGCGGGCGAGGTTCGCGGCGTTGTGTTCACCCACCCCACCGGCCGCCGGCTTCCAGATCGATCAATCGCTGATCGATCGGCCCGCCGCATCGGGGTTCGATCCGCATCCCGGCGCCGGGACGCGTGCCAATTATTCGAGTGACGCGGACCTTTTGGCTCTCATAGACGCCGGTGCGATGAGAGGTGATGCGTTAGCAGCGATTTCGGAGAGGGATCTGATCATGGCGGCTGCCCACGAGGCCAGCGAGCACGCCGGCCAGGCCGAGAGTTCCAATGTGGGTGCGACCACTCTGGAACAACTCGACGCCGACGTCACGCGGATCGCGAACGATTATGTGCACATCCCGCCGGTACCGATGATGGTGGAAATGCTGCGGGTGCGGCGCCGGGTCTACCGGCTGCTCGAGGGGCATCAGCGGCCCGCCGACACCAGTCACCTATATCTGCTCGCGGGCACCCTGTCCGGGTTACTCGCCAATGCCAGCACGGATCTCGGATACCTCGATGCCGCCGGCGAACAAGCCAGGGCCGCCCGGTCTTACGCCGAACTCTGCGGTCATAACGGTCTGCGCGCCTGGACCCGTGGCATGCACGCGTTGATCGAATACTGGTCCGAGCGCCCGCGGCGGGCGGTATTACTGGCGCAGAGCGGGCAGGAGTTCGCCGAATCGGCGACCGCCAAGGTCCGACTACTCAATATCGAGGCCAGGATCTGGTCCAAGATCGGCAGTTCGGAAGATACCGATCGCTGCATACGGGCCGCGGACGACGCCCGCGAGGTCGCCGCCACCGACACCCTGCACGACGAGATCGGTGGAGTCTTCGGCTTCAACGACGCAAAGTCGCAGTACTACGCGGGTGCGACCTATATCCATCTCGGTCAGGCCGAACCCGCGCTGGCCGCCACCCAGCGGGCGATCGATATCTACTCCAACGGCCCTTCCGAGCGGCGATCCTACGGGGCCGAGTCGCTGGCCAGGGTGGATGCCGCCGCCGCGCATCTGATCAACGGCAGCCTGGACGGCGCCACCGAGGCGCTGCGCCCGGTACTCGGCCTCGCCGAGGACAAGCGCATCGCCCAGTTGGAGGAGCGCCTCACCGGGGTGCGCCGCCGGATCGCGCATCCGGCCTTCCGCGATGCGGTCGAGGCACGTTTGCTGGATGAGCGCATCGAGGAATTCTGCGGTTCGACCGCGGCGAAGGGGATTCCGCCGGGCAATCCGTCGTCCTGATCACACACCGCGACAGTCACCGACAATCGAACGACAGTGATGCAGGTAACACGGTTGCCGGGGATGGCACCATGGGACGGGTGAGCCCGAGCCATCTACCGCATCGCCCGCCCCGCGTTCTGGAGCAGTCCACGAAGTTGCAGGACGTCGTCTACGAAATCCGTGGACCGGTACACGCGCATGCGGCACGGCTGGAAGCCGAAGGGCATCGCATCCTCAAGCTCAATATCGGCAATCCGGCGCCGTTCGGTTTCGAGGCGCCCGATGTGATCATGCGCGACATCATCGCCGCGCTGCCCTATGCCCAGGGTTACTCGGAATCCAAGGGTATTCTCTCCGCCCGCCGCGCCATCGTGACCCGCTACGAGCTGGTACCCGGCTTCCCCGAACTCGATGTGGACAACGTCTACCTGGGCAATGGCGTCTCCGAGCTGATCACCATCACCATGCAGGCGCTGCTGGACAACGGCGACGAGGTGCTGATCCCGGCGCCGGATTACCCGCTGTGGACCGCCATGACCAGCCTGGCCGGCGGCACCCCCGTGCACTACCTGTGTGACGAGGCCAACGGGTGGCAGCCCGATATCGCCGATATCGAATCGAAGATCACCGACAAGACCAAGGCGCTGCTGGTGATCAACCCGAACAATCCGACCGGCGCGGTCTACTCCACCGAGATCCTGCAGCAGCTCGCCGATGTCGCGCGCAAACATCAGCTGCTGCTGCTGGCCGACGAGATCTACGACAAGATCCTCTACGACGACGCCAAGCACATCTCGCTGGCGACGCTGGCGCCGGATCTGCTATGCCTGACCTTCAACGGCCTGTCCAAGGCCTATCGGGTGGCGGGTTACCGCTCCGGCTGGCTGGCTATCACCGGGCCGAAGGATCACGCGGCGGGATTCCTGGAGGGTATCGATCTGCTCGCCTCCTCCCGGCTGTGCCCGAATGTGCCCGCGCAGCACGCGATTCAGGTGGCCCTCGGCGGGCATCAGAGCATCGAGGATCTGATCCTGCCCGGCGGCCGGTTGCTGGAGCAGCGCGATGTGGCCTGGGAGCGGCTCAATATGATTCCGGGTGTGTCCTGTGTGAAGCCGAGGGGCGCGTTGTACGCGTTCCCGCGGCTCGATCCGAATGTTCATGAGATCCACGACGATTCGAAGCTGGTGCTGGATCTGCTGTTGCAAGAGAAAATTCTGATGGTGCAGGGCACCGGCTTCAACTGGCCGAACCACGATCATCTGCGGATCGTCACATTGCCGTGGGCCCGGGATCTCGCGGTCGCGATCGAGCGTTTCGGCAACTTCCTCACAAGCTATCGCCAGTAGTCGGCAGCTTGTGCCCGGCAACTGAATCGCCCTGGTTCCGGGGCTGAAACATACCTAATGTATGGATATTGGCGAGTTTTGAAGGTGGGCTAGCGCAAAAGTTCGGCTTTTGTGTACAGTGGCTCTTGGCACTTCGGTGCCCGGTCAAGTTGTCTACCCCCCCTGGACAACCTGACCTCGGGTTCGGCCGCCTACCCCCCTGGGCCGCCGGCTCGCGGGCGGCGGAGACATCCCCCTGCTCTCCGCCGCCCCCTCCAACTTTTCCGACCGGTCTTTGCCACCGGTTCGCGCGCGCTCACCTTTCGTGGACCGCGATCTTGAAAATGGCATCCTTTAAGCTCGGCACCGGGCAGATGCCGCCCGAGGGCATACGACGGACAAGGTAGGAGTTCGGTGACCGACCACCACCATCACCATCACCACGACAATTCCGAGCCACTCGCGATCAGCGCCACCGCCGCCCGCGTCGTCGTCGGACTACTCACCGTCATCGGCATCTTCGTCGCCATCGGCGCCATCATGCTGTGGCCCAGCGAACAGAGCGTCGATATCCCGCTGCCGATGCAGAACGCGGGCGGCGGCGCGGTGCAGACCGAGGCGGGCACCGTGGTGGTGCAGGATGTCGGTCCGTGCGGCAGCCCCTCGCTCGGGAAGGTGTTCGCCGATAAACCGGAGCCGCCGCGCACCAATGCGTACACCTGTCAGCGCAGCCTGATCACCATCGACTCCGGGCCGCACGAGGGCAATAAGACACTGTTCGAAATCGCGCCCGGCCCAGGGCAACCCGATCTGCGCGCCGGTGACCAGATCCGGGTGGTGCGCCAGACCGACCCCAACGGCACGCCGCTGTACTCCTTCGAGGATTACTCGCGCGGATTGCCGCTCACACTGATCGTGATCGCCTTCGTCGTGGTGATCATCGCGGTCGCGCGCTGGCGGGGCCTGCGGGCACTGCTCGGGCTGATATTCGCCTTCGCGGTGCTGGTGCTGTTCCTGCTACCCGCCCTACTGGACGGCAAACCCGCCATTCCGGTGGCGCTGGTGGCCGGATCGGTGATCCTCTACGTCGTGTTGTATCTGGCGCACGGGGTGAATCTGCGGACCAGTTCGGCCCTGCTCGGCACCCTCACCTCGATGGTGCTCGCGGCCGTCCTGTCCTGGGTGGCGATCGAGATGACACATCTGACGGGCCTGTCCGAGGAACAGAACACCAACGTCGCCACCTACATCCAGCACGTCAGCATTACCGGCCTGCTGCTGGCCGGATTCATCATCGGCACCCTCGGCGTACTCAACGACGTCACCATCACCCAGGCCTCGGCCGCCTTCGAACTCGCCGCCCTCGACGAATCGGCTTCCCGCCGTGAGGTCTTCACCGCCGCCATGCGCGTCGGCCGTGACCATATCGCCAGTACCGTCTACACCCTGGTCCTCGCCTACGCCGGTGGCGCGCTCCCGTTGCTGCTGCTTTTCAGCGTCGCGGGCCGCTCCATCCGCGACGTCCTCACCGGTGACGCGGTGGCCATCGAGATCACCAGGTCCGCGGTCGGCGGCATCGCCCTGGCCTTGTCGGTACCCCTGACGACCGGCATCGCCGCCATGCTGGCCCGGCCCTTCGGCGCGAAGAAGAAGGTACAGCCGGTGCCCGTGCGCCACGCCAGGCACGCCAGGAGCTGAACGGGCCGGGCCCGTCGGTCGGTACCGGGAATTCGGCGGCCGACGGCGCCGGGGTACGTAATCGATCAGCGCGGCGCCGGGGCCGGGAACAGCTCCGGCGGGATGGTCGGCACCACGATCGGCGGAAGACCGGGGACGACAAAGGTATTCGGGCCGGGTGTCGGCTCCGCCGAGGTGGTGGTGGTTTGGCGGCGCTGCGGGGGCCCGGCCACCGTCTCCTCGGTTTCGGTGGTGGTGGCGGGGGCGACCGCGATCTGCGGGTCGAGGGTGGTGGTGCGCGGGACCCCGGAGGGGGATACCGAGGTGGAGCCCTCGCTGCTGTGGGAGTCGCGTTCGAGTACCTGTGGGCCGTAGCCCAGACCGAGTCCGATCGCGGCGACAACCGCCAGTGCGCTGACCGTCAGTACCGCGCCGTTCAATTCGCGCTTGCGGCCACGCTGCCCGCCCGCCAGCCACTCGGGCGACAGCTGGTCGGCCGAGCGGCCGCGACCCCGCGACGCGCGCATCGGCCAACCCTGCGCTTCGGACGGACCACCGAGCCAATCGTCGTTGGCCAGCTCGTCATCGCGCTGGCGTTTACGCTTGCCCTTCTTGGGCGGCGCCGATAGCCAGGCGGGCGAAAGATCGGCGTCGCCCATCATCGGCGCCGGTCCCGGCGGTGCGATGGGCTGGACCGGCCGAGCCAACAGCGCGGCACCGCGCGCGGTCACCGTCTCCGGGCTCTCCGGGACTATGACCGGCACGCCCATCCAGCGCTCCAGCACCTTGGCGATCAGCGGGATCCGGGCGCACCCGCCGATGGCGAGCACACCGTGCACCGGGCGATCCGAGCGCACGATCACATCGCGCGTCATCCGGGCCGACGATTCGATCGCCAGCATGATCAGCGCGTCGAAATTCTCCTGCGCCAACAACACCAAGCCCTGCTCGCTAGGCAGGGCGACGGCGGTATTCGTGGACAGCTGCTCCTTGGCCTCGCGGCACAGTGCGTCCAGGGCGGCCAATCCGGCCGGATCCGCCGGATGCGCGATCCGCCCGGAAGCGATCTGCTGTTCGCGGATCAGCGAATCCAGATAGTCGCCGCTGATGTCGCTGGTGCGCTCGGTATGTCGGACCTCGCGGGTCTGGGTGTCGACCACGCTGACCGACAGACCCGAACTGCCCAGGTCGTACACCACGAGGGAGGAGATGCCGCGAATATCGCCGGTGGATTGGACGAATTCGAGGGCGGCGAAGATCTCCGGCACCAGTTCGTAATTGGTGAGCTGCTGGCGGGCCATGGCGGCGCGCACCGCACGGGCCTGCTGTTCACTGCGATAGGCGATCGCGGTCGCGGCGATATCGCGGGCGCTCTCGATTGTCACGCCGACCGCCTCGGCGGCCAGTTCCTCGGCCCGATGCTCGGTTACCGGAATCGTCTGTAGCTCGAAGGCATGCGGCGCGACCTGCCCGTGGGGAGTCCCGGCATGTGGCCGCGCCATACGGACGGCGCCGGCCCCCACCGAAACTCCCAGTACCGAACTCATCTAGCTGCTCATCTCGTTTCACGCTTTACAACATGCGAGCCTGCGCCGCCGCCGACGGATGGCCCGTCCCGGGACCATACCCGGTCCGTCGTGGCACCCCCGCCTCGCTGTGTCCGATCACGGCATCAGGGTGCTCGTGCAGTTACGTGCACTACCTCCGCCGCTTTCGTCGCAGGCAACTCTACGGTGTGCCGAGTCCGGCGTACACCCATCCCGCATCTCTCCAGGTGGCACGATTGAGACAGTTCCGGCCGTCGATGATCGAGCGCGCGCGGACCACCTTGTCGAGGTCCTGCGGGCGCAGCGCGGTGAACTCGTTCCACTCGGTGAGCACCAGCACCACATCGGCTCGATCACAGGCCTCGGCGACCGAGGTAGCGTAGTTCAGGGTCGGGAAGACACGCCGCGAATTCTCCAGCGCCTTGGGGTCGTACACCGTCACGACCGCGCCGTGTAGCTGGATCATGCCCGCCACATTGAGTGCGGGGGAGTCGCGCACATCGTCGGATTCGGGTTTGAAGGCCGCGCCGAGCACGGCGACATTCGCACCGAGCAGCGACCCGCCGCAGGCGCGGGTCGCCATATCGACGACCTTGGTCCGGCGGCGCATATTGATGTTGTCGACCTCACGCAGAAATGCGACAGCGTGATTCGCGCCGAGCTCGCCGGAACGGGCCATGAACGCGCGAATGTCCTTGGGCAGACAGCCGCCGCCGAAACCGAGGCCCGCGTTCAGGAAGCGGCGGCCGATGCGGGCGTCGTAGCCGAGCGCGTCGGCCAGCATGGTGACATCGGCGCCGGTGGCCTCACAGACCTCCGACACCGCGTTGATGAAGGAAATCTTCGTCGCCAGAAAGGCATTCGCCGAAACCTTGACCAATTCGGCGGTGGCCAGATCGGTCAGCAGGAACGGGACTTCGTCGGCGATCAGATCCCCGTAGATCTCGCGCACCAGGTCCTCCACCCAGTCGGCGCCGTCACGCGCGCGATCGACCCCGAGTACCAGCCGATCCGGGCGCAACGTGTCCTTCACCGCGAAGCCCTCGCGCAGGAATTCCGGATTCCACGCCACCTCGACCTCGGTCGCGGCCAGTGCCCGGGCCCGCTCGCCCAGTGCCGCGGCCGTTCCCACCGGCACGGTCGACTTCCCGACGATGACCGAGGGCCGCTCCAGCAGCGGCGCCAGCGTATCCACCACGGCGTGCACATACTTCAGGTCCGCGGCGTACTCGCCCTTCTTCTGCGGGGTTCCGACACCGAGGAAATGCACCTCGGCGTGCGCTGCCGCCTCCGGATACGAGGTGGTGAAGCGCAGCCTGCCCGCATCCAGATTGCGCCGGAGCACCTCCTCCAGCCCCGGCTCGTAGAAGGGCACCACCCCGTCGGAGAGTTTCGCCACTTTGCCGGGATCGACATCCACCCCGATAACGTCATGCCCGAGTTCGGCCATGCACGCCGCATGCGTGGCCCCGAGGTACCCGGTCCCGAAGACTGTGCATCGCATGATCGATTGGTAAGCCCCCTCGATGGCCGCGCCGCGTCAGCGAGGCAAGGGTCACGGCAACAGCAGGTGTACAGGTGGCGACGCAACCTCCGACACCGCTGTGACCTGCGCAGACCCTTCGCCGCTAGCATCGACCCGGTGCGCGGACGTCGGTATGTCTCGGCTGGACTCGGTCTGGCGGTGACCCTCGCCGTCCTGGTCGCGGCCCTCTGGCCGGTCTACGTCCGGCCCCGCACCGACCCGCCCGCGCCTGCCGACGCCATCCTCGTCCTCGGCGGCGCCCACGACGGCCGCGAACAACTGGGACTGCGCCTGGCCCGCGAAGGCTACGCCCCCCGCGTCCTGTTCTCCGACCCCTACGAAACCAGTGCGCTGATGAACCGAATCTGCCACGGCCGCTACAGCTTCGAGGTGAGCTGCTTCGATCCCTCGCCGCGCACCACCCGCGGCGAGGGGCGCGAACTGGCCCGCCGCGCTCGCGTCGAAGGCTGGCGCCGCGTCATCGTCGTCACCTTCACCCCGCATATCTCCCGCGCCCGCTACATCCTCGGAAAGTGCTGGGACGGAGAACTTCTCTTCGCCGACCCACAGCCTCGGCTTTCGGTCCTGCGCTGGAGCTACGACTACGTGTACCAATCCTCGGGGTATGCGAAGGCATTCTTCGAAGACTGCTGACGCGTGGCTGGCCGCCACCCTGGCCTACGCCGCGCCGGAGCAGCTCGGAGACCGCTGTCGTCGTGGTCCTGCTGCTGGTGCGCGCGGTCCCGATCCGCTACCCGCCGACTGATCGCGTCCTGAGCCGCGCGGACCTCATAACTGCGGGCATATGGCCTCAGTTTGATTTCGCAGTGTGGCGGACTTACATTGTGGTCATGTTGGCGGTTGGCCAACAATAATGCAATGCGGCATATCCCTCCGGGAGGGCAGATGGATTACGACTGGTCAGCGGCTGATCTGGCCTTTCGGGACGAGGTGCGGTCCTTCCTGGACGCGAAGCTGACACCCGAACTGCGGCGGGCGGGGCGCTTGGCGACGAGTGTGTACCCGGACCACGAGGCCAGTATGGAATGGCAGCGGATCCTGCACGAACGCGGCTGGGCGGCGCCCGCCTGGCCGGTCGAATACGGCGGATGTGACTGGAGCCTGACCCAGCACTACATCTTCAGCCGCGAATCGACCCTGGCCGGCGCGCCGACGCTGTCGCCGATGGGCATTCGGATGGTGGCCCCCGCGATCATCGCCTTCGGCACGCCCGAGCAGAAGGCGTTCTATCTACCGCGCATCCTGACCGGAGAGATCTTCTTCTGTCAGGGGTATTCGGAGCCGGAGGCGGGTTCGGACCTGGCCTCGCTCACGATGGCGGCCGTCGACGACGGCGACGACTTCGTCTGCACCGGCAGCAAGATCTGGACAACCCATGCGACCGAGGCGAATTGGATCTTCTGCCTGGTGCGCACCTCGCGCGAGGGCAAGAAACAGCAGGGCATCACATTCCTGCTGATCGATATGACCACACCGGGCATCGAAATCCGGCCGCTGGTGATGACCTCCGGCGAGGAGGTGCAGAACCAGGTCTTCTTCGACGGCGTGCGGGTGCCGAAGAGCAATGTGCTCGGGCGCATCGACGAAGGCTGGACGGTGGCCAAATATCTCTTGGTGCACGAGCGCGGCGGCGCGGCGGCGCCGATGTTGCAAGTGATGGCACAGGATCTGGCCACCGCCGCGGCGGAACAGACCGGGCCGGACGGCCATCCGCTCATCGACGATCCCGCCTTCTCGGCGCGCTTGGCCGAGGCCAGGATTCGCACCGAAGTGCTCGAAATCCTCGAGTACCGCACCATTTCCGCGATGGCGCAGGGTAAGAACCCGGGCCCGGCCTCCTCGATGCTCAAGATCCTCGCGACCGAATTGAGCCAGCAGCTCACCGAACTCGCGCTGGTAGCGGCGGGTCCGCGCGGGCGGGTCTATCAGCCGCATGCCACGAAACCGGGTGGACCCGTGGCCGAATACACCCCGCCCGCCGACGGCTACCGCAGCGGCGAGGACTGGCAGGCGGTCGCGCCGCTGCGCTACTTCAACGATCGCGCGGGCTCGATCTACGCGGGCAGCAATGAAATTCAGCGAAATATCCTCGCCAAGGCAGCATTGGGGCTCTGATGGACTTCACACTCACCGAGGAGCAGGAACTCCTGCGCGACTCGCTCGCCGGATTCCTCGGCGCCCGCTACGACCTTGAGAAGAGCCGCGGCGCCGCGAAATCGGCCGACGGCTGGCAGCCCGCCGTATGGCGCGGCTTCGCCGAGGAACTGGGGATTCTGGGCGCGACGCTGCCGGAGCGCGTCGACGGAATGGGCGGCGGGCCGGTCGAATTGATGGTCATCGCCGAGGAATTGGGACGTGCGCTGGTTGTCGAGCCATTCGTGGATACGGTCGTGGTCGGCGCCGGTCTGCTGAATCGGTCCGGTGGCGAGCGGGCCGATGCGGTGCTGCGCGGCATCGTCGCCGGTGACGCGCGGACCGCATTCGCCGTGCTGGAACCGGCCTCCGGCCAGACACTGCACGATATCCGCACCACCGCGCGCCGTGACGGCGACGGATGGGTGCTCGACGGTGTGAAGACCGTCGTGACCAGCGCACCGCTGGCCACCCACCTGATCATCGCGGCTCGGACCTCCGGCGAACGGCGCGACAGGGCCGGAATCTCGCTTTTCCTTACCGAATTCGATGCGACCCGACCGCTCGCCGGGGTCGAGGTGCATTCGTACCGGACGATCGATGACCGCGTCGGCTCCGATCTCACATTCACCGGCCTGCGCCTGCCCGCCGACGCACTGCTCGGCGGCGAAGGGGCGGCGTGGGAGGTGATCGACGCGACCGTGGACGAGGCCGTCGCCGCCGTCGCCGCCGAGGCCGTCGGCTGCATGCGCAAGGTGCTGGGCGACACCATCGAATACGCGAAGCAACGCCAGCAGTTCGGGGTTCCGATCGGCAGCTTCCAGGTGCTCCAGCACCGCATGGTCGATATGTATATGGAGCTCGAACAGTCCATCGCCGCCGCCTATCTCGCGGTCCACTCCCTCGGCGCTGCCCCGGCAGACCGAGCCAGGGCGGTCTCCGCGGCGAAGGTCACCATCGCCAGGTCGGCCCGTTTCATCGGTCAGAACGCCGTCCAGCTGCACGGTGCGATGGGCATGACCGAGGAACTCGCGATCGGCCACTATTTCAAGCGCCTCACCGCCATCGAGAGCGAATTCGGCTCCAGCGATTACCATCTCGCCCGCTACGCCGCCCTGACCAGACCCTGATCGGTATCCAGCGGCATTGACGGGTCGCCGCCCGGTAATACCGAATACAACAGCGGAGCCCGGGTCCGAATATCGGACCCCGGGCTCCGCTGTTTCAGTGGTGCGCCGTGCTCAGCTCTTGCGGCCCGGAGCCTTCGCACCGGACTTGAAGCCGAGGCCGCCGGGCTTGGCGGCGGGCGGAGCGACCGGCGGGGCGCCGTTGCCCGAGGCGGGCTGCTCCGGCTCCGTTGCCGGTTCGGCCGCGGCGGTTTCCGGTTCCGGAGTTGCCGCGGGCGCCGGTGCGGCCGGGGCCGGGGTGGCCGCGCCGGGGGCCTTCGGGCCGGGGCGCTTGAAGCCGGACTTCATGGCCAGACCCTTGGCGGCGACGGTCGGCTTCACCTCGGTCGGGGCCGAGGCCGGTTCGGCGGCGGCCGGTGCCGGGGCGGATGCGGCCGGGGCCGCTTCGGCGGCCGGAGCCGCCGGTGCCTTCGCACCCGGCGCCTTGGCCGCGCCCTTCATGGCGAGACCGCCGCCCGGTGCCTTGGCGCCGCCCTTCATACCCAGACCCTTGACGGGCGGGGCCGCGGGAGCCTCGGCCGCGGGAGCCTCGGCGGGGGCGGCCGGTGCCTTCGCGCCCGGTGCTTTGGCGCCGCCCTTCATCCCGAGCCCGCCGGGAGCCTTGGCGGCACCCTTCATCCCGAGTCCCTTGGCGGGTGCGGGGGTCGCGGCGGCCTCCGCGGCCGGAGCCTCCGCGGCCTTGGCGCCGGGTGCCTTGGCGGCGCCCTTCATGCCGAGTCCGCCACCAGGTGCCTTGGCGGCGCCCTTCATGCCGAGTCCGCCACCGGGAGCCTTGCCGCCGCCCTTCATGGCCAGGCCGCCACCCGCGGGCGCTGCCTTGGCCTCGGCCGGAGCCGCGGCTGCTTCGACAACCGGTTCCGGTGCGGCCGGAACGGGTTCGGGCTCGGCTTCCTTCTTGGGCTCCTGGACGACGACCAGGTTCTCCGTCAGCTGCGCGGGCTCGACGCGAGTGATCGCGTCCAGCATGAGCTGGGCGACGTCGACGACCTCGACACCCTCGCCCTGGCCCTGTTCCTGGCGCGCGGTGACGCCGTCGGTGAGCATGACGCGGCAGAACGGGCAGCCGGTCGCGATCTTCTGCGGCGAGGTGGACAGCGCCTCGTCGACGCGGTCGACATTGATGCGCTTGCCGAGCTGCTCTTCCATCCACATCCGGGCGCCACCGGCGCCACAGCACATGGAGCGTTCGCCGTGCCGCGGCATCTCCACCAGGGTGGAGCCGGAGGCTTCCATCAGCTCACGCGGTGCGTTGTAGACCTTGTTGTGCCTGCCCAGGTAGCAGGGGTCGTGGTAGGTCACGTTCTGGGTGACCGAGGCGACCGGGATCAGCTGCTTCTGCCGCACCAGGCGGTTGAGCAGCTGGGTGTGGTGCACGACCTCGTAGGTGCCGCCCACCTGCGGGTACTCGTTGTTCAGCGCGTTGAAGCAGTGCGCACAGGTGACGACGATCTTCTTCTTGCTCTGCTCCACGCCTTCGAACACCGAGTTCAGCAGTTCGATGTTCTGCGCGGCCAGCTGCTGGAAGAGGAATTCGTTACCCGCGCGGCGTGCGGAGTCACCGGTGCAGGTCTCCTCGGCGCCGAGCACCATGAACTTGGTGCCCGCGGTGGCGAGGAGTTCGGCGACGGCCTTGGTGGTCTTCTTGGCCCGGTCCTCGTAGGCGCCCGCGCAACCGACCCAGAACAGGTACTCGTATCCATCGAAGGAATCCGCGTCCCGGCCGAAGACCGGGATCTGGAAGTCCATTTCGTTGATCCAGTTGAGGCGGTCCTTGGAGTTCTGACCCCACGGGTTGCCCTTGTTCTCGAGGTTCTTGAACAGACCGGCCAGCTCGGACGGGAACTCCGATTCGATCAGCACCTGGTAGCGGCGCATGTCGATGATGTGGTCGACGTGCTCGATATCGACCGGGCACTGTTCGACGCAGGCGCCACAGGTGGTGCAGGACCACAGCACCTCGGGGTCGATGATGCCGTTGACGTCCTCGCCGCCGACCAGCGGCCGCTCGGCCTCGGCCCGTGCGGCCTCGGAGATCTTGGCGAGTTTGGCCTCGTTCGGCTTACCGTCGGCGTCGACCAGGCCGATCTCGTCGCCGCCCATATCCTTGCGGCCGCCGGCCAGCAGGTACGGCGCCTTGGCGTAGCCGTGGTCGCGCAGCGACATGATCAGCAGCTTCGGCGACAAGGGCTTACCGGTGTTCCAGGCCGGGCACTGGGACTGGCAGCGACCGCATTCGGTGCAGGTCGTGAAGTCGAGGATGCCCTTCCAGGAGAAGTCTTCGATCCGGCCCGCGCCGAGGGTGTCGGTATCGGCGTCGACATTCTCCATGTCCAGCGCCTTGCCGTTGGACATCATCGGCTTGGCCGCGCCCAGGGCGACGCCGCCGTCGTCCTCGCGCTTGAAGTAGATGTTCGGGAAAGCCGCGAACCGGTGCCACGCCACACCCCACGTGAGGTTGCGGCCGACCAGCAGCAGGAACAGGCTGCCCGACATGAGCTTGACGAATGCGAAGATCGACACCAGGACGGCGCTCTCCGGCAGGATCTCGGCGACCCGCATGGTGAAGAAGTCGGTGGCCGGGTTCGAGTGGTGGTAGGTGGCGATCTTGCCCGCCTTCACCAGGATCATGCCGAGGCCCTCGATGAGGACGATCATCTCGATCACATACGCGGGACCGAACTTCGAACCGCTGAAGCGCGAGAGGCGCTCGGGCACCCGCGGGTGGTTCAGCTGGCGGATGACGATGAGGGTCACGATGCCGACGACGGTGCCGATGCCGAGGATCTCGTCCCACAGGTGGTAGATCGCCCAGTTGCCGATGATCGGCCAGTGGAACTCGGGATCGAAGGTCTGGCCGTATGCCTCGAAGAACAGGATGAAGCCGCCGAGGAAGCCGATCATCACGAGCCAGTGCGCCCAGCCGACCGTCCGGAACTTGTTCATCCGGGTGTGGGCGAGGAACTCGATCATCATCTGCTTGAGGCGCGGGAAGAACGGGCGCCAACGGTCCGGCGCCGACTGGCCGACCATGATGGTGCGCGAAATGTTCCGGACGCCGCCGAAGAACGACGCCCAACACAGAAGGCTGAGCGCCGCCCCAATCGTGCCCAGCGTCAGTGTCAGGGCATTCATGTCGCGACCTTTCTTTCGAGGCAACACGAGCGTTCGAGCTCGGCAAGGCTGCCGACTCGGTTGGCTCGTATCGTAACCGCCAGTAAGTTACCCGCCAGTAACTACTGTGCCCTATCGTACGATCGGCATTTCGCCTGCATCCCCACACGCTGGGGCTTGACCCAGAATTTACCTGTGATCAATCTCACAGCTAACCGTGTGGAAACCGTATGCGTTCGGGCGGTAACCACCGTAAACGGCGACCCATCGTCCTCGATCGGTAAGGACAGGCTTACTCCCACGGGTGGGTAATGGATCTCGCATCTTTGCGCATGTTGGTTTAGGCTCACGACGTTCTGTTCACTGTGCCTGTTTTCACACTGCTCGGGGAGAATCCGAAGGGGTCGACCGCCTTTCGGATTGAATGAGCTCTCGCGTGGCGGAGGCAGGCGGCGGACAACCCTGATGATGGATTGGAAACTGAATGAACCTCCGCAGGACCACCGCGGCGGCCGCACTGGTTATCGGCGCGATGACCGTGGGCATGGGCACCGCACACGCCGAGCCCGCTCCGGCCCCGGCCGCTGACCAGCCCATCAACTACTCGGTGAAGTTGGTGGACAAGACCGTCGTCACGACGCTCCGTGGGGGAACCTTCGCGCTCACGCAGAAGGATGGAGCGACGCCCGAGGACCCGAAGATCAACGTCGTCGACATCAAGGATGACAAGGGCAACACCGTCATCACGCTGCCGATGGAGTTCGACGCGGCGGGCACCGAGATTCCGGTCAAGTCCGAGCTGAAGAAGGACAACACCGTCCTCGAGATCACCCCGGAGAAGCCCGAGGGTCTCTCGCTCAACGGTCCGGTCGGCGCCAAGCCGATCGCCTCGGCGATCGAGAACCAGCGCGCGCAGAACGACTTCGCCAGCAAGTTCGGCATCGGCACCGCCATCGGCGGCTTCGTCGGTACCGCGGTCGGCGCGATCATCGGCTGCATCGTGACCATCCCCGCGGGCTGCCTGCCGGGTCTGGTGACCGGTGCGGGCGTCGGCGGCATCCTCGGCACCATCGCCGTCGGTGGTCCGGCCCTGGTCGCGGCGGGCGTCGAGCTCATCAACGTGATGCAGGCTCCGGAAGGCACCACTCAGTGGGCCGACAAGCCGAAGCCCGCGGACGCCCCGAAGTAGTCCGAGAATATTCCGATCGGCCCGTTCCCCCTGGGGAGCGGGCCGATCGGCGTTTCAGGCAGACAACTCGAGGCGGCCGCGGTAGGTGACGGATCCCTGCTCCCGCCCGAACTTGCCGAAGGACCGCTCGGCGATCTCGAAGGTGCCGTCCTCGCGCACCAGCAGCACCGTGCTCGCCCTGGTCCCGTGCAGCAGATGCGCCACGAACCTGGCCGAGACCGCGCGCTCGAACGGCAGCGCGATCCCGGTGTGCGGCAACAACTCGTCCGGAGCCTCGGTGCGGTCGGCGAGCACCTCGAAATAGCGGTCCAGCGCGCCGGGATCGGATTCGACGACCTTCCGCAGCCCGGTCAGCCCATCCCGCACCTTGGGCCAGATGGTGTGCGGCGCTTCGAGTTCGGCCACGGAATCGGGCGGGGCCGAGGTGATGAAGGTGCCGTTGGACAAACCGTGGTAGCCGGGCGTCAGCTCCCGTGGCGGAACCGCACTGCGGTTGGAATGCCACCAGAGCGATTCGAGGTCCGAGACCACCAGGTTGTATCCGTTGTAGTCGTCCGGTGCCGCAGCGACGTCGAGAACGTACTTTTCGGGGCCGGGGAATTCGCCCGGGGGCCTGCGGTCCGAGGCGCCGCGCAGAAAGTCCATCAGCAATGCCCCGCGCGAGCGCGCGTCGGCGCGTTCGTCATTCGGATTGCGCACATTCGTCACCGCCGCGAACCGGTTCTGTCCCTCGGTCAGTCCGAGCCAGGTGCCGGGCGGATCCCCCGCCGCCTTGCCGCGCGCCCCCACATCGCGTCCCGCGAGCAGTCCGGGCACCTCCGGCCAGCGTCGCATGGACTCGGTCGGCCGGGTGTAGAACTCGTCCCGGTTCGCCGCCACGATCAGCCGGAATTCCGGATGCGCGCGCCAACCGATCAACACCAAACACATGCAGTCCAGAATGCCCCACATACGCCGCGACGGGCACCGGATCACATACCGTTCAGGCCGCGTAAGGGCAGTGGAAATCCCCCGGAAACAGCAAGAAGGCCGACGGCGCGTGCCGTCGGCCTTCTCGACTACGGGATATCAGTTGGTGCGGATCCGCAGGCCCGGGTTGTCCGAGAGCACCACGCTGACCGGCTGCGCGAACAGCTGCGGCACGTTGCCGGTGAGGGCGCCGATCAGGTTGGGGATCTCGCAGATCGGGTAGTCGGCCACCG
This sequence comes from Nocardia sp. NPDC050710, assembly GCF_040654375.1. Lineage (NCBI taxonomy): Bacteria > Bacillati > Actinomycetota > Actinomycetes > Mycobacteriales > Nocardiaceae > Nocardia > Nocardia sp. NPDC050710. Next base: position 223,429 of record NZ_JBFAHV010000010.1, on the reverse strand, counting down.
AGGACGCGCTGGAGATGCCCAGGGCCATCCGGCCGGTCACGATCGGGCCGCCGCTGTCGCCGGGCAGGGCGCAGATATTGGCCGAGAAGCTCTGGGTGAGCTCACGGTCGCCGACCTGGACGGTCTGATCCACGGCGTTCACCACGCCACAGCTGAAGCCGGTGCGCGAACCCGACTTGCAGACCGGCGCGCCGACCACCGGGGTCGCGACACCGTCGACCAGGATCGGGGCGGCGCCGGGCACCCGCACACCGTTGTTGGTGAAGCGTTCCTTGGCTTGGTCGTTGATGCGCACCACCGAGTAGTCCTGCGCGCCGAGCACCGACTTCTGGAACACGCCGAGCTGTCCGCCCGCCCGGTCGCCGACCAGTTCGTGCACGCCCGAGGCATGATCGGTGCCCGCGGAGGCCAGGTCGGGGTTGCAGTGGCCCGCGGTGATGTTGACGACATTGCCCGCCCGGTCGGTGCCGTTGAACCCGAAGGAGCAGCGCAGCGAGCTGCGTCCGTTCACCGAGGCGAACCCGTCGCCGCCGGAGAGCGAACCGCGGTAGATCTCACCGGCGATTTCGCCCGCCTGCGGCAGCACCTCGCCGGCGATCGGGGGCGCCATCACAATGACCCGGGACGGGTCGATGAAGCTCGGCAGCGGCAGACCGGCCTGTTCGACCCGGACCGCGATGCTGTTGTTGACGGTATCGACCACCACGCCGCGCACCAGGGCCGAGACCGCCTCGGGCTGACCGTCGAGCCAGCGCTCGAAGGCGGACTTCTCGCCGCGCAGCGCGGCCTCGCTCTTGGCCACATTGCGGATCTCGAAGCCGGCGGACTGCGCGGCCTTGCGGGCCTCGTCGGTGCCGGGGCCCTGTGCCAGTGCCACCACGGCCTGGCCGGAATCGTCCAGCCAGGAGCCCGCGAATACCTGCGGGTACTGGCGCTGCGCGGTGGTGGCGAAGGCGGCGACCTGCTGCGCCAGATCGGCGCGGCGCAGGTACTCGTCGGGGGAGATCTTCAGGTCACGGGTCACCGCGGCGATCAATTCGGCGGGCAGGCCGGGGGCCTGGGCCGGTTCCGCATTCGCTACTGCCGCCGTAGGCCCGAACAGCAAGATCGCCGCTGAAGCGGCGATAACTGTCTTCTTGACCCGGGTCTGTCGCGCAGCCGATCGGAGCTGACCTATACGTGGCAGGAGCATGCCGAAACTATATGGGGTTCCGGCCGGTAGCACTACTTATCCAGAGATGCGGTTTTGCCGGACTCGGACTTACTCGGTATCGAGCCCGGCGATCACCCTATGATCTTGGTCACTCTTCGTTCTGCTTGGTGCGCACTGTGATTCCGCTCCCGACTCCGCCGCCCGCGCTCGCGTCGATATCGGTCAGGATGGCGCGGATCGGAATGCCCAGCGTGGCGGTGCCGCCGTACGGCGCGAGCGCCGTATTGGCCTCATTGCAATTCGGCGCGTCGGCCGCGTTGGAACCGCTGGTGATGCCGAGGGCCAGCGTGCCCGAGACGATCGCGCCGCCGCTGTCACCGCCCAGCGTGCAGGCCGAGCTGGCGAAGCCGCGCACCGTCTTGCTCTCGCCCTCGGCGGTGTAGAGCTGGGTCTCGACCCGATCGGCGACCACGAAGCCACAGGTGAAGGTGGACGACTGCCCCGACTTGCAGATGGGCGCGCCGGTCACCGGATCGGCGGTGCCGGTGATGGTGAGCGTGGTGCCGTTGGCGCCGCGCACCCAGGGCTGATCCATACCCGCACGGACGGCGCGGTCGTTCAGCTTGATCACCGAGTAGTCCAGACCGGACGCGCCGCCCAGCCGGGCCGTGACGAAGGTGCCGAGTTCGGGGCTGTTCGCAATGTCCTTGAGGTTCGGCAGATAGACGCCGGCCTGCTGGTTGGTCTTGCTCAGATTCGGGTCGCAGTGGCCCGCGCTGATATTGAGGGCATTGCCCGCCGCGTCGACGCTGTTGAAACCGAACGAGCAGACATCGACGCCCTTGAGCGAGGTGTCCTGCAGCGAGTTCGGCGCGCTGATGTAGGTATCGCCGCCCATCGGACGCCGCTCGACCGGACCGCCCGAGCCGGGGGACAGGATCACCTTGATATTGGCGATCAGGGTCGGCAGATTCAGCACGTGGCCCGCGGGTGTGTTGGCGATGCTCATCACCAGTTGGCTATTGAGGAAATCGATGGCCACCGAGTTGATGGCCTCGGACAGGTCACGCGGCAAGGTCGCGATCCACTGGTTCACCTGGGTCAGGGAGTTTTCCAGGTTGTTCGCCGAGACCGGGGCCAGCCGGGTCTGATACCCGTCGGCCGCGGCGATCCGGGCGGCATCCGGCGAGGTGACCGCGACGACCGGTTTGCCGTCGGTGCCGAGCCAGGCGCCGGCGAAGGTGTCGGGGCGCTCGGAACGGAAGTCACGCGCGTATTGGCTGAGCTGCTGGGCCTGGGCGGCGCGTTCCAAATACTCCGCGGGCGTCATCTTCAGATCGCGCGAGATGGCCTCCACCAGTTCGGCGGGCAGATGCTCGGCGGCCAACTGGCCGGGTTCCGCAGAGGCGGTGGTGGTGCCGAACAAGGGTGCGAGGAGAACGGTTGCGGCAGCTCCGACCGAAGCAGCCTTGACCGCGGCGCGACGCGCCACCAACTTGCGCATGAAGTCCCTTCGTCGGCACTGTTGTGCCAGCTAAATCCATGGGCCACGGCAAGTTCCGTTGGCGCACGACCGTCGTCCAGCATCGAACCGGTGGTCCGCTAATCTTCCGACAACACCGGTCAGCGCACCACTTTAGGGCACAAACCGGGCGAGGTCGCTAGTAAATCAACGGATAGAGGGGATCTCGAAGGTGAAGGTGGGTGGCGTCCAATCGGTATCGGGCGGCGACCACCCCGGCGGGTCCGGAAACAGCGGGCGTGTCGTGGTGGTGCGCCGCGGCGTGGACCGGGCGGTGGTGGTCGGTTCCGGCGTTGTCGGCTCGGGCGTGGTGGTCGGCGGCGGCGGGGTGGTAGTGACCGGTTCCGGTTCGACGCTGCGGGTGACCACGATCGACGGTTCGCTGGTCACCGGCGGCGCGATCGGTTGCGGGGGTGGCGGACTCGTGGTCACCGGATCGGATTTGGCGTCACGCACCGGCGGGGGCGCGGTCGTCTCGTCGCCGCGGAAAAGGATGGCGACGCCCAGACTGCCCAATGCCAGACCGAAGAGGATCGCGACCGCGACCAGCAACTGCACGCGGCGCCGATTCGACGTCTCGGGAGTGCTCGCGGCGGTAGGTGTCGCGGTGTCCGTGACCGCGGTATCGGTGAGCACCTCGGTGGGAAGCGGCGCGGCGACCGGCAACGCGGCGGAATAGGCCTGCGCCTGCGGTGCGGGCGTGGGCACCGCGGGGATCACGTCGGTCTTCACCGTCGCGTTCTCGGCATTGGCCGGATCCGGCGGTGTCGCACCGGCCGGAGTCGCGAGCACAGCGGCCAGCGCCGCGCGGGCGGCGTCGTAGGCGAACGATTTGCCGGGCTGCGCGGTATCGATGGCCGGTAGGTCCGACTCACTGACCAGCACCACCGAGCGCAGGCCGAGATAGTCCAGCGCCTCGCGCAGCGCTTGCACCTGCGGCGCGGTCCAGTGACCCGGGTGGGTCGCATAGAACTCGGCGGATCCGCTCAGATGTTCGGTGGTCTGATTGATCAGGCAGAACAGCGCGGTCGCGAACAGGTCCTCGGCCCGGTATGCCTCGCCGTCGTCCACCGGCAGACCCGCGGGGTTGCCCACCGCGTCGACGAAACCGGTGATCGAATTCGAGTTACCGACCGGCGCGGCGCCGCCGAGCACGGTGTCGCCGTCCTCGGCCATATGCAGGATCGACTCGCGAACGACGTACTGCAGATCGCCGGCGTCGGTGACGATCGCCGCGGTGCACTCGTCGTCGGCGATCCGCAGGCCCACCCCAGTGGCCATCCCAATTCCTCGCTTCGATATCGATCGGCCTGCGCCGGGCAATCACACGAGCAGCGAGCCGTGTCCCATGGCGCGGAGCATCGACAATAACTCCGAACGCGACCCGGCACCGATTCGGCGCCGGATGCGGGCGACATGATGCTCCACCGTTTTCGCGGAAATGTACAGGCGCGCGCCGATCTCCCGGTAGGTCAAACCGAGGAGGACCAACTCGGCCACCTCGCGCTCACGGTCGCTGAGGATGGCGGCGCCATCGGTCGCCGGATCGGGGCTCACGGGGGTCCGGCCGCGCGGGCCCGTGGCCGACGGCGCCGGTGGGATCAGCGATTCCTGCGGGCGGGCCTCGGCGCGGACCGCCCGCGCGAGTTTCAGCAGTGCGGTGGCGGTGGTGGAATCGCCCGCGGCCAAGGCGGCCTCGCTGGCGAGCCGGGCGGCGTCCCAGGTCAGGCCGATGGCGCGCAACCCGGCCACCGCCGCCTCCACCGGACCCGCCGCGACCTGTCCACGCAGTACGAGCACCCAGGTGCGGCCCGCGTCGGCGAGCACCGCCGCGTGTCGGTCACCGGCCTCGGCGGCGGCCTTGAGCAGCCGGGCGTGCGGCACCAGTTCATCCGGGCTCTCGTGGGCGATCGCGGCCTGCACGCCGTACCAGTGGAAGGCGTTCGCCCAGGTGGGCGGCTGATCCAGGTGCCGAAGCAGCGTCAGCGACGCGTCAACCAGTGGCGCGATCCGTCTTTCGTCGCGCAACCGGATGGCTGCCAGCCAGAGTTCGCCGATCGGCAGGAGGGTGAGCAGGTCGGCGTCGACATCGTCGAACAGTGGGTAGGCGGCCTGCCAGGCCCGGGCGAGCGCGACATTGTCACCACCGCGCCGGGCCAGCCCGACCGCGGCACCGTGTGCGAGCAGCCGGTCACGGATATCGAGGGAATCCCAGTCCAGTGCCGCGACGGTGGTGGCGGCGCCCTGTTCGTCGCCGCCGAGCATGGCCACCCAGGCCGACAGCGCCTGCAATTGGTGACAGCGCAGACCGCTGTCGGTGGCGCGCAACAGCGCCTCGCCCGCACGGCGCGGCTCACCGGTGCTCAGGCACAGCAGCACCGCGATCGAGACCGCGGTGCAAGGCAGGAACCGATCGACCCCGGCATCGGCGTGCGCCGCCTGCACGAGCGCGGATACCGCAGCGGCCGAATCGGTTCCAGGGCGGGTCAGGGTGTCGGCGAGTGCGGTCGCGATCAATCGGGCCTGCGTGTTCGCTTCGGTAGGCGGCCATTGCGTCGCCGAACCGGATAGTTCCGCGGCGTCCCGGATATTGCCCGCCAGGTAGAGCACGGTGGCCCCGACCGCCCAGTCGGCCCCGATCCGGTGCGCACCCAGCCAGGCGTACAACTGGGCCGCGCGCCCGACCAAGCCGCGGCGGGTCAGCACCCCTGCGCAGATCCGCACCGCGTCGGCGAGTTCGGCGCCGCTCACCCCGGAGCGGGCCAGCAGCGGCTCGGCCAGCCGCATGGCGGTTTCGCCATCCCCGATGCGGGCAGCGGCCTCGGCCCAGCGCAGCGCGATCAGATCGAGTTCGGCGCCGGCCGCCACCGCGGCGGCATAGTATCGGACGGCGTCGCGTCCGGCGTGTTCCGCTGCGCGGCACAGGAATTCGGCGAGTTGCGGATCGCGGACGCCGGATTCGGCGAGCGCCAGCGCGGTGTGATCGCGCAGCAGGCCCGCGTCCAACCGGGCGGCGAGCAAGCGGCGTTGCACACCGAGATAGCGGCGATCGCCGAGGAGGGTGCGCAGCGGCGCGATAGCGGGGGCGAGCAGTAGATCGGCATCGGTGACCAGCGCGGTCGCCCTCGCCCGATCGATGAGTGACTGGGCCTCGGCGGCGTCGACGCCGAGCACCTCGGTGAGTTCGCTCGCGTCGAGGCCGGTGCCGGTGGTGGCGACGGCCAGCGTCTCCAGCAGGTCCGGCTCCAGATTGTCCAGCAGCGCGCGCGCCCAGTCGGCGACCGCTTCGTCCACGGCGCGGATGCCGGCGTCAAGGCGTGCCGAGCAGGCCGCGGTCAATGCCGCGACGACGCCGCCGCGGATGCCGCCGGTCTGCTGATGGATGTGCTGCGACACCGGACGCGGCACCGCCATACCGAGTTCCCTGGCGAACGGGGCGATATCCGAAACGCCGAGCGCGCGTAAGTCGATCACGCGACCACGGCGCGCCACCGAATCGGCGAGGGCACGCAGATGGACGTCGTGGGGGCGAGGCTGGGTCGCCACCACCACCGTGCAGCAACCGGATTCGATACTCGCGCACAGTGCTTCGAGATCGGCGGGGCTCGCGGTGTGTGCATTGTCGATGATCAGGGCCGGGCGCGGTGAGAGGTCCTCGGTGGCCTGCGCCGCCGGGTGCCGGCCATTGCCGCTATTTGTCGCACCCGCCGCGATCGTTGGTGGCGCGGGGGCACAGATATTGTCCCGCAGCGGAATCCCACGGGACCGCAGCCGGGCGCGTACGGCCGTGAGCAGTGCCGACTTACCGGTGCCCGAGCGGCCCCGGATCAGGACGACGACCGAATCGGGCTCCGCAGAATCCAATTCCCGGAAGATATCTCGTGCGTACGGCATGGTGTCGAACGCGATGTCAGCCACCATTGCCTCCGAGGATCTCGCCGGGCACGCGCAACACCGTGCCGACGCCGTCGCCGACGCCGTCGATGGTGTCCGACAGCACACCCGTCGGCAGGTTCGGAATCTGGGGCTGCTGCGGCGCGGGTCGGGGATTGGGCGCGGGTACCTGTGGCGCCGGTTGCGGCGCCGGTTGTGGTGTCGGTTGTGGCTGCGGCTGTGATCCCGGTTGTGGTTGCGCCGCACCGGGTTCCGCGGAAGTCGAGGCGGCGGGGGCGGGTTGCCCAGGGGCGGGTTCGCTGTTCACGACCGCGACCGTGGTACTGCCCGGCGTATTGGTCGGCGCGGAAACCTGTTGCCCGGCCCGTGGTTTGGATTGTTCGGAGCTGACGCCCGCCGGGTCGGCCGCAGGCAGCGCGGGCGCCGTACCGTCGGGGGTGGTGGTGCCCGCGGCCTCTTGGCTCGCGGTGGTCGAGTGCTGGGTCGACGCGGGCGGATTCGTGCCGGACTGGGCGCCGGTCCCGATCGCGACCGTGCCGGTGGCCAGCAGGCCGATCACCACCGCGGCGCCCGCGATAATGGCGATGCGTCGACGTCCGGTCAGCGCCCGGCCCGGGCGGCTGTTCGGCGTGGGTAGGGCTTTCGGGGGCGTCCCGGAACGGGGAACCGCGGCCGCGGCGGTCCGCGAGACGGCAGGCAATTCCTCCGTTTTCGCCGATGCCAGGGTGGCGAGCGGCTGTGGTGTGGGATGCACCCGCGTGGCGAGTACCTCCGCGGCCAGCGCGGCGGCGCCGCGGGCACTGGTCTGTGCTGGTTCGGGGGCCGCAACCACGGGCAGGCCGAATTCGGTCGAGATCAGCTCGGCCACCAGGGGGATCGCGCCGCCGCCACCGGTGAGCAGCACCCGGCCGATATCGCCGATCTCGAGGCCCGCGCGGTGCACCGCATCCCGGATCAGGTCGAGTGAGGTCAGCAGCGGGCCGCGCAGCAGTTCCTCCAGCTCACCGCGGACCAGTCGGATCTGCTGGCGAGGCGCGGTCGGGTCCAGATGTACCGGGACAACCGTTGCCGTATTTATGGAAAGCTCTTCTTTCGCATTTCGGCAGCGGCCACGCAATACCGACAATTCCCGTTCGACGACCGGGTCGAAGGGATCGAATTCATTTCCGTCGAGCGCATTTGCCAGGACATAGCGCATGGTCAGCAGATCGAATTCGGCACCGGCGACATCGGTGCTGCGCAGCGGCGTGCCGAGCGGCCCGGCCATGGCGCCGGTGCGAACGACGGAGACGGTGAGCCCGGTAGCGCCCAGGTCGTAGACCACGACCGCGCCGTCGTCGAGCGGGCCGTGCGCGGCCGCGAGCCAGCGCACCGCCGCGGTCGGCTCCGGAACCAGGGTCACTTCCGGCAGACCGGCGCCGGCCAGCGCGGCGCGCTGCACCTCCACCGTGTGCCGGGACCACCACGCCGGATGGCAGGCGACCACGGCGGCCGGTGATTGTGTTGTCGCCGTGGTCGATTCGTCGATCAGGCAGCCGATCGCGGTGGCCATCAGGTCCGCGGCGGAATGTGCCGTGCCGTCCTCGGCCAGCATATCGATCGGATCGCCGACCCGATCGAGAAAGCCTTCCAACACGATATCGCTGGAATGCCTGCCGGTCGGCCTCGCGCTCGCCCCGAAAGTGGGTGCCGCATCCGGGGACAAGCGCAATACGCTCGGATGGGCCAGGACGGTACCCCCGCGAGCGGGGCCCGTTTCATTGTCGCCGACATCACCTGACGTCGCCACGGCGACCGAATTCGACGCTCCGACAGTGATGCCGAGCGCCAGACGCTCTGTCATTCGAGAACCCCATTCGACAGCTCTGTGGTCCGATTGTCGCTGCTGTGTAGTCCAGTGGTGTGCGAAAGCGGATGGTCCGGCCGACGCATGAGATCTGTCGGTTGCTGGCGAACAACCGTTACTTCGTACGGGGAATGTTGGGGAAATTCCCCTAATGGCTCGATGGCCCCTAAAGGGTTGCCGAGGTGAGTCATAGGGGCGCGCCCCGTTTCGAAGTAACGAGATCGCTGCCTAGCGTGAAATGCATTCCAAGCGCGGATCGGAGAGGTCCGCCCATCCCAGGAGACGATCCCCGATGACACCCAACGCGATTCTCGAGTTCATCCTCAGCTTGTTGCGCGACCGGGAGGCCGCGATCGGCTACTGCGCCAACCCCGAGCAGGCGCTCGCGGCAGCGGGTCTGACCGCCGTGACGCCGGAGGATATCGCCGCTGTCGCGCCCATGGTCGCCGAATCGGCCCTGGTCGCGGGAGGCTCCCAGTTGTCGGCCATCGTGGCGGCGGGTGGGACTGCCGCCACGGCCGCCGCGGTGACCGCGGGTGCGGCCGCCGCCACCAATGCGGGGATCGGCCTCGGTGCGGACGCGCAGACCGGCGCCGACATCAGTCTCGACGCGAACACCGGCCTCGACCTGGATCTGAGCGCGGGCATCGGCTCCGCCGTCGACGCGGGCTTGCAGATGGGGGCCGATATCGGCGCGAGCCTCGGCGCCATCGCCGACATCGGCGCGGATCTGACCGCCGATCTCGGCGCTGGTCTGTCCGCGGGTCTCGGCGGTGCCCTCGGACTCGGCGGCCAAGCGGGCGGCGGTCTGGAGACCGGTCTCGGCGCGATCGCCGATCTCGGCGCCGGTGTGTCGGCCGGTCTCGGCGTGGGCGCCGGGGCCGGTGCCGACCTCGGTGCGGATCTGGCGGCCGGAATCGGCGGCACACTCGATGGCGCGGCGGAAGTGACGACCGGCCTGGAAGCCGGCCTCGGCGCCGCCACCCAGGCCGCGGCCGACCTCACCGCGGGCCTGCACGGCGCGGTCGACGCGGGCGCGAACCTCGGAACCGGACTGAGCGCGGGCATCGGCGGCGCACTCGACGGAGCGGCCGGCGCGGGCGCGGATCTGACCGGCGCGGTCGGCGGCGCGCTGGATGCCGTGGCCGGCGTGGGCGCCGGTCTGAGCGCTGGGCTCGAAGGTGCGGCAGGTGTCGGTGGTGCGCTCGACGCGATTGCGGGCGTGGGGGCAGGTTTGGAGGGTGCGGTAGACGGCGCCTTCGATGCGGGTGCCGGGGTGGGTGCCGGTCTGGGAGGTGCCGCTGGTGCCGATCTGAGTGCGGGTGTCGGTGGCGCGGTGGATGCTGCGGCCGGTGTGGGTGCGGGTCTGGGTGCCGGTTTGGAAGGTGCTGCCGAGGCCGGTGCCGGATTCGGTACCGCCGTCGGCGGTGCGCTCGACGCGGGTGCTGGAGTTGCAGCGGGTCTCGAGACGGGCCTCGGTGGGGCCGCCGAGCTCGGTGGTGAGGTTGCGACGGGCTTGTCCGGTGCGGTCGGCGGTGCGTCGACCGGGCTCGAGTCGAGCGTGTCCGCCGGTCTCGACGCGGCGGCAGGTCTGAGCGCCGGGCTGGAGGGTGCGGCCGGTGCCGGTGCCGATCTGGGTGCCGGTGTCGGTGGCGCAGTGGACGCTGCGGCTGGTGTGGGCTCGGGTCTGACCGGTGCGGTCGGCGGTGCGGTCGACGCGGGTGTTGGTGGCG
>NZ_JBFAHV010000010.1:111564-213183 GCF_040654375.1 Nocardia sp. NPDC050710 | reverse complement strand
CGCGGTGGATGCGGCGGCTGGTGTGGGCGCGGGCTTGTCCGGTGCGGTCGGTGGTGCCGTGGATGCGTCGACCGGCTTGGAGTCGAGCCTGTCGACCGGTGTGGGTGCGGCTGCTGACTTCGGTGGTGCGGTGTCGTCGGGTGTTGGCGGTGTGGTTGACGCGGGTGTTGGTGGCGCGGTGGATGCGGCGGCTGGTGTGGGCGCGGGCTTGTCCGGTGCGGTCGGTGGTGCCGTGGATGCGTCGACCGGCTTGGAGTCGAGCCTGTCGACGGGTGTCGGTGCGGCCGCTGATCTCGGTGGTGCGGTGTCGTCCGGTGTGAGCGGTGCGGTTGACGCTGGCGTGGGTGCTGCGGCGGGTCTGGAGACGGGTTTGGGTGGGGTCGCCGGGTTCGGTGGTGAGGTTGCGACGGGCTTGTCCGGTGCGGTTGGTGGCGCTGTGGATGCGTCGACCGGGTTGGAGTCGGGTTTGTCGACGGGTGTGGGTGCGGCTGCTGACCTTGGTGGTGTGGTGTCGTCCGGTGTGAGCGGTGCGGTTGACGCTGGCGTGGGTGCTGCGGCGGGTCTGGAGACGGGTTTGGGTGGGGCTGCCGGGTTCGGTGGTGAGGTTGCGACGGGCTTGTCCGGTGCGGTCGGCGGCGTGGTCGACGCGTCGACGGGATTCGAGTCGGGTCTGGGTGCGGCCGGTGATCTCGGTGGTGCGGTGTCGTCCGGTGTGAGCGGGGCGGTCGAAGCCGGTGCCGGTGTGCAGGGCTCTGTTGCGGGTGGCGCGCAGGCCGCCACCGGTGTGGGGACGGATCTGGCCGCGGGTGTGGGCGGTGCGCTCGACGCGGGTGCTGGAGCCGCAGCGGGTCTCGAGACGGGTCTCGGTGGGGCCGTCGATCTCGGTGGTGAGGTCGCGACGGGTCTCGAGGCGGGCTTGTCCGGCGGTCTCCAGGGTGGTGCCGGTGGTGCGGGGCAGGTCGGTAGCGGCTTGTCGGCCGGTGTCGGTGGCGCGGTCGGTGCGGGGACGCAGGCTGCCGCGGGGCTGGAATCGAGCTTCGCGACCGGAGTGGGTGCGGCGCTCGGCGGCGGCGCCGACCTCGGTGGTGGCCTGTCGACCGGGTTGGAGGGCGCGGTCGGTGGTTTCGGGCAGGTCGGTACCGGTTTGGAGACCGGGCTTTCCGGTGGACTCGATGCCGCGGCCGGACTCGGCGGTGGTCTCTCGGCCGGTGCGGGTGGCGCGGTCGACGGTGCGGGGCAGGTCGGCGCGGGTCTGGAGACCGGGCTCTCGGGCGGGGTGAACGGCGCTGTCGGCGCGGCGGGACAGTTCGGTACCGGTGTCGAGGCCGGGCTCGGCGCGGCGGCCGATGCCGCGGCCGGGCTGAACGGCGGTCTGTCGGCCGGGCTGGATGCCGGTGGTCACGCCGTGACCGGTCTGGAGACGGGCCTGTCGTCCGGTCTGGGTGCGGCGGCGGATGCCGGCGGTGGGCTGTCGACGGGTCTGGAGACGGGGCTGTCGTCCGGGCTGGGTGCGGCCGCGAATGCCGGTGCCGGATTCGGCGGTGGCGTCTCTTCCGGTTTGGAGACCGGTCTGGAAGCGGGCGCTGGGCTCGGCGGTGGCATTTCTTCCGGTCTGGAGACCGGACTCGGCGCGGGTGCGGAGCTGGGCGGTGGGCTGTCGTTCGGTGTCGGCGGCACGGTGGATGCCGGTGCGGGGCTGGGCGGTTCGGTCGGCGGCGCGGCGCAGGGTTCGCTCGGCGCCGGCGCGCACGGCGCGAGCGAGCTGGGCGGTACTGTCGGGTCGACGGCGTCCGGTGCGATCTCCTCGACCGCGAACACCTGGTCGTCGCTGGACGTTTCGAGCGCCTTCGGATCCGGTCTGGAGGGCTCGGCCGGTGGTGACGCCGGACTGTTCGGCGACACCCACGCGGGCGCCGATGTCGGCGGCTCCGCCGGGGCCGATCTGACCGGCGACGCGTTCCTGCACTGAAAGAGGTCGATACGGCGATGGGGACACCCGCTACCACTCCCGCTGCACCCGCGGTACCGATGTTGTCGGTCCTGGGTGAAACCATCGCCGCGGCGCGGGCCGCCGGACGTAACGATCTGGTCGGCCGCCTGGAAGCGGCGGCCGACCGGGTCCGCGATCCACGGCGTCGCATCGTGATTGCCGGACAACTGGACCAGGGCAAGAGCCGTTTCATCAACGCACTGCTCAATGTCGATATCTGCCCGGTGGGCGATGACATGACCACCACGGTGCCGATGCTGCTCGTCCCCGGTCCGGAGCCGCGGGCGGAGCTGGTGCTCGCGGGCCTGCAACAGGGTGCACCGGAAACGCGGGTTCCGGTGCCGGTCGACGAGATCGGTTCTGTCACCGTGCGTTCCCCGTTGGCGGAGGGCCGCCGGGTGTTGCGGCTCGAGGTACAACTGCCGAATCCGCTGCTGGCCGACGGTATCGTGCTGGTGGATACCCCCGGTGTCGGCGGACATGGAAGTTCCGGCGCGGCAAGTGTGCTCGGCATGGTGCAGGCCGCGGACGCGGTGCTGGTGCTCTCCGACGCGTCCACCGAACTCACCGAACCGGAGCTCGCCTTCCTGCGTCAGGTGCGCGAACTGTGTCCCACCGTCGCGCTGATGCTCACCAAAACCGATCTCTACCCGCATTGGCGCCGGGTGCACGAGGCCGATGTGCAGCACCTGGGCCGGGCCCGGCTCGAGGTGCCGATCATTCCGGTTTCGGCGGTGCTGCGCACACACGCGCTGCGCCTACAGGATCAGCAACTCGGTCTCGAATCGGGCTTCGGAGTTCTGTATCAATTCCTGCGCGATCAGGTGGTGGCGCGTGACCAGGCCGCCACCCGTCGCGCCGTCTCACGTGACATCCATTCCGCCGCAGAGCATCTGGCGCTCGCCCTGGGCAGCGAGCTGGTGGCCTTGCGCGACCCGGAGCAGGGTGCGGCGGCGATCCGGGAATTGCAGGTCGCGCGTACCTCGGCCGAGGAATTGCACCGTCGCACCGCCGCCTGGCAGCAGACGCTCGCGGACGGAATCACGGATCTGGCAGGCGATGTCGACCACGATCTGCGGGATCGGTTGCGCGGCATCGCTCGTACCGGGGAAGAATGGATCGACGAGAACGACCCGGGTAAGAATTGGGACAGTACCGCCGAATGGCTCACCAGCACAGTCGATTCCGCGATCGGCGACAATCTGTTGTGGACGCATAAGCGGGCCGTCCTGCTCGCCGAGCGGGTCGCCGAACACTTCACCGATATCGGCGCGGTCGAATTGCCCGACGTGCGAACCGGACTCGATGCCGAAGAGAGCTGGGCTGGTTCGGGCACTCTCGGCGATCTGGAGCCGGATATCGGTTTCGGCAGCAAGCTGCTCGTCGGCATGCGTGGCTCCTACGGCGGCGTGCTCATGGTCGGTCTGGCCAGTACCCTCGCCGGACTGGCGATGCTCAATCCGATCTCCATCGGTGCGGGAGTCATTGTGGGCGGCAAGGCCTTCCGTGATGACAAGCAGGCCAGGCTGGCGCGCAGGCGCAATGAGGCCAAGGCGGCGGTGCGCCGCTTCGTCGACGATGTCGCGTTCCAGACGGCCAAGGATTCCAAGGATCGTCTGCATCGCATCCACCGCGCGCTGCGCGATCACTACAGCGGTGTCGCCGAGCGGAGCCTGCGTTCCATCGATGATTCGCTGCGGGCCGCGCAGGAGGCGGCCACCATGGAGTCGGCGCGGCGCACCGAACGTTGTCAGGTTCTGGAACGTCAGCTGCGGGTCGTCGCCGAGCTGCGCCGTTACGCCGATGCCATGCAACCCGCGCTCGCCGCACCGGCAGAAAGTTCCGCCGGTACGGTAACCCCGTGACTAGCGAGACCAGGATTGCGCCCGGGATCGTCGCGGAGGCGCATCGGCTGGTCGGCGCCGCGCGACAGGAGTTCGTGCGGGAGCCGCGGCCGCGGGCGCTACTGGCCGACTGTGCCAGGCGCCTCGATCAGCCATTGCGGGTGGCGTTGGCGGGTTCCCTCAAGGCGGGTAAATCGACCCTGCTGAATTCCTTGGTCGGGCAGGACATCGCGCCGACGGACGCCACCGAATGCACCCGGGTGGTCACCTGGTATCGCAACGGTTCGACCCCGAGTGTGACGGCGTACGCCCCGGACGGCGCGACCGCGAATGTGGTGGTGCGCAGGGGCGGCGGGACGCATGGTCTCACCTTCGATCTGGAGCGCCTGAACTGGAACGCGCCCGGTCCGCGTCCGGTGGATCACCTGGAGGTCGAGTGGCCCGCGGCCGCTCTGGCGCACACCACGATCATCGACACCCCGGGCACGTCGTCGCTCTCGCGTGAAGTGTCGTTGCGTACCTCTCGCCTGCTCACCCCCGGTGCGGAGGATGAGCAGACCGGTCGGGACGACGGTTTGTCGCTGCCGGGCGCCGATGCCGTGGTGTACCTGTTGCGCAGACTGGACGCCACCGATATCCGGTTCCTGGAGCGGATCGGCGCGCGGGCCGGCGCCGGGCAGGGTGGTCCGCTCGGTGTGGTCGGCGTCGTTTCCAGGGCCGACGAGATCGGCGCGGGCCGCATCGACGCGCTGCATTCGGCCCGGGATGTGGCCGTGCGTTTCGCCGGGGAGTTGGAGCGAACCGGGCTGTGCCAGGCCGTGATCCCGGTCGCGGGGCTGCTCGCCTTCGCCGCCGCGACGCTGCGCCAGCAGGAGTTCGCGGCCTTCCAGGCGCTGGCCGGGGTTCCGGTCGACGATCTATCGGCCGCCATGCTGTCCGCGGACCGTTTCGCCCGCCCCGATATCGCACTCCCGGTGCCGCCGGAGTTGCGTGCCCAGCTGGCCGAACGGTTCGGCATGTTCGGGATTCGCATGGCGGTCACCCTGATTCGGCTCGGCGTGCGTGATTCTGCCACCTTGGCCGCCGAATTGACCGGTCGCAGTGGCGTCGACGAGCTGCGTTCGGTGCTCGATGTGCAATTCGGCCAGCGTGCCGACCAGCTCAAGGCGCATTCGGCGTTGACGGCGTTGGCCCGGGTGCTTACCGCCTATCCGGGCACCCGGGCCGACCGCCTATTGCCCGTGGTCCGCACCCTGCTCGCCGATGTGCACGGCTTCGCCGAATTGCGACTGCTCGGCCGCCTGCGGACCGACGAATTGACGCTGCCCCCGGCCGATCTGGCCGAATTGCATCGGCTGATCGGCGGCTCCGGCATCGCCCCGCATCTGCGTCTCGGCCTGCCGATCGACGCCTCCCCGGCCGCGCAACGCGCGCAGGCCGTCGCGGCCGTCCGCAAATGGCGTGACCGTGCCCGCCACCCGCTGGCCGACCAGTTCACCCGCTCCGCCTGCCTCACCGCGGCCCGCAGCGCCGAGGGGACCCTGAGCCTGCTGTCCGCCTGAGCGTTTCGGACCGCGCCCAGCGCGTGCCTATTGGGGATGCCACGGCAGGGTCGCTCTCGAGGAGTAGCGAATTCCCCGCCGACGGGTGTGGGCGCGACCCGGGCTCCGGCTGTGGTGCGCATCACATGCGGGTCGCGAGGCGTTCTGTCACAGCGTGGCGAATTCCGGTGTCGAAACAGGGTGAAAGCATCAACCGGAAAGGAACGATCACCATGGCCACCATCACCCTCAACCCGCAGGTCCTCGGCCAGGCCGAGAACGCGCACCGCGCCATGCTCGACCAGATTCTGCGCGGGCCCGGCATGACGTACCACCAGTGGGTCGCCCTCACCCTGGCCGCCAACGCGGGTCCCGAGATTCCCGTCGAGCAACTGTCGGCCCGGCTCGCCGGGGCGCTGAAGACCGATATCGACACGGCCACGGCCGCGCTGGCTGATCTGGCCGCCGCCGATTTGATCACCGACGGCACCGGGGTCGTCCGGCTCACCGACCTCGGGCACACCCGCTTCGGTAGCGTGCGCGCCGATATCGAGCGCGCGATGAAGCAGGCATACGACAACATCGCCGCCGCCGACCTGGCTACCGCAGGCCGGGTGCTCGCCCAGGTCACCGCCCAGCTCGAGCAGATTCTGGCCGCCTGAATCGCATCGGCCTCGTGGGGGACCACCCATGTCCCCCACCCGTGCCGGGTCGAGGTCAGGTGCGATCGGCTCCGGATATACAAGCCGGATCCGCCGTCCTCGCAACCGGGTGCGGACCCGTGTGAACCGCGTGCGGTGGGGTACGCCTCCGGTATAGAGCAGGGGAGGTCGTGATGACTGAGCAAGATCTGGTGCGAGCACTACTGGAGCAGGCCGGGACCACCTATGCCGAGGAAGCCGACATCGCGCTCGCGGATAAGCCCGCACCGCTGTTCCAACTCCTGATGCTCGCCGAACTGCTGAGTACCAGGATCTCCGCCGGGATCGCGGTGGCGGCCGCCCGGGACCTGGTCGGCACCGGCTACCGAACACCGCGGCGGGTCGCCGACGCCGAATGGCAGGAACTCGTCGACGTGCTGGACCGCGCCCACTACGTGCGCTACGACGAGAGCGCCGCCTCCCGTCTCGGCGCCAACGCCGCCCTGGTCCTCGATCGCTACGGCGGCGATCTCCGCAAAATATCCGGCGAAGCCGACCACGACCCCCACCGCGCCGCCCAGCTCCTGCAACAGTTCCAGGGCATCGGCCCCACCGGCAGCGCCATCTTCCTTCGCGAAGTACAAGACGTGTGGCCCTGGATCCGACCCTATTTCGACGAACGAGCCCGTCGTGGCGCCACCGAGGTCGGTCTCCCCGACACCCCCGAAGCCCTGGCGGACCTTGCTCCGCGAAACCACACCGCCACCCTGGCCGCCGCCCTGGTGCGGGTCACTCTCGACAAGGACCTCGCCGCTCGAATCGCCGCCACCGACTGATCCGGTCCGCCCGCACGTCACGCGGCCGGGCGCACCGTAATCTCCACATGCATGCCCGCCGCGGTGATCATGTTGACGAGCGCATCCAGGCTGAACAGATGGACCTTGCCCCGCATGAGGTCCGAAACCCGCGGTTGGGTTACCCCGAGTCGCTCGGCGGCGTCGGTCTGCGTCCAACCTTGTGAGCTGATCCGTTCGGTGAGCACGATCATCAGCCGTGACCGCAGCCGCATGTTCTCGGCTTCCTGTGGGGTGTCCTCGATCGCATCCCACACGCTGTCGAACGTTCCGTCCGCCATCAGCGCACTCCTTCCTCGAGCGGTGTGGTCACGCACCCTTATCTCGCGGACGCCGAGCCCTATCGCGGGCATGGGTTTCCAGTTCACGGGATCGAGGCCACGTTGAACCCGATCTAGTTGGTAGCCGCACTCCCTGCGCGCATCCAGTGGGAATTCGCGCAGGTCGTCCAGCGCGGTCGCGACGAACTTGATCGGCTTCACAAGCGGGGACTATATAAAATTCTGTATACGAGGCTACCTCATTCGGAGGATTCCGCGAAGCGAGTTGCCGGGCGAGGTCAGGGGGTGATGGCGGGGCTGGTGGGATCGATGAGGATCTTGGCGTGTTGTTCGGGGCTGCCGAGTGCGGTGAAGGCGTTCTCGATGCCGTCGAGGCCCACGGTGCCGGTGATCAAGGGGGCCGGATTCACCTTTCCGTCGGCGAGGAGGTGGAGGGCGTCGCGGAATTCTCCGGGGTCGTAGCCGAGGGCGAAGCGGAGTTCTAATTCCTTGTTGATGGCCATGGCCGGGTGGAAGCGGTCCGGTTCCATGCAGACGCCGACGACCACGATCCGGGACCGCGGGGGTGCGGCGGTGAGGATTTGGTCGATGATGCCGGGGACGCCGACGCATTCGAAGATGACGGGGCCCGCTGGGCCCGCGCCGAGGGTGTGCGCGAGGCGGAATACATACCACCAGGGCAGGTTCGGGACCCGCCGCAGCCGCTCCATGGTGTCGAAGCCCAGGCTCAGGATGTCGGTGACGCCGTTGATTCGGCCGCGTTTCGGCGCCGCGTCCCACGGGGATTCGGCGGCGGGGTCGACAACGATATCGGCGCCGCAGGTGGTCGCGAGCTCCCGGCGGCGGGGCGAGAAGTCACTGGCCACCACGGTCCGCACGCCCGCGGCCTTCAGCATGCTGATCACCGCGAGTCCGATCGGCCCGCAGCCGATGACGAAGGCGATTTGTCCCTTGCCGACTCGGCCCATGCGCACCGCATGCCAGGCCACCGCCATGGGTTCGGTGAGGGCGGCGTGCTCGGCCGACAGCCCGTTCGGTACCGGCATGGTCATCGATTCCTGCACGACCACCTGCTCCGCGTAGGCGCCGGGCGCGGCCGTCGACAGGCCGGTCAGGTTCGGTTGCCCGTCGTGCCGCACGATCGGCAACGCCACCACGGGGGTACCGGTCCGCCACCGCTTGCGGCAGCCAGGCCCGTAATCGACTATCTCGCCGCTGAATTCGTGCCCGAGCACCACACTCTGATCGGAGCGCATGAACCGGTCGTACCCGGTCGCGGCGGCCAATTCCGCCATCTCGTCGGCGTGCGTGCGGGCGTGCAGATCGGAACCGCAGATCCCGCACCGCGAGACGTTGATAAGGACCTGTCCCGGGCCGGGTGTCGGTGTCGGCAGATCCTCGATCCTGAACTCGGTATTCGTGACGACGGCAGCCCGCATGGCGACCTCCTCGAATCGACGGCGCATCGCTCACGCTACTACTGCGCCGAGCGGAGGCGGACTGTCGAATGACCGACGAGACCAGGCGGTCCGGGCCGGAGTCGACGACCGGCCCCGGCCCGCTATTTCACGCCCGCTCGCGCAATACCGGGAGCACGACCTCCCGGAGGTAGGTATCGATATCGCGCCCGTTGCGCCGAGCCTCGAGCACGGTGACCCCGTGCCGCGCGGCACTCGCCTTCAGTGGAATGCGCGAATTACGCTCCACCCCACCGCCGATCAGCAGCGTGCCGAACCGCTCGGTGTCCAGCGCCGCGAGCGCCTCGTGGTCGGTGGTGACGCCGCGGGCGGTGAACCCGAGCGCGTGGAGCCGGGTAGCGGCGGTATCCACCGCGCCTTTGCTGCGGCCGATGATCAGTACGTCCATCACACCCTCGCTAATTCCGGGTCGAGCTCGTCGACGTCGATTTCGTGTGGTTCCAACTTGGCATCGCGCGGCAGCGTGAGGAAGCCCAGACACATCAGCGTCAGCAGCCCGATGCCGTACCAGAGGGCGATCCAGCGGCGCGGATCCTGCGGCGGGGCGTCGGGGAGGGTTCGAAGGTCGGGTTCCACGGCGGTCTCTCTTCGATTGGGTGGGACGTGCGACTCTTCAAACTATGCACCCGAAGTGATTATCAATCAAGATGGCAATCCCGATAGGTGCGTTAATGCGATACGATCGGTGGGTGACCGACGATCCGCTGTTCCCGCCGCTCTCCGAGCGTGCCGCCTTCCTGCTCGGTCAGCTCGGCTTCTACGCCGGTGATCGATTCAGCGACCTGCTCGCACCGCTCGGCATCAGTCCCCGGCACTTCGGCATGCTGCGGCTGCTGCGCGAGAACGACGGTCAGTCGCAGCAGCAGTTGTGCGAGACGCTCGGCATCCACCGCAATGTGATGGTCGGCTTGGTGGACGAATTGGAGAAGCGCCGCCTGGTCGAGCGGCGCAAGCACCCGACCGACCGCCGGGCGCACGCGGTGTATCTACTGCCCGCCGCGCAGGACCTGCTGGTCCGGGCGCAACATGAAGTGCAGGCGCTGGAGGCCGAACTATTCGCGACCTTCGACGCCGAGGAGCGGGCCACGCTGCTCGGACTGCTGCAACGGCTGGCCGTGGCCAATGGGTTGAGACAGGGCATTCACCCCGGTCTCACCGCCGAGCGATAGCGCCGCGCGGTAGCTGACCCATCTCCGCCGACTGCCGTCCCCGAGGGCTGAACTACCGCGGCACGCCGGGATTGCTCCCTTTCCGCCGGGGGCTGTGCCCGCCGAGCGTTGACTGCACCACGGCCGATCCCGGTCGAAGTGGCGAGAATCACGAATGCCGACATTCGGGTCGGCCAGGGAATGAATCGCGCCGGTCGCCAGTTGTGCTGTTCGACATCATTGAGTGTGTCAGGCTCAAGTTTGAGTTGACGCCCGACCCGAATCGGGTGCAGGATTGAGCCGACCACGCTCAGCGTTGCTGGGACCGTGCTCCGTGAGGTGCTCGGGGTGAGGTCTCGCGGCAGCGGCAGTGCCCGATCCGGGATGCTGCGTCGCAGGGCGGCTGTTCGCCCGGCACCGACACATGTATTTACGTCAACTAGGAGGAACCACCATGGCTCGTGCGGTCGGAATCGACCTCGGGACCACGAACTCGGTCGTCGCTGTTCTCGAAGGCGGCGAGCCGGTCGTCGTCGCGAACTCTGAAGGATCGCGCACCACCCCGTCGATCGTCGCGTTCGCCAAGAACGGAGAGGTTCTGACGGGCCAGCCCGCCAAGAACCAGGCGGTCACCAACGTCGACCGCACCATCCGCTCGGTCAAGCGCCACATCGGCACCGACTGGTCCGTGGCCATCGACGACAAGAAGTACACCGCGCAGGAGATCAGCGCGCGCGTGCTGATGAAGCTGAAGCGCGACGCCGAGGCCTACCTGGGCGAGGAGATCACCGACGCGGTCATCACCGTGCCCGCGTACTTCGAGGACTCGCAGCGCCAGGCCACCAAGGAGGCCGGTCAGATCGCCGGTCTGAACGTGCTGCGCATCGTCAACGAGCCCACCGCGGCCGCGCTGGCCTACGGCCTGGACAAGGGCGACAAGGAACAGACCATCCTGGTCTTCGACCTCGGTGGCGGCACCTTCGACGTCTCGCTGCTGGAAATCGGCGAGGGCGTCGTCGAGGTCCGCGCCACCTCCGGCGACAACCACCTCGGTGGTGACGACTGGGACGAGCGCGTCGTGAGCTGGCTGGTCGACAAGTTCAAGGCCAGCGCGGGCATCGACCTGACCAAGGACAAGATGGCCATGCAGCGCCTGCGTGAGGCGTCCGAGAAGGCCAAGATCGAGCTGAGCTCCTCGCAGAGCACCTCGATCAACCTGCCCTACATCACCGTCGACGCCGACAAGAACCCGCTGTTCCTCGACGAGCAGCTGACCCGCGCCGAATTCCAGAAGATCACCTCGGACCTGCTCGACCGCACCCGCGCGCCGTTCCAGTCCGTGATCAAGGACGCGGGCATCAATGTCGCCGATATCGACCACGTCGTGCTCGTCGGCGGTTCGACCCGTATGCCCGCGGTCTCGGACCTGGTCCGCGAACTGACCGGTGGCAAGGAGCCCAACAAGGGCGTGAACCCGGACGAGGTCGTCGCCGTCGGCGCCGCCCTGCAGGCCGGTGTGCTCAAGGGTGAGGTCAAGGACGTCCTGCTGCTCGATGTCACCCCGCTGTCGCTGGGCATCGAGACCAAGGGTGGCGTGATGACCAAGCTCATCGAGCGCAACACCACCATTCCGACCAAGCGCTCGGAAACCTTCACCACCGCCGATGACAACCAGCCGTCGGTGCAGATCCAGGTGTTCCAGGGTGAGCGTGAGATCGCCTCGCACAACAAGCTGCTCGGCTCCTTCGAGCTGACCGGCATCCCGCCGGCCCCGCGCGGCGTGCCGCAGATCGAGGTCACCTTCGACATCGACGCCAACGGCATCGTGCACGTCACCGCGAAGGACAAGGGCACCGGTAAGGAGAACACGATCAAGATCCAGGACGGCTCCGGCCTGTCCAAGGAGGAGATCGACCGGATGGTCAAGGACGCCGAGGCGCACGCCGCCGAGGACAAGGCCCGCCGCGAGGAGGCCGAGACCCGCAACCAGGCCGAGTCGCTGGTGCACCAGACCGAGAAGTTCATCAAGGAGAACGAGGACAAGGTGCCCGCGGACGTGAAGTCCAAGGTCGAGGCGGCCATCGCCGAGGCCAACGAGGCGCTCAAGGGCACCGATATCGCGGCCGTGAAGTCCGCGGTGGAGAAGCTGGCGACCGAGTCGCAGGCACTGGGCCAGGCCATCTACGAGGCATCGGCCGCCGAGCAGGCCGCGTCCGGCAACGGCGCGCCCAGCTCCGCCGACGATGACCAGGTCGTGGATGCCGAGGTCGTGGACGAGCCGGTCGACACGGAGAAGAAGTGAGCGAGCGAACCGACAACTCCGAACAGGAGCCGATCACCTTCGTCGACAACCGGAAGATCGATCCGGAGACCGGCGAGGTCCGGGAAGCGGCGGCAGACGGTGCGGGTGCCCCGGCGGCGCCCGCTGCCGCCGCCCCCGAGCCCGCCGCGTCGGCCGAGGCGACCAACGGTGAGCTCGCCGAGCGCACCGCCGACCTACAGCGGCTGACCGCCGAATACGCCAACTACCGGCGTCGTGTCGATCGCGACCGCAAGGCCGCGATCGACACCGCCAAGGCGGCGGTGGTCACCGAACTGCTCGGCGTGCTCGACGATCTCGACCGGGCCAGGGCGCACGGCGACCTGGAATCCGGGCCGATGAAGTCGGTGGCCGACAAGCTCGCCGACGCGCTGCACAAGCAGGGCCTCGAGGAGTTCGGTGCGGAGGGTGAGCCCTTCGACCCGACCCTGCACGAGGCCGTGCAGCACGAGGGTTCCGGACACGATCCGGTGATCGGCATCGTCATGCGTAAGGGCTATCGGTTCGGCGAGCGGGTGCTTCGGCACGCGCTCGTCGGGGTAACCGATGGCGTGGCCGACCTCGTCGAGGCCGGTCCGACCGAGACAGAGGCATCGGATGCTGATGCCGGCGCGAACAACCAATAAAGCCGCGGCGCGAGCGTCGGGTCCGGAGAAGAGAGGAGGAGATATCCGGTGAGTCAACGGGAGTGGATCGAGAAGGACTTCTATAAGGAGCTGGGTGTCTCCTCCAACGCCTCGCAGGACGAGATCAAGAAGGCGTACCGCAAGCTCGCCCGCGATCTGCATCCGGACGCGAATCCCGGTGACACCAAGGCCGAGGAACGCTTCAAGACCGTCAGCGAGGCGCATGCCGTGCTGTCGGATCCGGCCAAGCGCAAGGAGTACGACGACACCCGCAAGCTGTTCGCGGGTGGCGGTTACGGCCGCGGCGGATTCAATCCCGGTGCGACAGGCGGCTTCTCGCAGGACTTCAATATCGGGGATATCTTCGGCAACGCCAATGCCGGTGACGGTGGCCTCGGTGACCTGCTCGGCGGCCTGTTCAACCGGGGCGGCACGCGTACCGCGAGCCGCCCGCGCCGTGGGGCCGATGTGGAGACCGAGACGACGCTCGGGTTCCGCGAGGCCGCGCAGGGTGTCACGGTTCCGCTGCGGATGACGAGTCCGTCGCCGTGTACGACCTGTCACGGCAGTGGCGCCAAGCCCGGAACCAGTCCGCGGGTCTGCCCGAACTGCAATGGAACCGGCGTCATCAGCCGTAACCAGGGCGCGTTCGGATTCAGTGAACCGTGCGACGACTGCCGGGGCACCGGCTCGATCATCGACGACCCGTGCGTCGACTGCCACGGCAGCGGCATCCAGAATCGGACCCGCACCATCACGGTGCGGATTCCCCCCGGTGTCAGTGACGGGCAACGGATCCGGCTCGCCGGACAGGGTGAGGCCGGGTTGCGCGGTGCGCCCTCGGGTGATCTGTATGTCACCGTGCATGTCAGCCAGGACAAGGTCTTCGGCCGCAACGGCGACGACCTGACCCTGGTGCTGCCGGTCAGCTACTCTGAATTGGTTCTGGGCACAACGGTTTCCGTGCCGACGCTGGAAGGCCGGGTCGGGGTGAAGGTGCCTCCGGGTACCGCCGACGGCCGCATCCTGCGGGTGCGTGGGCGTGGCGTGCCCAAACGCGGCGGCGGCGCCGGTGACTTGCTGGTCACCGTCAAGGTCGCGGTGCCACAGAAGCTGGACGACAATGCCTCCGAGGCGCTGCGGCGCTATGCGGAGGCGGAGAAGACCAGCGGGTTCGATCCTCGTGCGGGATGGGCAGGTGCGTAATGTCCACTGATCCGAAGAAGGCCTCCGGTGGGGCCTCGCGTGCCGAGTTCTTCATGATTTCGGTGGCGGCCCAGCTGGCGGGCATGCACGCGCAGACCCTGCGCACCTATGACCGCCTCGGACTGGTTACGCCGCAACGCACTTCGGGTGGCGGGCGGCGCTACTCGGCCCGGGACGTGGAGCTGCTACGCGAAGTGCAGCGGCTGTCCCAGGACGAGGGCGTCAACCTGGCGGGCATCAAGCGCATCATCGAACTGACCAATCAGGTCGAGGAGTTGCAGCAGCGGGTCGCCGAGATGGCGGCCGAGCTGGAGCGGTTGCGAGCGGGCTACCGGCCCGATTTCGCACCGCCGCAACGCAGTACCGCGCTGGTCGTGTGGAAGCCGCGCAACCAGCGCTGATCTCGGAAGACCGCCGGGCCCCGGGTCCGGCTCACCGCGAGTGGGCCGGAAATCCGGGGCCCGTCGTCGTTCCCGGCGCTTCGAGGAATGACGCGGCATCGTCCCGACACCTTTCGGCAAACCCGTGTGCTCTCCGTTCGGTGCTCGGGCCGAATCGGAAACAATGGGCCCGTGGTGAATTTCCTGGTCGGCCGCTATGGAGATAGCCACTAATAAGCCGGGAGCCGCTACAGCGGGTCGGCTCCGATTCGGTGTCGCGGGCATCGGATCATCCGTCGGATTTGTGGCATGCCCCGCTCGACGGCCGCGGCCGGGTAGTCCGGCCGCGGTAACAAGTTGCAGTGGCCGGGTTGCCAAAGAGTCGCTCTCTGAGCGTGATTCGGACGAATCTTGCAAAACGGATCACACGAATTCAGTGAAGGTTTGACCGAATTTACCGCCAGTTTACGATCTTTCAGTCTGTTTCTTGGGCGTTTTGCACTTGGGATCCTCGTTTCAAGGAAATTACAGGCCTGATGTTCAAACGGAGCGTTCCGTAGCTGGCAAACCTCGCCTACACTCCTTGGCATCGGCTGCTGACGAGTGTCCCGCGGCACCTCACTCGCTGGCACGGTCTGTGTTTCGAGTGCGAAATGGGGTTGTGACACAAATGGATTCGCGGACCGTCGCGTTGATCAGAACCACGTTCAAGGCGGTTGCTGCGGAGGAGGGTGGTCCGGAGAAACTGGCCAGTTCGTTTTATGCGATTTTGTTCACGGACTACCCGCACGCCCGGGATTTCTTTCCCGCGGCGATGGACTCGCAGCGTGATCGGCTCGTCAAAGCTATCGCCTACGCCCTGGACCGGCTCGAGGAGCCGAACAAGTTACTACCTTTCCTCGCCCAACTGGGTCGTGACCATCGCAAGTACGGCGTGCAGCCCGAGCATTACGTCGCGGTCGCGACATCGTTGAAGACGGCCATGCGCCGGTACGCCGGCACCGAGATGTGGACCGACGAGGTCGACCGGGCGTGGGACGACGGTCTGACGATCATCGCCGAGACCATGATCGGCGCGGCCGATAAGGAAACCACCCCGGCGGTCTGGACCGGGACCGTGGTCGAGCGGCGCATGGTGCTGCGCAATCTGGCGGTGGTGCGGCTGCAACTGGACCAGCCGATGGGCTATGCCGCCGGGCAGTACATGAGCGTCCAGGTTCCGTCCCGGCCCCGGATGTGGCGCTACCTATCACCCGCGGTGCCCGCGAATTCCCATGGGGAGATCGAATTCCACATCCGCAGCGTGCTCGGCGGTTGGGTCAGCCCGGCCATCATCGGCCAGACGCAGATCGGGGAGCAGTGGCTGATCGGCTCGCCGCTCGGCGGCCTCGGCGTACCGCGCAACACCAAGCGCAAGATGCTGATGGTCGGCTGCGGCACCGGCATCGCACCGCTGCGCGCGCAGCTCATGCAGATGGCGCAGCGCCGCACCAATCCGAAGGTGCACCTCTTCGTCGGCGGCCACTACCCGTGCGACCTGTACGACCTGGAGACGCTGAGCAGTCTGGCTCTGGCACATAAGTGGCTCACCGTGACCCCGGTGGCGGAGAGCGAGGAAAACCCCTGGTGGTATGTGGATTCCGGGGAGTCCGAGCGGGCCTGGCCGGGCCTGGAGCCGTTGATGACCGGACAGATCGGCAAGGTCGTCGCCAGTTTCGGACCGTGGGCGGACCGCGACGTGCAGATCGTCGGTTCGCCCTCCATGGTGCAAACCACCAAGTTCCGCCTGATGGCAGCGGGTACCCAGACGAAGAATATCCGGCACGACCCGCTCTTCTAGTCTCGTCGTCCGGGCGAAGGCCGGGATCCAGGCGGGTGACGACTATCCGCGAGTCTGCGAATGGATCCCGGCCTTCGCCTGGACGACGATCAGAATCCTTCGACCTGGATGTTTTCGGCCGGCGTACCGGTTTCCAGCAGCCGGTCCACCGTCGCCCTCGTCATTCCCGGCGATCCGCAGACCAGCACCTGGTGCTCGGTGAACGCGCCGTGCGAACCGACCACATCGGCCAGGGTGCCCTGGAGCAGATCGTCCAGCGGGAAGCCGATATCCACGCGGGACTGTTCGTACCATTCGTCCACCCAGTTCGGATCCTCGGTGTTCTCCACCACCGGAACCACGGTGAGCCAGGGCAATTCGCCCGCCAGCAGGTACAGCATGTCGGCCGCGTACAGATCGCGCGGCGAGCGACCGCCGACGAACAGGTAGGTGCGCGGCGGTTCCGGGCGGCGAGCCAGCTCCAGGATCTGCGCCCGCATCGGCGCCAGGCCGGTGCCGCCCGCGATCATCACCACCTCGTCACCCGCCGGATCGATGTAGAAGGTCCCGGCGGGCGCGCTGAGCTGCCATTCGTCACCGGGTTTGGTATCGGCGACCAGCGAACCACTGAGCCAGCCGCCGGGCACCGTGCGGATATGGAACTCCAGTTTGCCGTCGAGCGACGGTGGCAGTGCGGGGGAGAGTCTGCGCCGCACGCCCGGATGCTGCGGCACCCGAACCTCCAGCGATTGCCCCGCGGTGAACGGGACGAACTCGCCGATCAGCCGGATCACCGCGAGATCGGTGCGCAGCCGGTGGTGTCCGACGACGGTCGCGGTCCATTCGGGTGGCACGTCATCGAAGGGTGTGTCCCCGAAGGGCGCGCCGTCGAGTGGCGCGTCTTCGAAGCGCGCGGCGCCATTGCCGAGCGCGCTCGGATCCGTCATCAGGTGTCTCCTGTGTCTTGCGTTCACTCACACCGGGTCGGAGCTGATGATGTGCTCCGGGGTGCCTACCGCGATCAACGCCCGGCGCGTGTCGGCGATCATCCGCGCCGATCCGGCGATCTGGATCTGTCGGTCCGCCCACGCGCCGAAGCTGGCGACCACCGCACCCAGGTTACCGATCAGCCGCCGGTGCATGCCGTACGGCGCATCGGCGGGCGGATGCGGGTACCACCACGGGTTGGTCTTCTGCTCGCAGACGGGGACCACGGTGAGCCACGGATTGCTCTGCGAGAGCTGCCACATGTTCTCCACGTCGTACAGGTCGCACGGGTAGCGGCCGCCGATGAAGAAATGCACCCGCGGATTGATGCCGCGCTGGCCCATCTCGATGAGCTGGGCGCGCAGCGGAGCGATGCCGGTGCCCGCGCCGATCATCAGCACATCGCGGCGGCTCTCGCGATCGACGTGCAGCCCGCCCAGTGGGCCCGCCACCTGCCAGCGATCGCCGACCCTGGTCTCGTTCACGATCGCGGGGCTCACCCAGCCGCCGCGGATCTTGCGGACGTGGAATTCGATCTCACCGTAGGGGTTCGCCGGGATCGCGGGCGAGAGGTAGCGCCACATCTTGGGCCGCTGCGGCACCGTGACCGGCACATACTGACCCGCCTGGTAGGGAATGGGGCCGTCGGATTGCAGCCGGACGATGGCCAGATCCTCCAGCACCCGGCGGTGCCCGACCACCGTCGCCTCCCAGAACGGCTGCGACTTGTCGGAGTTGGCGCCGATGGCCATGGACGCGGAGATCAGGATGGTGATGTCGCCCCAGCCCTCCTCCAGGCCGCGGTGCCAGGCGTTGCCGTTGAAGGCACGGAACGCGGCGAGCAGGGCTCGGCCCGCCGCGTCGTAATGCGAGGCCGCAACCCCGTACTTGCGGTGGTCGCGGGCCAGTTGTTCGAGGAACTTCTGCGCCCGCCCCCAGTCCTCCAGATGGTCGAGAACGTACTGAATCGCGGTCACCAAACGCTTGGCCTGCATATCCATCGCGGGCGGGAAGAGCTCGCGCAACTGTGGGTTTTCCGCGAACAGGTGACCGTAGAACGCGCTGATCAACCGCTCGGACCCGCCCGGTGATTCGATCACCGAACGGAAATTGGCGCGGACCAGCGCTGCCGAACGCGCATCCACGTCGTGGAGCTTCCTTTCCCTCTGCGTAACTCAGGGACATACCCGTAACCGGCGGTCCGCGGTCAAGTATCCCTGAAAATCCCGTGGTCGTGTGGGTATGTGCCGGGCCGGACCCGGCCAACGGTAATTCTCGGGCAAACCCGGTTCATCGGCCCGCGCCCGGCGGGTACCGCCACGCCGTCGCGGGGGCCGCGTACTCGCCCGTTGGGATTATGAGGCTATCCAGGGCGGATGAGCACGCTGGGGGTCAAGCTGTGACATTGGCGCGGACCGCGGGGGCGACCTGCTCGGCATAGCGGCGGACCTGTTCGACGGGTTCGCCCTCGATCGGCCAGAAGACGAAGCCGTCGATGCGCTGGTCCTGATGCAGGGCGGTGAGGTCGTCCACCCACCGGGTCGGCGGGCCCTCCAGGAATCCGCGGTCGACCCCGTCGTCGGTGATGGTGCCGGAGACGTTGTAGATCCGGCGCACCGCCGCGGGGTCGCGTCCGGCCGCGGCCGCCGCGTCATCGATGCGCTTGCCCGCCTCGGTCAGGAATTCCGGGGGCGCCCAGCCGGAGGACGGAAGCCAGCCGTCGGCGGCGAGTCCGGTCAGCGCGAGCATGCGCGGTCCCTTCGCGCCGAGCCAGATGCCGGGCCCGTGCCGCGGTGTGGGTCCGGGGTGGGCGCCGGTGAGTGTGTGGAAGTCGCCGGGCACCCGTACCGAGCGTTCGTCGCTCCACATGGCCCGGACCACCGCGATCGCCTCGGACAGCGCCCGCACCGCGTCGCGGTTGCTCAGCCGGGGACCGCCCATGGCGACGATGGCATCCCAGAAGGCGCCGGCGCCGAGTCCCAGATGGATCCGGCCGCCGGTCATGATGTCCAGTGAGGCAACCGATTTGGCGAGCACCGCGGGATTGCGCAGCGGCAGATTGGCCACGTCGGGGAAGTAGGTGAGCCGTGCGGTCCGCACGGCAAGCGCGCAGATCAGGGTCCAGGTGTCGAGGAAGCGGCGCTGGTAGGGGTGGTCCTGGATGCCGATCAGATCCAATCCGGCGTCCTCGGCGTAGGCGGTCAGTTCGGTGAGCTGCCGGTAGTTGTCGGCCTCGGGAATCAGGAAGAGGCCGAATTCGACTGGGCGGGTGCTCATTTCACGCCTCCGATGGGTGGGTTCCGCGGCCGCGCGCCGCGGTACCGGTTCAGTGGGCAGGGGTCGGGCCGAAGGCGCCGCGCTGGTAGTCCTGCATGGTCTGGCGGATCTGGGCCTCGGAATTCATGACGAACGGGCCGTAGGCGACGACCGGTTCGCCGAGTGGATGACCGGTCCAGAGCAGGAAGTGCAGCGGCTCGGCGCCGTCCGCGTTCACCTCGAACGCGGTGTCGGTGTCGGTGGCGACGGCGTCCAGGTGCACGGTCTGGCCCGCGCACACGGTCGTCCGCTCGGCTCCGAAGCGGCCCCGGCCCGCCAGCAGGTACGCGAATCCGCGCTGCCCGGCCGGAATCTCCTGACTCAGGCCGCGGCCCGGTTCCATGGTGGCGTCGATCATGGTGACCGGCACGTGGTTGGTCGCCGGGCCGATCACCGTGCCGGAGCGGCCGGAGAACACCCGCACCGCGACACCGTCCTCGCCGCGCACCGGCATCGCGGCGCCGCGCAGATCCTGGCAGGCCGGTTCGGTGAGTTTGTCGCTGGCGGGCAGGTTGACCCACAGTTGCAGCGTGTGGACCGGTTCGCCGCGCAGCGCGGTCTCGGCGTACAGCACTCCGCGTCCAGCTGTTATCCATTGCGCGTCACCGGGATTGAGTACGTGGTAACCGCCGCGATTGTCCCGCAGCTCGAGTTCACCCGCCACCACGTACGTGATGGTCTCGAAGCCGCGGTGCGGGTGCCAGCCGAAGCCCGCGGTGCTGAACCGGTCCTCGGCGAGCAGCAGGAACGGGTCGCTCGCCGCCCAATCGCCGGGTGGCAGGATCAGCGCCGAGTTGTCCACGCTGCTCGCCGGTCCGTCCTCGATGTGGTCGCGTACCGCGGCGACCGGATGCGCGGGTAGGTCAGCCGCTGTCGTCACGATGACCTCCTCAGATGGCCAGCACCGTCTTGCCTCGCGCGCCGGATGCGCCGATGACAGCGGGGGCGTCGGTCAGTGGCACCGTCGCTGCGATCGGCACCACCACATCACCGTCCCCCACCCGGCGCAGGAGACGAGCCAACTCCGGTGCGGCGCCGTTGGATTCGATATTCCCGCCCTTGATGTCGCGGCTGCGCAGAAGTTCCTCGTCGGCCGCCCGGATCGTCGAGTAGACGGTGCCGCCGTCACGCACCAGCCGCGTCAGCTCCGCCAGCGCCTCGGGCGGGCTGACCAGGTCGAACAGCATGTCGATTCCGTCCGGGTGGGTGGAACGCACCGAATCGCCGATCGGGGCCTTGCTGTGGTCGACGGTCTCGGCGGCGCCCAGCCGGGCCATCTGATCGGCGTCCGCGGCGCGCGCCGTGGCGATGACGTGCGCACCCGCGATATTGGCCAGCTGGACCAGGAAGGAACCGACGCCGCCGGTCGCGCCGACGATCATAACCTTGTGTCCCGGTTCGATTTTGGCGGCATCCACAATGTCCTGGGCGGTGACGCCCGCGGTCGGCAGCGCG
Source organism: Nocardia sp. NPDC050710 (assembly GCF_040654375.1). NCBI lineage: Bacteria > Bacillati > Actinomycetota > Actinomycetes > Mycobacteriales > Nocardiaceae > Nocardia > Nocardia sp. NPDC050710. The sequence goes on along the minus strand of NZ_JBFAHV010000010.1, from coordinate 192,297 downwards.
GCGGCGGCCTGCGTGGTGACCGCGTCGGGAATGTGAACAAGCGTGGCGCTCTCGGGCACGACGGAGTATTCGGCGAAGCTGCCGTGGCCGACCGGCGGTACCAGGAATTTGCCCACCACCCGGTCGCCGACGGCGAAATGGGTGACCGCACGGCCGACCGCGGAAACAACGCCCGCGCCGTCCACCCCGAGGATCATCGGAAAGTCGTGCGGCAGTTTGCCTTCCAGATAGCCGGTGGCCATACGCTGGTCGAACGGGTTGACACCCGCCGCCTCCAGCTGTACTTGGACCGCCCCCGCTCCGGGCTCGGGCACCGGCATATCGGCCGATTCGATGGGATCTCCGAACTTTCGTACCACGATCGCGCGCATCGGTTCACTCCTCGGTTCGGGGCTGAATACTGATACGTCAACTAACCGTCGGGCTCATCGTAGGCGGTGACTGGGCATTCGTCCGTTCCAAGCGGGGGACCGAGGACGGATATTCTCCGGCCGCGTCCACTCATCATCCCTACACCACCTCCGCCTCGATCCATCGCATTCGGCGAGGGCGCGGCGTAGCGTTGGCCGCCGGACCGGTCGACGGCCTGCGTGTCGACCCCCTCGAGAATTCGGAAAATTTCAAACTTGAGCGGAACAGACTCAACCTTTCCGGCGTTGGACGGTACAGAGCGGCACCGGGCCGGGCGGCGGATCGCGCGGATCGGGCACAGAGCCCTCGGTGCCGCGGGAAACGACCAGTAGGAAGGTGACTTGTGGACTCGTTCAATCCCACCACCAAGACCCAGGCGGCCCTGACCTCCGCCCTGCAGGCGGCCTCCGCCGCGGGCAACCCGGAGATTCGTCCGGCGCACTTGCTGGTGGCGTTGCTTGACCAAACCGACGGCATCGCCGCCCCCTTGCTGAAGGCCGTCGGAACCGATCCGGCGACGGTCCGGCGCGAGGCCCAGGACATTGTGGACCGGCTGCCGCGGGCAACCGGCGCCACCACCACCCCGCAACTCGGACGCGAGGCACTGGCCGCGATCACCGCCGCTCAGCGCCTGGCCACCGAGCTGGGTGACGAGTATGTCTCCACCGAGCACGTCGTGGTCGGGCTGGCCGCGGGCGACTCGGATGTGACCATGCTGCTGAAGAAGTACGGCGCCACCGCCGACGCGCTGCGCGAGGCGTTCACCGCGGTGCGCGGCAGCGCCCGGGTCACCAGCCCGGATCCCGAGGGCAGCTACCAGGCGCTGGAGAAGTACTCCACCAACCTCACCCAGGCCGCCCGTGACGGAAAGCTCGACCCGGTTATCGGCCGCGATACCGAAATCCGCAGGGTGGTTCAGGTTCTGAGCCGACGCACCAAGAACAACCCGGTGCTGATCGGCGAGCCCGGCGTCGGCAAGACCGCCATCGTGGAGGGCCTGGCCCAGCGGATCGTGGCCGGTGACGTGCCGGAGTCGTTGCGCGGCAAGTCCGTTGTGTCGCTCGACCTCGGCGCGATGGTCGCCGGTGCGAAGTACCGCGGTGAATTCGAGGAACGGCTCAAGGCCGTACTCGAGGACATCAAGAACAGTGCGGGCCAGATCATCACCTTCATCGATGAGCTGCACACCATTGTCGGTGCGGGCGCCACCGGCGAATCCGCGATGGATGCGGGCAATATGATCAAGCCCATGCTGGCCCGCGGCGAGTTGCGCCTGGTCGGCGCGACCACGCTGGACGAGTACCGCAAGCACATCGAGAAGGACGCCGCCCTGGAACGCCGCTTCCAGCAGGTGCTGGTCGGCGAGCCCTCGGTGGAGGACACCGTGGGCATCCTGCGCGGCATCAAGGATCGCTACGAGGTGCACCACGGTGTGCGCATCACCGATTCCGCCCTGGTCGCCGCGGCGGCGCTCTCGGACCGCTACATCACCTCCCGCTTCCTGCCGGATAAGGCGATCGACCTGGTCGACGAATCGGCCTCGCGGCTGCGCATGGAAATCGACTCGCGTCCGGTCGAGATCGACGAGGTCGAGCGTGCGGTGCGGCGATTGGAGATCGAAGAGGTCGCGCTGAGCAAGGAGACCGACGACGCATCCAAGCAGCGACTGGAGAAGTTGCGCCAGGAACTCGCCGACGATCGCGAGAAGCTGAACCAGTTGATGACCCGCTGGCAGAACGAGAAGAGCGCCATCGACCAGGTCCGCGCCCTCAAGGAACAGCTGGAATCGCTGCGCGGCGAATCCGAGCGGGCCGAGCGCGACGGTGATCTCGGTAAGGCCGCCGAACTGCGCTACGGCCGGATCCCGGCGCTGGAGAAGCAGCTCACCGAGGCCGAGCGGGCCTCGAAGGCCGCCTCGGACGGCGCGGTGATGCTCAAGGAGGAGGTCGGACCGGACGATATCGCCGAGGTCGTGTCGGCGTGGACCGGCATCCCGGTCGGCAGGCTGATGGAGGGCGAAACCCAGAAGTTGCTGCGGATGGAGGAGGAACTCGGCAAGCGCGTCGTCGGACAGCGCGAGGCCGTGCAGGCCGTCTCCGACGCGGTGCGCCGGGCCAGGGCTGGCGTCGCCGACCCGAACCGCCCGACCGGCTCGTTCATGTTCGTCGGCCCGACCGGCGTCGGTAAGACGGAACTGGCGAAGGCGTTGGCGGACTTCCTGTTCGACGATGAACGCGCCATGGTCCGGATCGATATGAGTGAGTACAGCGAGAAGCACGCGGTGGCCCGCCTGGTCGGTGCGCCGCCCGGCTATATCGGCTATGACCAGGGCGGTCAGCTCACCGAGGCGGTGCGGCGCAGGCCGTACACGGTGGTGCTGTTCGACGAGATCGAGAAGGCGCACCCGGATGTGTTCGACATCCTGCTCGCCGTGCTCGACGAGGGCAGGCTGACCGACGGGCAGGGCCGCACGGTCGACTTCCGCAACACCATCCTCATCCTGACCTCGAATCTGGGTGCGGGCGGTGACAAGGAGTTCGTGATGAACGCGGTGCGCTCGGCGTTCAAACCGGAGTTCCTGAACCGCCTCGACGATGTGGTGATGTTCCACGCGCTGGACGAGGAGCAGTTGGAGTCCATTGTCGATATCCAGCTCGACCAGCTACAGAAGCGGCTGTCACAGCGCAGGCTGAAGCTGGACGTCAGCGATTCGGCCAGGTTCTGGCTGGCGGTGCGCGGCTACGACCCGGTCTACGGCGCCCGGCCGCTGCGCAGGCTGATCCAGCAGTCCATCGGCGACACCCTCGCCAAGGAGTTGCTGGCCGGTGAGGTCGCCGACGGTGACGTCGTCAAGGTGAGTGTCAGCAAAGACGGCGACACCCTCATCGTCGGCAAGTAAACAGTCGGGGGCGGGGCTCGGGCGTGCTGATCCGAGCCCTGCTGGGCTTACGAACACGCCGTGCCGCAGGCGAGGTACGGGCGGCAGAGCCTACCCTGGAGGTCATGACCAACCCGAAGGATCCCTGGGGACCCGGGCCCGGGGATGCGCCGACCGAGCACCTCGGCTCACCGGGGCAGTCCGGATCCGATAAGTCTGGTTATACCGACGATCCCACCGAGGCGTACGGATCGGGCGCGGCGCAGGCGCCGAGGTATCCGGCGACCGAACAATTCACGCCGTGGGCGCCGCCGCCCGCCCATGCCACCCAGCAGCTCCCGACGCATGAAGGCCAATGGGGCGCCTACGAAAGCGGCGGCGCCTACGACAGTGGTTACGGCAGTACCTGGTCCGGCGCGCCCGGGCAGCCCGGGGCGATGCCACCCGGGGCGACCGGTCTGCCGCCGGAGCCGCCCAAGCGCAACACCGGATTGTGGATCGCGTTGGCGCTCTGCGTGATCGCGCTGATCGCGGTCGCCGGTGTGGTCGCCGGGGTAATGCTCGGCAACAAGGATTCCGAGTCGACGACCACCGCGGGCACCACGACGCGGAGCCTGCCGACCGCGGGCCGGACGCCGACCGGGACCGCGCCCTCCGGTCTGCCGTCGCCGACGGCGATCCCCGGCCTGCCCGGGCTGGAGGGACTCGGCGCGACCATGGGCACCATCAGCGCCAATAGCGGTGGCACCCTCACCCTCAGCGCACTCTCCGGCGAGAAGGTCACGGTGCACACCACCGACGAGACCAAGGTGATCTCGCTGTCCGGCGCCAAGGCGAGCGATCTGAAGGTCGGCGATATCGTCATGGTGCAGGGCGATAAGGACGCGGACGGCTCCATCAGGGCCGAGATCATCATCAGCACCTCGCTGCCCACCGGACCTCGATGAGACACCGCGGCGGGGAACGGGTGATACCGGATACACGCGGGACCGGCCGGCGCGGGGAATGTGCCGTGTTCGATCGGCCCGGCGCGGGGCCAAAGACGGACTCTGTCCGGCCGGGACTATTAGGGTAGAGCGCGATGACGGCAATGTGGTTCGGGTTGGCGGCGATCGCACTGGTTGGTGCGATCGTGCTGCTGTATTTCGATCGGGTCCAGCGACAGCGGACCGGTCATGCGCGCCAGGTCTGGGCGAAGGCCCAGGGCTACACGTACGTATCGGTGGAACCGGCGCTACCGGCCACCTGGCGTCGTGGCGCGCTGGCCAAGCTCGGCTACCTCTCCGCGGTGGACGTGGTCTCCGGTATCCGCAAGGGCGAGAAATTCGTGCTCTTCGATCTGGAGGACGCGGCGACACTGGTCGCGGTGCGCAGGCAGATCGGCTCGGATATCGACGTGGATATGCGGCTCAAGACCGCGTCCCCACCCAAGGACGCCGATCTGGAACTGCTCGGCGCGATCGGTGACCGGGTGGTCTTCGCGACCAACCCCGAGATCGCCAGGCACGCCGTCGACCAGCGGATGGTCGCCTTCATCGAGACCCTGCCCGATACCGTCCAGATGCTCTGGAGTGAGGGCAACTGGACCCTCGGCATGCTCTCCATCGGCACCTCGGCCCGGGACTGGGAGACCGCCATCGACGCCGTGCTGCGCCTTTCGGGGCTGCTGCACGTACTGCCGCCCGTCGCCGATCCGCGCGGGATGGACGGGTCGAGCCACGATCCCGGCCGCCCGTATCCGAAGCGGCGAGCCGAGGATCCGGAACCGGATGAGCCGGTGGGCGCGTCCCGGGTGGTGCCGCCGGGTATGCGCAAGAGCGCCGCGGCGGGTCCGGACTTCGACGACCGCTCCTACGACCGGAGCGCCGACGACCAGGATTTCGACGACGACCGTGGCTTCGCGGAACGGTCTTACGCGGGCCGCCCCTACGACGAGGAGGTCGTCGAGTCCGAGCCGCCGCGCAGGCCCTCGCTGGCCGTGGTGCCCGACTCCCGGCCACGGGTGCGCGAGGACCGCTGGACGCCGAACGGCGACGAGGACGATGATTGGCCTGCGGATCAACGCCGCTCCGCGAAGCTCGATGAGGACGACTGGGCCGACGAGGCGCCCGCGGCACGCACGCGCGATGAGGCGCCCGAGCCGCCCGGGGGTCCGTTCCACCCGGGGTTCCGCCCGTACCAGGGCCCCGTTCCACAGTGACCGCAGGGCGTTGGACCTGCTCGATGAGATTGCGTCGCAATGACCGATAGTGCTGATTCCGTGCGCCTGCCCGGCGCCACCCGACCCGTCGCCCTGATCACCGGACCCACCTCCGGCATCGGTCACGGATATGCGCAGCGCCTCGCCTCGCTCGGTTACGACCTGGTTCTGGTCGCCCGCGACAAGGAGCGCCTAGCGGCGCTGGCCGCCGAGCTGGACCGAAAGTTCGGCACCCGCTCGGAGGTGCTCGCCGCCGACCTGGCCGCCGCCGATGATCGCGCGCAGGTCGCCGCCCGGGCCGCCGAAGGCGTCGAATTCCTGGTCAACAATGCGGGATTCGCGCATTCCGGGGAGTTCTGGACGCTCCCGTACGAGCAGCTACAGGCCCAATTGGATGTCAACGTCACCTCGGTGCTGCAACTGACCCATGCCGCACTGCCGTCGATGATCGCCGCGGCCAAGGGCTCCATCGTCAATGTGGCCAGTGTGGCCGGTCTGATTCCCGGGCGGGGCTCGACCTATTCGGCGTCCAAGTCCTACGTCGTATCCTTCACGGAAGGGTTGGCGGGCGGTCTGGCCGGAACGGGTGTCCGGATCCAGGCGCTGTGCCCAGGGTTCGTCCACACCGAGTTCCATGAGCGAGCAGGCATCGAGATGTCGTCGCTGCCGAAACCGTTGTGGCTGTCGGTCGAGCAGGTTGTCGCAGGTTCTCTGAGTGATTTGGAGAAGGACCGGGTGATCAGCGTGCCCGGTGTGCAGTACAAGGCGCTCACCACGGTGGCCGGAATGATCCCGCGAACCCTACAGGTCCGGATGAATCGCGGCCTGTTCAACTCACGCGGAAGGACTTAGACATGATCGACGAGGCGACATCGCACGATTCCGCGCTCGGTACCGACGCCGGTTCCGACCGTGACAGACTGGCCGCGCTGGTGCGCGAGCTGGCCGTCGTGCACGGCAAAGTCACGCTGTCCTCCGGCAAGGAGGCCGACTACTACGTCGACCTGCGCCGCGCCACCCTGCATCATCTGGCCGCGCCGCTGATCGGCCAGCTGCTACGCGAGCTGGTGGCGGACTGGGACTTCGAGGCCGTCGGCGGTCTGACCATGGGTGCCGATCCGGTGGCGCTGGCCGTGATGCACGCGCCTGGTCGCCCGATCAACGCGTTCGTGGTCCGCAAGGCCGCCAAATCGCACGGCATGCAGCGCCAGATCGAGGGCCCGGACATCGTGGGCAAGCGGGTGCTGGTCGTCGAGGACACCACCACCACCGGAAATTCACCGCTGACCGCCGTGCGCGCGCTGCGTGAAGCGGGTGCGACCGTGGTCGGGGTGGCCACCGTGGTGGATCGGGAGACCGGCGCCGACCAGGTGATCGCGGCCGAGGGGTTGGAGTATCGCTCCATCCTCGGTCTGAAGGATCTCGCGCTCGGCTGAGCCTTCGGCGTTCGCAGGCCCCGTGGTCAGGCGAGCTGCCGCCTCCAGGCCCGATACTCATTCCCCTGGGTTAGCCTGGACGGTGGTTTAGTTGTCCGATCGGTAGAGGACGTGTGAGTCGCCAGTGGTGAGCATTGCAGTCAATAAGAGTCGCGAGAATGTTGCGATGCTCGGAATCGGTGCGTATCGACCGCAGCGTGTGGTCAGCAATGCCGAGGTGTGCGAGGTGCTGGACTCGACGCCCGACTGGATTTTCGAGCGCACCGGTATCCACAACCGGCGTTGGATCAGCGGCGACGAAACGCTGCGATCGATCGCCGCGGCGGCAGGCGAGCGCGCCCTCGTCAACACCGGCATCGATCGGTCCAAGATCGGCGCGCTGATCCTGTGTACCTCGAGCTGGCTCAAGCTGACCCCGCACGGCGCTCCCACCGTCGCCGCCGACCTCGGAATCAACGGCATCGCGGCCTTCGACCTCACCTCCGGCTGCGGCGGCTTCGGCTACGGGCTCGGCGTCGCCGCCGACCTGATCCGGGCGGGCTCGGCCGAGTATGTCCTGGTGATCGGCGCGGAGACGATGACCGTCGGCCTCGACCCGACCGACCGCGGCACCGCCATGATCTTCGGCGACGGCGCGGGTGCCGTCGTGGTCGGTCCCAGCGAGGAGAACGGCATCTCCCCGACGGTGTGGGGCAGCGACGGCGAGAACGCCGAGGCGATCGCCCAGGACGTCGACTTCCTCGAGTTCATGAACAAGGCCCAGGCGATGCAGGGCACCGACCCGGCCGTCGACCCGGTCGGCCGGATGTCGCTGCGCATGGAGGGGCCGCGCGTATTCCGTTGGGCCGCAGTCACTTTGCCGCGTGCGCTGGCGTCGGCGCTGGAGGTCTCGGGGGTATCCAAGGAGGATATCGAGGTCTTCGTGCCGCATCAGGCCAACGCCCGCATCAACGAGTTGATGAAGAAGAACCTCGGTCTCGCCGACGACATCCCGATGGCCAACGACATCGAGCACACCGGCAACACCTCCGCGGCCTCCATTCCGCTGGCCATGGAGGAGATGCTGGTGACCGGTAAGGCCAAGGGTGGTCAGACCGCGCTGCTGCTCGGCTTCGGCGCGGGCCTGAGCTACGCGGGCCAGGTCGTCACGCTGCCCCCGGCTCCCACCGAGCCCAGCTTCTGATCATGCGCCTGCGTCCCTTCCGTCTCGGATTCCTCGCGGCGGCCGCCATCACCGTTTACGGTGCGGTCACCGGTCGCGACAAACTCCAGTGGGTCGCCAAGCCGCTGATGATGCCGCTACTCGCGGCGGATGTCGCGACCTCGGACGCCGCCCTCGACGACAGTGACCGCGCACTGCTGCTCGGCTCGCTGAGCGCGGCGACGGTCGGCGACATCCTCCTCATAGACCCCGACGACGACCGCCGCCTTATCGCGGGCGCCTCCGCCTTCGCGGTCATGCAAACCGGCTACTCGGCGCTGTGGCTGCGCCACGGCGCCCGGCCCATCGCCGCGAACGTCGTCCCGCGCGTCACCGCATGGCTCGGCGCGGCCCTGCTGATGCGCGCGAAGGCGCCCACGGTTGCCGCGCCATTGACCGCCTACGGCGCCACCCTCGGTACGGCGGCGGTCCTGGCCTCGGATCCGGCGCTCGCTCCCGAGGCGGAAAACGTTGCGGGCCTGAACATTCCCGGCGCGGACCCGCGCAGCCGTCTCGGTTTCGGCGCGCTGTTGTTCACGCTGTCCGACGGTCTCATCGTGCTCCGCCGCCTCTTCGCCCGCACCGAGGGCTCGCGCCGGGCCACCGAGGGCGTCATCCTCGGCACGTACGCCGCCGCCCAGTACCTGCTGGCCGATCCTCGCGCGCACGCGAAGTCCCTGCCGCGGAAGTGATCGTCAGAGCACGAGGATGATGCGATCTCGATTCGTGGGGTCGACCCGGATCGAGATGATTCCGCCTACGCACAGTTTGGGTTTGTCGGCCGGCATGACATCGAAAACTATTGAACCGTGGTAACTTTCGGAACCGGGGACGGTGAGTTCGAGGTCGAATTCGGTGAGTTCGCTGTAGTGATCGGTGCGCTCGAGCGGATGGACGCTCTCGATGGTGGCCCACCCTTCCAGGCCGTGGCGCCAGAGGTGACGGTCGGCCTTGGAGGGTCGGGCGGCGAGTAGCATGCCGATTCCGACGCAGGAGCCGAAGAGTCCGACGAGGGCGACGATCTGATACGGGACGGTGCCGGGTGGGGTGCGGTGCACCACCCAACCCAGCCACAGGCCGAGAAGTACCAGGTACGCGGCCGTGACGCCGAGTACCGTGCGGAGAATGCGCCCATGTTCCATGGCAGCCTCCACCCCTACAAGCCTGCTCCTTCCAGGATAGGTCGGCGCGGTCGGCCGTGAACGGCCCTTGACCGGACCTGCGGATGTAATGGCCGATCTCCGCCAGCATCTGCCGGTCGGTCCGGCGAAGCTGGCGGTATGGAGAATTCGCCGGCGATGATCGCGAAGGACATTTTGACCGGGATGTATGCCGCCGAGGCGGCCTATTTCGCCGCCGGTGGCCCCGGCCGCGCCTCCTTCGCGACGCTGGCGCCGTACTTCGCCGACGATGTGGTGCTCTACCAGGCCGAGGGGATGCCGTATGGCGGCATCTGGCGCGGTCATACCGGTCTGGAGCGGTTCTTCGTCGCGATGGGCGCGGTGTGGGAATCGTTCGACCTGCTGGAACAGAACTTCCTCGCGACCGGAACCACGACGGTTGTGCACACCCGGGTGCGGGCGCGCGCCCGTGCGACCGGCCGCGAGCTGGAGTTCCCGATCCTCCAGACGATTCGCCTCGAGGACCGCCGCATCATCGAGGTGCACCCCTTCTACTGGGATACGAAGGCGATCGCCGAGGCCTGCGCCATACCCCGGCGGCATCCGTGAAAACTATCCGCGGAGACCTACCCGCTGCGACAGCTTCTCCAATTGGTCGAGCAGCTCTTGCCCCGCTGTGCAGTAGGGCTCCAGCGCGGCGACCACCGCGTTCTTATCCACGTTGTCCGGCTCGGAAAGGCGGGTTTCGACGAGAATCATCTTCCGGGACAACTCATCGCGTCGCTCGGACAGCAGTTCGACCGCGCGGGTGACGACTTCTTGTCCGCGCAGTGCGGCGATGGCGAGGTAGCTCTGGCTGTACTGGTGGACGACCTCGTCCAGCCCGGAAATCCATTCCTGGCGGAGGTGATCGAGCGCGGTCGAGCGGCCCTTCCTGCGGCGTAGTCCTTCGTAGGCCAGTCCGGCGGCTATCGTGATGCCCGCCGGGATCGCGATCATTCCGCCGCTCAGTACACCTGTCACGGCCGCGATCCCACCCACAACCGCGGTGGAGAGCCCGAGGACACCGCTTATCCGCTGAATCAGATCTTGGGTATCGGCTCGATACTTCTGGGACGGCGGGATCCGCAACTGGTCGAGATCGACACGACCGGCCAGTTCGCCCAACGAATCCTGCGGTGCCGTATCGGCGAGTGTGGAACGGACGGTGGTCAAAGTGCCCTCGACGAAGGATTCGAACTCTCTGTGCCAGACGCGTTCCGGGCGGTTGTCGGTAGCGGACAGCCAGGATTGCAGGACTTGACTCTGGCGGAATTCGAGCTCGAGCCGTTGTGCGTCCTTGGTCAGATCCGCGACCTGGATCTGGGCTTCCAATTCGGTCCGCAGATGGTCGTCGAGGCCGCGGAAGCTCTTCTCCACCCGGCGGATATGGTCACGCAACGCGCTCTCGAGCTGATCACGCACCGATTCGATGGCGGACTTCAGCTGACGGTGCCTGCGTTCGAGATCGGTGCGCTCGTTCGCCAACTGCGCGAGTGGTACGCGAGCCGAATCGAGCAACTCGTCGAGAACGCGGAATCGCGGTGTGATCACCGTCCGAGCCTCGACCGCCACGGTGGTCAGATGTCTACTGCCGGTGCCCGCCTCGATGAGATCGGCGACCACTCGCCGCAGGCGTTCCATGCGGCTGGCCGCGATGAGCTTCTCACCCACGGCGGGATTACCGTGATCGCGCTCCCAGATTCCACGCGCTTCCCAGGCGGGTGAGACCGCCATGAATCCGTCCGGCCCGACGAAACTGTCGCGAATGCCCGGAGGTGAAGGGAAATTGGCGCGCAAGTACTCGTTGTTCTGCTCGAGTGCGTCCTTCCACTCCGGCTGTCCCTCCCAATTCGCCATCGCGGCTCTGTCGATTCCGGTCATGACCCACAGCACCTTCTTGCGGGACCCCCTGTGGTGTGCGTGCAGACGCTGGATCAGCGCGAGATCCGGGGCCGACAGGGTTCGGATCGCCTGGGTGACGAAGATGAAGCAGTCCGCGTCGATCCACGCGTTGTTCGCGATCGCATCGTGAATGGCGTGTGGTGACTCCGTTCCCGGCAGGTCGAACAGCTTGGCGGGCATCGCCGGATTACTCAGCAGGATCTCGACTTCGGCGACGGTACGGTCCCGGTGGGTGGCCTGCCTTCCTTCGGCGATCGCCCGCTCATCGGTCGTGGTGTACGCCGCGACCACGGCGGGCAGCGGATTATTGCCGATGTTGATCCACGTCGTCGGGTCATCGGTGAACCGCGCGCGCAGAAAGCCGCGATCGGTCGCATTCACATCGGCCGAATCATCCACCGGTACAACGGTTGCCGGACAGGCGGTACTGGCCTTGGATGCGGAATGCAGCAGGCCGACATACTGTTCGGAAACCATCCCGTCCTCGTCCTTCACGGGCGCGTACTCGAGTTTGCCCTGAAGTCCGCCGACCAAGAAGCTTTTCCCGGACGAGAAGCTTCCGAGGAAAGCGATGTTGATCAGTGAGGACGACACTCTGGTGCGTAGTTTGCGGATCGCGTGTACTTGCTCTTCGAGATCTTCCGGCGTAAAGCCGCTGAGTCCCTCGATAGGATTGGCTTGGAGCCATTCCGCAACTCTGTCGAGTACGTGTTTCAGTGTTTCCCGCCGGCCCTCGATGCCATTCACTGTATGTCGTCTTCCGAGTCGTGATTCGGATCGTATCGACGTATCGGCGTTGATACCGAGAGATTCGCGATTCGACCCCTGCCCCTGGCGCACGGACCGCACTGGCCGTGCCGTCGATATCCTAAGCTGGGCGGGCGATTTCGGCCGTGAATCGGCGAAGAAGCGTGAATTCGGAAGTCAGGCGACCGACCGGGATGATTTCGAGCGGATCAACCCTTCAGGCGGAGTACCGCGAGGACCCGGCGGTGATGTGTATCCGACGGGGGAAGATCGAGTTTGGCGAAGATATTGCCGATATGTTTTTCGACGGCGCGTTCGGTGACGGTGAGCGATTCGGCGATCGCGTTGTTGGATAAGCCCTGTGCCATCAGTTCGAGCACTTCGCGCTCGCGCGGAGTGAGCCGGGCCAGCGAATCCTGCTGCCGGGAGGCGCCCATCAATTGGCTGACCACCTCGGGGTCGAGTGCCGTGCCGCCGGTGGCGACCCGGTGCAGGGCGTCGACGAAATCGCGGACGTCGGCCACCCGATCCTTGAGCAGGTAGCCGACCCCGCTCGCGCCACCTGCGAGAAGTTCGGTGGCGTAGCGGGTTTCGATCCACTGGGAGAAGACGAGCACGCCGGTCATCGGATATTTGCGGCGTAGTTCGATGGCGGCGAGCAGTCCCTCGTCGGTGAAGCTCGGCGGCATGCGCACGTCGACGACGGCCACATCGGGGTTGTGCGTTCCGACCACATCGCACAGGGTGGTCGCGTCGCCGACCATCGCGACCACTTCGTGTCCGCGTTCGGTGAGCAGTCCGGCGAGCCCGTCGCGCAGGATCGCGCTGTCCTCGGCGATCACGATGCGCAGCGGCCCGCTCACCGCGGGCCTTCCTTCGGCAGCCGGATGGTCACCACGGTCGGTCCACCATTCGGACTCTGGACGGTGAGCGTGCCGTCGACCGTCTCGGCACGGGCGGCGAGGCCCGAAAGACCACTGCCCGCTGTATATTCCCCCTCGGCCGGTGGTAGTACGCCGCCGATTCCGTTATCCCGCACGGTGACCGCGATATGTCGGATATCCGTGGGCGCCACCGATACCCAGGCCCGGTCGGCGTGGGCGTGTTTGACCACATTGGTGAGCAATTCGGCGACGGAGAAATAGGCGATCGCCTCGATGGCCGGATGGGGTCGCTGCGGCAACAGCACTCGCAATTCCACCGGTACCGCGCAGCGTGCGGTGAGGGTCTCCAGTGCCGGTCCGAGGCCGAGTTCGAGTGCGGGCGGATGAATGCCGCGCACCAGTTCCCGCAGTTCGGTCAGTGCTTCCTTGGAGCTGGCGCGCGCGTCCGCGATCAGATCCCTGGCGTCACCGCCCGCGGCAATCCGCTCCTCGGCCCGGCCGAGGGCCATGGCGATGGTGACCAGCCGTGCCTGGGCGCCGTCGTGCAGATCCCGCTCGACCCGCCGCAGTGTGGCCGCCGCATCGTCGACCGCGGCCCGCCTGCTCGCCTGTAACTCCCTCAGCTCCCGATCCCGCGCCGTCGCCGCGAGCAGCGTCACCGTCAGCATCCGATGCGCCCAGCAGACCGCGCGCACCAGCCACGGCAGCGCGAAGCACAGCACGATGCCGACCGCCGACAGGGCGAGCGCCTTCGGCCAGGTGTCGATGTACACATCGCCGAACTGGAACACGGAGTGATGCTCGACGCCGTTCTCGTCGACATTGGTCGGTCTGAACAGCGCCCATGGGATCGGCGAGATCGCGGTGAACACCACAATCGCCACCCCGACGAGCACGAAATAGCCAGCGAACACACCGAGTACGCACTGCGCGAGCAGGAACAACACCGCCCGCCAACTCGCCCGGTCGGTGAAAGCGCCCTTGAGCCAACCGATTACGCCCGGCTTGGGCGCGAACCGCGGCGGCGCCTCGACCGGGGTATCGAGCAATCCCCGGCACAACACCCGATAGATCCGGCCCCAGACCCGTCCGCCGAGCAGTACCAGCGCAAGCAGCGGGATTCCGATAATGGTGATGGAGACGTACAGTCCGCCGCCGAAGCCGAAGAACAGGTAGCAGATGGCGATCCCGCCGAGTACGAAAACCGTAATGAGATAGGCGAGTTCCTTCCATGTGCGGGCCTGGACGGGAGCCCGCAGCACGGCCCCGAGTACCGACCGCGCGGACGGTCCGGACGGGCCGGCGGGTATCTCGAAAGCGCGCGTTGGCTGGGCGTTTGTCTCCAGTTCGAGCGTCGGTTCGGCGGGTGTCTCGGTCATGGAATCCATGGTTGTCGCGCGGCGCGGCGGACTGAATGGAGCTGCCCGCCGGAAATAGGGTGTAGCCAGCTACACCGTACGAGCCGCCGCGCCGGACGCGCCAACTTGTCGGTGTGCAGACTGTCAGGTCACGGGGGTATGGTTTGCCCACTAACATCACCCGCATGAGCTATCCGCCGCCGAATGACAAGTACGGCCAGCCGGAGCAGCCCTACGGGCAGCAACCGTATGGTCAGCAGCCCTACGGGCAGCCGCAGCCGTACGGCCAGCAACCCTACCCGCCGCAGCCGTACGGTCAGCCCTACGGCTATGGAAGTCCGTACGGCCCGCCTCCGGACCACCCGCAGGCCAACACCATTCTGATCCTCGGCATCCTCAGTCTGGTCGTCTGTGGTCTGTGTGGTCCGTTCGCCTGGTCGATGGGCAGCAAGGCGCTCAAGGAGATCGACGCGTCCGGCGGCACCATCGGCGGCCGCAGCAATGTCAAGGCCGGCTACATCTGCGGCATCATCGGCTCGATCGGCCTGATCATCGGGATCGTCATCGTCATCCTCTACATCATCCTGATCGTGGTCGCGGTCGGCAGTTCGTCCACCTACTGACGTGGCGTTTTCCGGTCATCGTGCGGGGGGCCGATCCTCGGCGGCATCGGTGTGATGACCGGAATTAGCATCATTGGGGTGAATCACCCACCGTCGGATACCTCCGAGCAACACCCACCCGGACCCACCGAGTGGGGCGAGCATCCGCACGGTGTCGGGCCGTGGGCCGAGGAGTACGGCACGCCCGCGCCGGAGGATCCGCGGCTGGATCCGGAGCTGCTCGCGCACGGCGACCGCCGCAATGTGGTCGACGCGTACCGCTATTGGACCCGCGACGCCATCGTCGCCGATATCGATCGGCGCAGGCATACGTTCCACGTCGCCATCGAGAACTTCGGTCACGACGCCAATATCGGCACCGTGGTACGCACCGCCAATGCTTTCGCCGCGGCCGCGGTGCATATCGTCGGCCGCCGGCGCTGGAATCGTCGCGGCGCCATGGTCACCGACCGCTATCAGCACATCGAGCACCACACCGATATCGCGGAGTTGATGGACTACGCCGCGCGCCACGACCTCACCGTGGTCGCGGTCGACAATGTGCCGGGCTCGGTGCCGCTGGAAACCGCCGAGCTACCGCCGCGCTGTCTGCTGTTGTTCGGGCAGGAGGGCCCCGGCGTCACCGAACACGCGAAAGACGCAGCGGCCATGACGGTCTCGATCGCGCAGTTCGGTTCGACCCGCAGTATCAACGCCGGAGTGGCCGCGGGGATCGCCATGCACGCCTGGATCCGTCAGCATGCCGATTTGACCACGGCTTGGTAACGGAATGGGAGGCGAGAATCGGGTCATAACTGGCACCATTGACCTATGACCTCGCGGAGCACCCAGGCCGGGCAGGATGCTGCGTCAACGCCCGCGCTCTGGTCGGAACGGGCGGATATGGCCGAGTCCGCGATCATCTCTCGTCACCTACGCGCGTTGTGGGCCCTTCCCGCAACGGAATTGGGTGTGGTCGGCTGGCCCGCCACCAAACGCGAGCGCGCCTTCGGTTCCTGGCACTACTGGTGGCAGGCGCATCTCATCGACTGTGCGGTGGACGCCGCCAATCGGGTGCCGACGCCTGCTCGCCGCAAGCGCATCGGCGAGATCGTGCGCTCGCATCGGATCCGCAATATCACCGGCTGGACCAATAACTACTACGACGACATGGCTTGGCTGGCTATCGCTTTGGAGCGCGCCGAGCGCACCCAGGGCATCACCGAGGCGCGCGGCGGGTTGGTCGCGCTGGAGAAGAAGCTCTACGAGGCCTGGAACCCGGAGGCCGGCGGCGGCCTGCCGTGGCGTATCGGCTCGGACTATTACAACGCGCCCGCCAATGGTCCGGCGGGCATCGCGCTGGTGCGGCTCGGCAGGCACGGCCGGGCGCAGGAGATCGCCGACTGGCTCGACGAGACACTGCGCGATCGGGAATCCGGCCTGATCCTGGACGGCATCCACCTGCCCTCGGGCGAGATCGAGCGCCCGACCTTCACCTACTGCCAGGGCGTGGTGCTCGGCCTGGAAACGGAGTTGGCCGTGCAGACCGGCGAGCCACGGCACCTGGAACGGGTGCACCGCCTGCTCGGCGCGGTGCAGGAACATATGACCACCGGCGGTGTCATCAATGGCGGCGGCGGTGGTGACGGCGGCCTGTTCAACGGCATTCTGGCCCGGTATCTGGCGGTGGTCGCGGTAATGCTGCCCGGCGAGGACCGTGCGCAGGTCGGGGACCGCAGGACCGCGGCGGCGCTGGTGCGCGCCTCGGCGACGGCGGCCTGGTCCAATCGGCTCGACGTCGAGGGCGAGCCGCTGTTCGGGGTCGACTGGCGTAAGCCCGCGCAGCTGCCGGGCGGTAGTGCGGGGGCCGGATACTTCACCGCGGGCGGATCGGTCACCGCCTCGAAGGTTCCCGAACGCGACCTCTCGGTACAACTGTCCGGCTGGCTGCTGATGGAGGCCGCCCACCTGGTCAGCGCGGCGGGTCTGTAGGGGTTATCCGCGTCACCGGCGGAAAGTACTCACCGATCAGCGTGCGCCGCCACCAGGTGTGTTCCCGCCACAGTTCGCGGCGAGTGGTGAAGCGGTATCGGTACATGCGCATCCGCACGAAGGTGGGCGGCGAATCGGGAAATGGACAGCGACGCAGCAGGCGCAGCGTCGCCGGATCGTTGTCGAGAAGTCGCTCCAGAAATGGCAGTAGCCACTGCCGCGCATAGCTCGGCGAGATGGCGGCGAACCACATCAGCCAGTCCAGTCGCAGATGGTAGGGCGCCCATTGGTGTGGCAGCCGGTGCGGATCACCGGGTTTGCCCTTGAATTCGTATTCGCGCCACACCGTGTGTGTGTCGATATCGGGCTCGTCGGTGCCTTCGATCACCACCTCGGTCCGTACCCGGCCGATGGTGCCGAATGCTCCGTACGTGTTGACCAGGTGATATGGGTTGAACGACGCATTCATACGCTGGCTGGGCGACGCCATATTCCGCACCGGCCAGTAGCTCAGTCCGACGGTCACGACGGCGAAGGCGATGACCATGGCCGCGAACCAGATGGGCGTCTCCGGCGCCGACGGTGACTCGGGTACCGGAAGTACCGCCGCGATCCACGACCCGGGGATCACGGTGCAGGCCAGCAGGATGGTGACCCAGTTCAGCCAGGCGAAATTGCCGGAGAGCAGCAGCCACGACTGGGTGATGACGATGATCGCCGCGGCCACTCCCGCTACCGGCTGCGGCGCGAAGAGGCCGATCGGAACGACGAGTTGGGCGACGTGATTGGCCGCCGTCTCCACCCGGTGCAGCGGTCCGGGCAGATGATGGAAGAACCAGCTCAGCGGCCCCGGCATGGGCTGTGTCTCGTGGTGGTACTTCAGACAGGTCAGGTCCCGCCAGCACGGGTCGCCGCGCATTTTGATCAGGCCCGCGCCGAACTCCACCCGGAACAGCAGCCAACGCGCCGCCCACAAGGTCAGCACCGGCGGCGCGACCTCGTCGTTGCCGAGGAAGATCGCGAGGATCCCGGCCTCCAGCAGCAGTGATTCCCAGCCGAAGGCGTACCACCGCTGCCCGACGCTGACGATGGACAGGTACATCGCCCAGAGCAGCGCCCACAGTGCCATCGCCGCCCACAGCGGCACCAACTCGGCCGCACCGACGACCAGCGCCGCGGATATCGCCGCGCCGGACCAGGCCAGCGCGGCGAAGAACCGGTCGGAGTAGTACAGGTGGAAAATGCTGGGCGCTCGCCGATACGGGACAAGCTCCAGGAACCGCGGGATCGGCAGCATGCCGTGCTCGCCGATCAGCGCGCGAAACTGCCGGGCCGCCCCGAGGAAGGCGATGAAGTAGATGGCCGCGACGCCATGCTGGAAGACCAGCCTGCTCAACCAGTAGTCGGGTGCCGCGAACCATGCCATGACCGCTGCTCCTCAGATGGCGAGGATTTCAGCCGCGACGGCTGTGTACTCCCCATTCTTCCATCGCCGAACGCGATCAGCCTTCGGCTTCTAGCACGGCGGCCGGATGTTCGACGTCGAACTCCTCGGCCGGTTTGGCCATCTCCTGCCGGTAGTGCCGGATTCCCAGCGCCGTGCCCGCGATCAGACCTGCCACCAGGGTGCCGATCACCATCGGCATCAGCCACGGCACCCGCTCCAGGAAGCTGCCCGCGTAGTAGCCGATCAGCAGCAGCACCGGCGCCCAGATGACGGCGCCGATGGTGCTGGCGATGGTGTATTTGCGATGGTCCATATTCGCCGCGCCCGCCACCATCGGGCACAGGGTGCGCACCCAGGGAATCCAGCGGGCGACCAGCACCGCGAGGAATCCGTGCCGCTGCAACAATTCCGAAACCCGTTGCAGGTTGCGGGTATTGATGTAGCGGCCGTTCTTGCGCGCCACCAGGTGGTGGCCGGTGCGGTGCCCGACCACGTAACCGACCTGATTGCCCGCGATGGCGGCGATCATGGTGCCGAGTGAGAGCGCCCACACCTGGGCCTCGCCCGAGGCGTGCGAGGCCAGCACGATGCCCGCGGTGATCAGCATCGAGTCGCCGGGCAGGAACAGCCCGATGATGAATGCGCATTCGAGGAAGACGAAGGTAAGCACCACCGTCCAGACGAGCGCGGGGCCCGCCGAGATCAGCGGATCGAAACTGCCCACTGCGAGGGGCAACGACGCCGTCGACACCGGCTCAGTGGGTCGGCTCGTTCGTCGAAGCGGCGGTCAGTTCCGCCTCCGGCAGCGGCTGCGCCGCGTCGCGGTTGAGCAGCTTCTTCCCGACCGCCACGATGCCGGGCAGGATCGAGACGAACACGATCCCCAGGAAGATGGCCTCGACGTGATCGCGGATGAAGGCGACATTGCCCAGGAAGTAGCCGAGCACCGTGATGCCGCCGCCCCACAGGATCGCGCCGACGATGTCGAAGGCAACGAACTTGCGGTAATCCATCTTGGAGACGCCCGCGAGCACCGGCATGAAGGTACGCACGATCGGCACGAATCGCGCCAGGATGATCGTCTTCGGGCCGTGCTTTTCGAAGAACGCGTGCGTCTCGGTCACGTAGTGCTTCTTGAAGAAGCGGGTGTCTTCCTTGTTGAAGATCTTGGGACCGATGGCCCGGCCGATCCAATATCCGGATTGGTCACCCGCGAACGCGATGAATGTGACGGCGGGGACCAGGACCCAGACGCTGACCGGAGGGTTCGGCTGCGCCGCCAGCAGGCCGCCGGTGAACAGCAGCGAATCGCCGGGCAGGAGTGGGAAGAGCAGGCCGGTCTCGATGAACACGATCATCAGAATCGCGGGCAACACCGCGTTCTTGAGCCACGATTCGGTGAGCAGATACATCGGATCGAGCAACTGGGTCAGCGCGACGTTGCTCGTCACCGATTCGGTCGCTGCCAGCAGAATCACGCGGCCTCCTGTACGGGGTGCGGCTGGCCTCGGGATTGCTTGCCACCGCGTCGGAAGCTGCCAGCGCAATTACTCGGCCCACAGTACCGGGTGGAACTGAGAAACCTCGGGTCGAGGACAAAACTACCCGCGGGTCAATCAGCTAACTCACAGCCCGATGTTCGGCGCTGAGCGTAAGTGGGGATGACGGGTGCCTTGGGTCGCGAAACGCCCCTGCCTTAGGGTATGGCCTGACAGAATTGTCTTTTGCCGCACAACACGGAGGTCTTCACAGTGCCCATCGCGACTCCGGAGGTCTACGCCGAGATGCTCGGTCGGGCCAAAGCGAACTCCTTTGCCTTCCCTGCGATCAACTGCACCTCCTCGGAGACCGTGAACGCGGCCATCAAGGGCTTCGCGGATGCGGGTAGCGACGGCATCATCCAGTTCTCCACCGGTGGCGCGGAATTCGGCTCCGGTCTCGGTGTCAAGGACATGGTGACCGGCGCGGTGGCGCTGGCCGAATTCGCGCATGTGATCGCGGCGAAGTACGACGTGACGATCGCGCTGCACACCGACCACTGCCCCAAGGACAAGCTGGACAGCTTCGTGCGTCCGCTGATCGCGATCTCGCAGGAGCGGGTCAACGCCGGGCAGAACCCGCTGTTCCAGTCGCATATGTGGGACGGCTCCGCGATCCCGATCGACGAGAACCTGGAGATCGCCAAGGAACTGCTCAAGGCCACGGCCGCGGCGAACATCATCCTCGAGGTCGAGATCGGCGTCGTCGGTGGTGAAGAGGACGGTGTCGAGGCCGAGATCAACGAGAAGCTCTACACCTCGCCCGAGGACTTCGAGAAGACCATCGACGCGCTCGGCGCGGGCGAGAACGGCAAGTACCTGCTGGCCGCCACCTTCGGCAATGTGCACGGTGTGTACAAGCCGGGCAATGTGGTGCTCAAGCCGGAGGTGCTGGCCGAGGGCCAGCGCGTCGCCGCCGCCAAACTGGGTTTGGCCGTCGACGCACAGCCGTTCGACTTCGTCTTCCACGGCGGTTCGGGCTCGCTGAAGTCCGAGATCGAGGACTCGCTGCGCTTCGGTGTAGTGAAGATGAACGTCGACACCGATACCCAGTACGCCTTCACCCGTCCGGTCGCCGGGCATATGTTCGCCAACTACGACGGTGTGCTGAAGATCGACGGCGAGGTCGGCAACAAGAAGGCGTATGACCCGCGCGCCTACCTGAAGAAGGCCGAGGCGGCCATGGCGGCACGTGTCGTCGAGGCGTGCAATGATCTGAAGTCTGCGGGACGGTCGATCAGCGCCTGACCCGGTCGATCCCGGAGGAGGTTGCGAAGCGTGGCCACGCAGGGCTCCGGGTCGGGCGTAATCGAACATCGCCTGACCCCTTCACCTCTCGGGGGCCCGAGCTCATGAGTCTGGATGTGCGCGTGCTCGGGCCCGTCCGGTTGTTCGTCGGCGGTGAGCCGGTGGCGGTCGGCGGGCCCAAACCGCGGGCGTTGCTGGCCGCGCTCACCGTCAATAGGCGGCGCGCGGTGGCGTCGTCCGCGCTGGCCGATATGGTCTGGAACGAGGCGCCACCCGATTCCTATGCCGCGAGCCTGCAGGTATTCGTCTCGAATATTCGTAAGGCGCTGCGGAATTCGGGGGTGGATCCGGCGCAGGTGCTGCGCACCGAATCTTCCGGATATCGGTTGGAGATCCCCGAGACCGCCTGCGATATCGGCCGGTTCGAGGCCGCACGGGACGCCGCCGCCAAATGCGTCGAGGTCGGCGATCACGCGGGTGCGTCCCAGTTGTTCGGCACCGCGCTGCGCGAGTGGAGCGGTCGGGCGCTGGCGGACCTGTCCGGCCTGCAGTTCGCCGATGGATTCGCCACCGCCATGGACGAGGAGCGGCTGCTCGCCGCCTCCGCCCGCATCGACGCCGAGATCGCCTGCGGGCGAGCCTCTTCGGTAATCGGTGAACTGGTCTCCATAACCACGGAGCATCCGCTGCGCGAACCGCTGTGGGCGCAGCTGATCACCGCGCTGTACCTATCCGGTAGACAGGCCGACGCGCTCGACGCCTGCCGCCGGGTCCGCACGGTACTGGCCGAGGAACTCGGCATCGACCCCAGTCCAACGCTGGTCGAGCTGGAGCAGCGGGTGCTGCGTCAGGAACCGCTGAACACCATGGAGCTCAAGCGATCCGAGCGGCTCGCGGCGGCGATGACCGAGACGGTCACCGAATTACCGCGCTCGGTGCGCAGCGGGCAGCTGCGGATGCCGGACGGCCGCGCGCTGGTGATCGGTCAGGGCGGCATGCGGATCGGCCGGATGACCGATAACGATCTGATCCTCGACGATCCGAAGGCCAGCCGGTATCACGCGCACATCATGCCGAGCCGGGCCGGGCTGTTGATCAAGGATCTGCATTCGGCCAACGGGGTGTACGTCAATGAGGAAGCCATCGACAGCGGCGCTCTGCTGGCCGACGGCGATGTCATCCGGATCGGCGCGACCATCCTGACCTTCCAGGCATTGACCTAGCCGTAGCGCCGAGCGCCCGGTTCAGTTGCAGGCGACTCCGTCGCCGTCCGGGTCGAGTAGCCTCGAATAGCCCGGCTGGCCCGCGTACAGCGGCCATCTGCCGTCGTTGATCACTTCGGTGCAATTGGTGTAGTACCGGCGCGGCGCGTCGTTGTCCGATTCCGGCGGAGGCACATTCGAACCTTTGGGGCCCGGTCGATACGTCGGACCCGGATCTCCGTCGTGCGGTCGGGATTCCGCGACCGCGGAGTGCGGGTCGGCGCCGGCCGCCACCGGCGCCGACCCGATGCCAAGGGCCATCAGCCCTAGCGCCCCAGCGGCGACGAAGACGCGGCGAGGATGTCGTTGAGCATTCACGTCATCCATCGTGCGCCTTCGGCACCGGTGCGGCACGTCTGTTATTCGCAGGCGATTCCGTCGCGGGCAGTCGAAACGCAACGACCGCAATAACCCGTGGAACGGCCACTCCCCCCGACAGGAGTCGCCGCGTCGAGGACGTTAGCAAAGTCGCCCGCATCCGGTCAGCAAAATGAAGCAGTTTGTTCCTCTTAATATTTCGAGGGTTGGCGAGGCATGCCGGGCAGCCAGCCGATTCGCGGTGAAAGCCGGAAGTCTGGCGTGCCGTCGGGACGGATCCGGGTAGGGTCTGTCGCTGGTGCGAACTGTGGATGGTGCGAGGGGGTGTCTATGGCCGGACGGCTGATGGCCACGGTGGGAGCGGTCGTCGTCGGTGCGGGTCTACTCGTCGCCGGCGACCGCACGGTGGCGGCCGCCGCGCCCGCAACCGGGATCGCGGGCGCCGGACCGTGTCTCACGGATCCGCCCGCGACGCATAAGAGTCTCGTGCCCGAAACGCTCGAGGTGCCGATCCCGTATCCGGCGATCACGGTGGTACCGCCGCGGGGCCCGGAGCCCGCGCCGACCCGCACCCGGATGGAATTACCCGACGATCCGTGCGTCAACCCGTGTCCGGATCTCACCGACGAGCCGGCGCCGCCACCGAGTCTCGCGCGGCAACTCGGCATCCCGGAAATCCTGCTGAGCCCCAAGCCTTTCTACTTCGGTATCCCCGGACCCGGCCCGGATCCGGGTCCCGTGCCGCCGCCACCGGAACGGGTCGACCCGCCGAGCGAACCGGCCGCGCGGTCACCCATCCGGCCCGCCCCGCGCATCGGCGCGGTACGCGAAGTGGCCAAACAAACCGGTGCGAATTCGGTGAACCGCACCGATAAGCGCTGGCAGGTGGACGGCACCGATCTCGGAATCATGTGGGAGAGCGCGCCGGGAGAGATCGCCACCGCCTTCGGCGACACCGTCGGGCGCGGTTTCCATCCGCCCGGCGGAATGGGCGGCGACTGGCGCAGCAATGTGCTCGCCTTCAGCACCGATCGGGAGCTCTCGGACGGAATGACCTACGACAGCATGGTGACCGACGACCGGTGCCACGCCGCCGAGGTGCTCTCCAGCCGCAAACTCGACAATGTCGAAGTCACCACGATCCCGACCTCGGGCTTCGCACTCGGGGACCGGCAGTACCTGAGCTACATGTCGATTCGGACCTGGAACAGCCTGCCCGGCACCTTCTACACCAACTACGGCGGCATCGCCTACTCCGACGACCACGGCCAGACCTGGACCAAAGATCCCTACGCCCGCTGGGACAACATCTTCGGGCTCGCGAATTTCCAAGTGAGCGCGATGGTCCCGCACGGGGACCACGTGTACATGTTCGGCACCCCGAATACCCGCCTCGGCGCGGTGGGCCTGGCCAGGGTGGCCAAGGACCAGATCCTCAACACCACCGCCTACCAGTACTGGCGGGACGGAAACTGGACACCGGTGGGCGGATTCGGCTCCGCGACCCCGATCGTCGACGCACCGGCGGGCGAGCTCTCGGTGCGCTACGACGCGAACCGCGACGTCTGGCAGATGAGCTATCTCGACACCACCAAGGCGGCCATCGTGGTCCGCGAGGCGGATTCACCGCAGGGGATGTGGTCCGCGGGCACGCCGACGGTGACCGTGCTGGACTATGCCGAGCTGTACGGGGGCTTCATCCACCCGTGGTCGACCGGATCGGACCTGTATTTCACCATCTCGACGTGGAGCGATTACAACGTCTATCTGATGCACGCGACGCTGGTCGAATGAGCCCCGCCGTCGATTCGGCAGGACTAGGTGAACCGCACCTCGGCCACGGCGCGGCCGAAGAGCTTGCGGCCCTCCGACACGCCGCTCAGCGTGATCGTGCCGGTTCGTGTCGCCGGATCCAACGACTTGATCTTGCCGCTGAATTCGACCTCGGTCGCGGTATCCGCGCCCACCGGAACGAAACCGGCGAAGCGCACGCTGAACTTCTCGATCGCGGTCGGATCGCCGAGCCAGCCGGTGAGGTAGTCGGCGGCCAGGCCCATGGTGAGCAGGCCGTGCGCCACCACCGTCGGCAGCCCCACCAGTTGGGCGGCGCGATCGCTGAAGTGGATCGGATTGGGGTCACCCGCGACGCCCGCGTAATTGGCCAGGTCACCGCGGGTGACCCGGGCGCCGCCCGTGGGCAGCGCCTGCCCCGCGGTGAGGCTGTCGAAGTCGGGCAGCGTGTGCACGGCCGCCGGTTCGCGGACCGCGGCGATGGGCGCCTGGCCGCCGGCGGGCAGTTCCACCAGCGGATCGTTGACCGCCAGCTCGGGGCGGGTGTGCATGAAGATGCTCTCCACGGCCTCGATCAGATTCGGGTCGACCTCGGCGCCGCGGCGCGCCACGATCGTGGTCGAGCCCACCTGCGCCACCTCGCCGTGCTGATTGGTCAGCACGAACTTCACGTGGATGAAGTCGTTGTCGCCGAACTGCCGGAGCGACTCGATCACGATCTCGTTGCTGATCCGGTCGCCCGCCAGGATCGGCCGGTGCATTTCGAAGACCTGGTCGGTCTGTAGCACCTGGGATAGGTCGTACTCGGTCAGCACGGTATCGAGCAGGGCGCGGGTGCAGGCCGTACCGAGGACGGACGCGAAGGTCGGCGGGGCGATGATGCCCTCATAGCCGAGTTTGCGCGCGTCCGGCTCGTTGTGGTGCGCACCGTGCTGGTTCTGCACCGCACGCGCGAATTCGCGCACCTTCTCCCGGCCTACCACGTAGTGATCGCGTACCCGGAACCGTCGTCCCGCCAGCGCTGCCGTCTGCGCCACAGCATCTATTTCCGGCTGCGCCATTGTCTGTTCCCTGCCCATGATCCGGGCCATGCTACTGGCCGTGTCGGACCCTTGACCAGCGGACTGTGACGATCGCTACGATCGCCGGGACCGACCACACCGCGGCTTTCGGCGGCGGCGACGCGCTCCGGCGAGGCATCGTCGCTAGACGTGTCCGCGGCCGGGCACCCACCGGCCGCGGCGCTTGTCTTGCGCCCTTGACGATTACGGGGTGCCGTTCGGCGGATCGCAGACCTTCCAGCCGTCCGCGGTGTGCTGCAGATCGAAGGTCCGGGCCGAACGCTTCGACGGATCCGCCTCGGTGTAGACGGTCGCCTGTGCGATCGCGTTGTCTCCCGTGATCTGGATCGCATCCACGCTGTCCACCACGGGGATGTTCTTGCGCTCCATCGATAGCCTGTGCACCCCCGCGAACTGGTCGTCGGGGATATTCGCGTAGAAGTCGTGCAGCGGACCGCAGGTGCTGGACCGCAGTGTCGCCAGATCGCCGTCACGCAGTGCGTCGGTGTAGTCGCTGATGGCGGCGCGGACCTTGGCCTCCGGCGAGCTGGGATTCCCGGACAGCGCGAATACGACCGCGGCGAGCACGGCGACAAGGACCACGCCCGCCGCGCCGACCATGAGCAGCCAGCGCTTCGAGCGCCCGCCCGCCGGGGCATCGGCGGGTAACTGGTCGCTCGGGGCCGGTGCGGGCGCGGCGATCCGCTGTGGCGGGGCAAGGGGACGCTGCTGCGGCGGGTGCGGACCCCCGGGTGGATTGTTGAGTGACTGCACCGGCAGCGTCATCTGCACATCGGCGGGTGACTGTGCCTGCGGCACCGAAGGCCGCGGCTTGGCGGGCGGCCGCGGCTGCGTCGGACGGGTCTCCTCGACCTCGTCGTGTGGGCCCGGCCCTTGCGGGGTCGTGGGCCCTTGCGGACCAGGCTGTTTCGGCCCGGGCGCGGGCCGCGGCGTGGTCGGCGGTTTACTCAGCGGACCCGGGCGCGATCCCGGCGGCACCACGCGATCGGTGCCTGCCTGCTGCCCCTCGGACGTCCGCTTCCGTTGCGCCGCCCGTTGATCGGGCGGGATCTGAATCGGCATCGCCATGGTCGGCATATCGGCCGGATTCGGCACGATCGGCATCGCCACGGTCTTGTCGTCCGCTCCGGCAATGGGCTGTTCCTCGGCCTGCGC
This sequence comes from Nocardia sp. NPDC050710, assembly GCF_040654375.1. Lineage (NCBI taxonomy): Bacteria > Bacillati > Actinomycetota > Actinomycetes > Mycobacteriales > Nocardiaceae > Nocardia > Nocardia sp. NPDC050710. The sequence continues at coordinate 165,682 of NZ_JBFAHV010000010.1, read as the reverse complement.
CGGGCCCGCTCCGGCCGCGGGCACCACCCGCATCACGACGGTCTTGTCCTCGGACCCAGCGGGCGTCTCCCACGGGACAGTGGTGTCCCCCGTGGGTCCTCCGGACGGGTCCGCCGGGTTCGGCTCACCGGAGGCAGGTCCGCCGGAACCGGGTGCGCCGGGCGTGGGCTGCCCGGCCCGGTCGCCCGGAGCCGTCCCTCCGGACGCGGTACCGGCCTTCGACGTGCCGGAAGCAGACCCGCTCGGCTGCCCGCCCGTGGCGGTGCCAGCGGCCTTCGGGGCTGGTTCCGAGGTCGCGGTTCCGGGAGGCGGCGTGCCTGGAGCAGATCGGGTCGGCTGGCCGCCCGCGGTGGGTGCCCCCGTGGCGGTGCCACCGACTGCCGGGGCTGGTTCCGAGGTCGCGGTTCCGGGAGTCGACGTGCCTGAAGTAGATCCGGTGGGCTGCCCGCCGGTGGCGGTGCCATCGGCCTTCGGGGCTGAGGTCGCGGTTCCGGGAGGCGGCGTGCCGGGTTCCGAGCCGGTCGGGCTCGCTGCGGGCGGCTGCACCGGGCGACGCTGGATCACCGCTGTCTCCGCGTCCGCCCCACCCGCCGCACTGCCCACCGCGGCGGTCGAGTCCGCCGCGCCCCGGCCCGCCGGGCTCTCGCGGCGGATGACAGTCGTCTCGCCGTTGGAGTTGTCCGGCGTGGCTGCCGTGTCATCGGCGGTTCGCGGCTGGTCCGCGGGGGCACCGCGCCGGATCTCGGCCGTCTTCGCGTCCGGGCCGCCCGGTGCGGCGTCGCCGCGACCCGCCACCGCGTCGCGGCTGATCTCGGCGGTCTCGGCATTCGGCCCGCCGGGTACGTCCGTCGCGCGGTTCGCCGGGCCCCGGTTCGCCACCGCGTCCGGGCTGGGGACCGCGCCTCGGCTTCCGGGCGTGCTCGCGCTGCCTGCCGGGCCCTGGTTCGCGGCCGCGTCCGAGTTGGGGGCGGTGCCGCCTTGGTTTGCGGATGTGCTCGCGCTGCTTGCGGCGGCTGTGCTCGCGCTGCCTGCCGGGCTCCGGTTCGCGGCCGTGTCCGAGTTGGGGGCGGCGCCGCCTTGGTTTGCGGATGCGCTCGCGCTGCTGGCAGCCGTGCTCGCGCTGCCCGTGGGGCCCCGGTTCGCGGCCGCGCTGATGGTGGGCGCTGTGCCTTGGTTCGCGGGTGTGCGCGAGGCCGCGGCTCCCGCCGGGTTCGCGTTGCCCGCGGCGGCTCGAGTGCTTGTCGCGCCGCCGGACTCGGATGCGGTCGCGGGCCCATCGGAGGACGCCTCATCGTCCGTTCGCCAGACCGACGGCTGGTCGGTCGCCGCGTCGGCTTGTGCGGTGGCGCCTGCCGGGGACACGGTCGCACCGGTCTTCGCTGTCTGTTCGCGATTCGGTGCGGGCGCCGGGTTCGCGCGGGTCGCGGATTCGGAAATGGGTCGACGTACGGGTGTGGCAGCGACGGGCGCCGTCGGCCGGTCGGAGGCGGCATCGGGTCGCGCGGCGCTGCTCGAGGCCGGATTCGCCGTCTCGGGTACACCGGTGGATTGCGAGGTCTTCGGCGCGCCGGCGGCTCGGGACTGTTCGGTGGTCGGGGTCTCGGAACCGGAAGCCTTACCGGGAGTCCCCGAGCGGCCGGTGGACGACGTGGCGGTGGCGGTCCCCCGCGGATCCGCGGCACCGGCGCTTCCCTGCCCGCCGGAGGCGGCGGCCGGTTTCCCGGCGGCGGGCATGGGCTGGGTGGGGGCGGCGGCCGGGCGCGCGGCGTCCGAGGCGGGTGTCTGCTTCGCCGGGGTGTCCTGGCGCGCCTGTTCGGCTCTTGCGGTACCCCGCGCCGGGTTCTTCTCGTCGTTCGGGTCGGACACCTACTACCCCTCGCTCGGGCGGAACAGTTTGACTCGACGGCAAGCCTAATGGTCAGTACCTACCGGAGTCCGTCAATAGATCGCGCTACTCACGGCAAGTCGTTAGCATCGCTGAGCAAATTTGCCCATCCGTGGTGATTGTCCGATCGCCGCGCCTCCGCATCCCGGTGCAAGAATGAACCGCATGACCTCCTTCGGTGATCTGCTCGGTCCGCAACCGGTACTTCTGCCCGAAATCTCCGACGCGGAGGAGGCGCTGCTCGAGAACGCCGATCCGGTGCAGGTCGCGGCGGCGCACCCGGCCGCCTCGATCGCATGGGCCTATCTCGCGGAGGCGGCGCTGACCCGCGGTGGCGCGGAAGGCTCGGATCCGGTCGTCAACCACGACATCGTCGCCGCCTACGCGTTCGCGCGCACCGGCTACCACCGTGGCCTCGATCTATTGCGCCGCAACGGCTGGAAGGGTTTCGGCCCGGTGCCGTGGAGTCACGAACCCAACCGCGGTTTCCTGCGCAGCGTGGGTGCGCTGGCCCGGGCGGCCCGGGCGGTCGGCGAGTCCGAGGAGTACGCCCGTTGCCTGGATCTGCTCGAGGACTGTGACCCCCGCGCCGCCGCCGAACTCGGCCTCGCCTGAGCCGTAGTTGAAAGCGGTATCGCGCAGCGATTCGATGCGTGGTGGTCGGGTGACGGGTGGGCTCGACCCGAACTCGCGCGTCGGCGTAGCGCGGGACAGCGCCCAGGATCGGTTGCGCCGTTCCTGGGCGCGGTTGCGATTGTCCGCACTGCCGATCGTCCAGTGCGCCCTCGGGGCCGCGCTGGCCTGGTTCATCGCGCATACGGTCGTCGGGCACACCCAGCCCTTCTTCGCGCCGACCGCGGCCGTGGTGTCGATCGGCATCTCCTTCGGCGCGCGGCTGAAGCGTTCGGTGGAGTTGGTCGTCGGCGTGGCCGTCGGTATCGGCATCGGCGACCTGTTCATCACCCGCGCGGGTACCGGGGTCTGGCAGATCGCGCTGGTTGTCGCGGTGGCGATGGCGCTGGCGGTATTCCTCGACGGTGGGTCGATCATCACCATGCAGGCCGCGGGTTCCGCCGTACTCGTCGCGACCCTGCTGCCGCCGTCGGCGGGCGGCGGCTTTTCGCGGATGATCGATGCGCTGGTCGGCGGCCTGGTCGGGGTGGTGGTGGTCGCCGCGGTTCCGTTGCATCCGCTGCGCCGGGCCCGTGATCACGCCGCGGAAATCCTTGCGGTGATGGGTAAATCGCTATCCGACTGCGCCGATGGTCTGCTGGAACAGGATCCGGAGAAGATCCGCAAGGCGCTGGATGTCGCCCGCGCGACCCAGCCCCAGATCGATTCGCTGCGCGCCACTTTGGAGGGCGGTCGCGAGATCAGCCGCATCTCGCCGCTGTATTGGAATTCGCGCCCCCGCTTGGAGCGCATCCGCGCCACCGCCGACCCGCTGGACAACGCGGTCCGCAATACCCGAGTGTTGCTGCGCCGTTCGCTGACCCTGGTGAACGACGACGAAATCCTCGACCTCCGGCTGATCGACGAGGTGGAGCGGCTCGGGCAGGCGGTCGAGGTGGTGCGCAAAATGATGCTGGCAGACCCGGGGGAGCAGCCCGATCAGGCCGAGGCGGCGCGGGTGTTGCGCACCGTTGCGAAGGCCGCGCGGCCGGAACTGGTTGCCGGTGCGGGACTTTCGGCGCATGTGGTGTTCGCGCAGGTGCGCTCGATCGTGATCGATCTGATGCAGGTCTGCGGTATGAAGCGGATCTCCGCGATGGCGTTGCTGCCACCGACCGTCCCTAATCCGCACGTGCCGCCCGAGGATTGATCGGCCGCGCGGCTGCCGGAATACGCCGCGCGCCCAGGACTACTCGAACGATTTCGGGCATTGCCGCGGTCCGCGAGTGCGGATCGGGCCGTCCGATGCGATGCCCAGTTGATCTTCGCGTAGTCCGCTACTCGTGTTCCGGCCGGGCGCTGCCCATAGCGTCATATCGTGACCGCAATCGACGAGGGGTGTTGCGGTCGGGCATCTTCGCACGATGACGAAACGCCCCACCGGCCAGACGGTGTGGTGGCCGGGCGGGTCGGGGCGGGGACGTGATCGCGCGGAGAGGAGGGTCGCCCGGTTCTGTGCTGGACCGGGCGACCGGAGCGTCAGAGCCAGAAGCGGGTCAGGTAGTTGCCGAAGCTGGACCATTCGCGCGGCACCCCGGAGAGTTCGAAGAGCGCGTAGACCGCGTCGAAGAAGACTTCGTTGATGGCCGGGGTGAACAGCAGGGCGAACAGGACCAGCATGCCGAACGGCTTGAACTGGTCGAGCGAGCGCCGGGTCTGATAGCTCAGCGAGGGCTCGAGTACGCCGTATCCGTCCAGCCCCGGGATCGGCAGAATATTCAACAATGCCGCGGTGACCTGGAGGAATGCCAGGAAGCTGAGCCCGAACCAGAATGCCGCGTGCGACGAGCCGCTGCCGAACACCCGCACGATCACCAGCAACAGCACCGCGCAGAGCGCGTTCACCGCGGGTCCCGCGCCGCTGATCAACCGTTGGACGCGGGCGCTGAAGTTGTGGGAGTGCACGTAGACCGCGCCGCCGGGCAGACCGATGCCGCCCAGTGCGATGAAGACGATCGGCAGCACGATCGACAGCAGCGGATGCGAGTATTTCAGCGGATTCAATGTGAGATATCCGCGCAGTTCCACCTCGTGATCGCCTGCGCGCCAGGCGATGAAGGCGTGCGCGAACTCGTGCAGGCAGAGCGAGACGATCCAGCCCGCCACCACCAGGGTGAACACCCCGACCTTGGCCCGGGTCGAGTCGAGATCGGCGCCCCAGGCCAGCACCCCGCCGCCGATGGCGATCGCCACCACAAGGAGGAATATCGGGCTCGGTCGTACCGCACCGCGGCCGGAGCGCTGCTTCGCGAACGGGTGACTCATCGCACCAGGTACCAGGATTCGTGATGCCGGTAGAACGTGGAGCGCGGTACCGGTTTGTCGGTCCGGATGCCATCCCGGGTCACCACCGCCCCCGGGGTGCCGAGCTGCGCGGCCCTGCCCTCGATCCAGCGTCTCTTGCGTATGCCCTTCCGCACCGTCGCCCGCACGCCGGGCAGATGCAGGGTCGGTGAGATATGCATCGCGTTGACCTTGCCGGAGAACAGCTTGATGTCGTCCACGTAGGCTTCGCCCTCCAGTTTGGCGTCGTCGACGCCGGTGATGATGGCGCGGCCGATGAGCACCCTACCGGTGTCGTCGCGGATCAGCGGGGTCTCGGTGGCCCGGCCCTCGATCGCGCGTTTGGCGGCGGCGTTGCCGGTGCCGGTCTGATACACGCGGGAACCGTAGGTCTTGTCGACCGGGACGTAGCCGATCTCCACGTGCAGCCGTTCGGTCTTCATCAGATGGGTCATCACGGCGGCGAGCGCGGCGTCCTCGCCGAGCACGATCAGCCGGGGCAGGCTGTCGGCGGCGAGGACCGGCAGCAGTTCGTCGATGATGGAAGTCTCTGGGATAGCGGCCGTTTGGGTTGTCGGCAGTGCGGCGAGGGCGATCGGAACGGGCGCGCCGTCGCAGCGGAGAACGTGGGTACTCAAACTGCCGTACACCCTCCTCGGTCCGGCCGACACACCCGTCGGCCTCCTCGCCACTTCCGGGCGAACCCCCTTCCGGTCCGCTCCGTGCCCAACCATAGCCCTGTTGAATTGGCTGCGCCCGTGGCGCGGCACCCGGCAGGGTGCCGAGTGGGTGATAGGGCATCGGCTAAAATGAGTTACCGGCCACCTCCTCCAGACGGGCAGGTAGCTGCAACACGCGTGTGTTGCGCCTCGAACCGTAGGAGACAAACCATGCCGGCAATCGTCCTGATCGGCGCCCAGTGGGGCGACGAGGGCAAGGGCAAAGCAACCGATCTGCTCGGTGGCCGCCTGCAATGGGTTGTCCGGTACCAGGGTGGCAATAACGCAGGTCATACCGTGGTGTTGCCGAATGGCGACAAGTTCGCGCTACACCTGATCCCCTCCGGCATCCTCACTCCCGGCGTCACCAACGTCATCGGCAACGGTGTCGTGGTCGATCCCGGTGTGCTGCTGGCGGAACTGGCGGGGCTGGAGGAGCGCGGCGTCGATACCTCGGGTCTGCTGCTCTCCGCGGACGCGCATTTGATCATGCCGTACCACGTGGCCATCGATAAGGTCACTGAACGCTTTCTCGGCAATAAGAAGATCGGCACCACCGGCCGTGGCATCGGCCCCTGCTATCAGGACAAGGTCGCCCGCGTCGGCGTCCGGGTCGCCGACGTGCTGGACGAGAAGATCCTCACCCAGAAGGTCGAAGCCGCGCTGGAGTTCAAGAACCAGGTGCTGGTCAAGATCTACAACCGCCGCGCGCTGGACCCACAGCAGGTGGTCGATGAGGTGCTGGCGCAGGCGGAGGGTTTCAAGCACCGCATCGCCGATACCCGCTTGCGGCTCAACGAGGCCCTCGAGCATGGCGAGACGGTGTTGCTGGAGGGCTCGCAGGGCACCCTGCTCGATGTCGACCACGGCACCTATCCGTATGTGACCTCGTCCAACCCGACCTCCGGCGGCGCCGCGGTCGGCTCCGGCATCGGCCCCAACAAGATCAATACGGTCCTGGGCATCCTGAAGTGCTACACCACCCGTGTCGGTTCCGGCCCGTTCCCGACCGAGCTGTTCGACCAGTACGGCGAATTCCTCGCCAAGAACGGCGGCGAGGTCGGCGTCACCACCGGGCGCGCCCGGCGGTGCGGCTGGTTCGACGCGGTCATCGCGCGTTACGCGACCCGGGTCAACGGCATCACCGACTACTTCCTCACCAAGCTCGATGTGCTGTCCAGTCTGGATACCGTCCCGATCTGCGTCGCCTATGAGATCGATGGCGAGCGGGTCGAGCAGATGCCGACCACGCAAACCGAATTCCACCACGCCAAGCCGATCTACGAGGAGATGCCCGGCTGGTGGGAGGACATCTCCGGGGCCCGCACCTTCGAAGAGCTGCCCGTGAACGCACAGGCGTATGTGCAGCGGCTCGAGGAGTTGTCGGGGGCGCGGATCTCCTGCATCGGCGTCGGTCCCGGCCGCGATCAGACCATCGTCCGGCACGACGTTCTGGGCTGATCACGGCGCGGTTGTCGCGCCATAACCCTCGCTACGGTGCGAATGTGCGAACATTCGCGAACCGTTTGTGCCCGTTGGGGTTCGCGGATGTCTTCGATCATGAACTGTGAAGAACTACAGTTAGAGCATGGCTCGGAACTGGCCGATGATCGAGCGCGAGACCGAGTTCGACGCAATTCGGTCCGCGCTCAGCGGTCGTGAATATGTCGGCGCGGTCCTGACCGGCGATGCCGGGGTTGGCAAAACCACGCTGGCCAGACAGGCGACCGCCGCGGTCGGCGGCAATATCCGGTGGGTGGCGGGCACGGAATCGGCCCGCAGCATCCCGCTGGGCGTATTCGCCCATATGGTCGGTGTCTATACCGCGCACGACCCCGTGACCTTCATGTCCGCGGCACGCGAGGCCCTGCTCGCGGACGGGCACACCATCATCGGCGTCGACGACGCGCACCTGCTGGACCAGCTGTCGGCGACCCTGTTGCTGCAACTGGCCATTGACAAGGCCGCGCATATCGTGGCGACGGTGCGTAGCGGAGTACCCGTGCCGGATGCGGTGACCTCGCTGTGGAAGGACGGTCACCTGCTGCGCATCGACCTGACGCCGTTCACCCAGCGGCAGAGCGTCCATCTGGTGGAGTCCATGCTCGGTGGGCAGCTGGAGGGGTTCACTGCCAACCTCATGTGGGAGTCCTCCGGCGGAAATGCCCTGTTTCTCCGGCATTTGGTGGAGGGTGCGCTGGAGGCGGGCACGCTGCGTCAGGTGAACGGTGTCTGGCAGCTGCGTGGTCGCGCGGCGGTCACCTCGGAATTGGCTGCGCTGCTGGAGGATCGGGTCGAGCAGTTGCCCGATTCGGTGCTGAAGGTACTCGAGCTGCTGACGTTCTGCGAACCGATCGATCTCGACGTGCTCGCCGAACTGGCCGGTGAGGAGGCCGTGGAGGCCGCCGAAACCCGTGGCCTGATCAGGGTTGTGGAGAATTCGCACCAGCTGATCGTGCGCTACAACCACCCGCTGTTCGGTGAGGTGATCCGGCGCAGGCTCGGCATCGCCTCGGCTCGGCGGCTGCGCGGCAGGCTCTACTCCTCGCTCAGGGAGCGCCCGATCAATTCCGCCGCCGACCGCATCCGGCTGGCCGAATTGGCCCTGGACAGCGATAAATCCGCCGATCTCGAACTCTTCGTGGCCGCCGCGGGAGATGCCATCGGGCTGGCGAATCTGCCGCTGGGAGAGCGGTTCGCGCGTGCCGCGGTGGAGCGCCGCGGCGGTGTGGAAGCGGCGGATCTGCTGGCCAGGGCGCTGCTGTGGCAGGGACATCGAATCGAGGCCGAGCGCACCTTGGCCAGCTTCGATCCGGATCAGCTGACCGAGGTGCAACTCGTTCGCTGGGGCAGCACCCGGGTATCGAATCTGTTATGGGCGGTGGGCGATGCCGATCGCGCCGACGAGGTGCTCGCCCTGGTTCGCGGTAGGGCACAGCATCCGAAGATCGTGACCACATTGACCGGTCTCGCGTCCGCGTGCGCGGTCAACGAAAACCGGTTGGCGGATGCCTTCGCCGACGCGGAATCCGTGATGAACACCAAAGGTGCTCCGCCGTGGGCGATTTGGTGGGCTTCCTTCGGTGGTGGGTTGACCCTGGCTCTGATGGGTAAGGCCGAGGCGGCGCGGCAGTACGCGACCCGCGGGCATCAGGTGGAGGCCGAAATCGACGGGCTCAACCGGTTCATCTCCACGCACGCCGAAGTGCTCGCATTGACCCTGTCCGGTGAATTGGAGGCCGCGCGGCGAACCGCCGGATCTTATTTCGGCTACTCCGCCCCCGGTCAATATCTGGCCTGGGGCTTGGCGAAGATCCTCCAGGGCACCGTCGACGTGGCCCAGGGCCGCTTCCCGGACGGCATCGAAGACCTCGAGCAGGCACTCGCGGCGTTGGCCACCGAGGGTGCGGCGGCCTGGATGATTCCCGCGAGAATCCGCCTGGCCGAGGCGTACTCGGCGCTCGGCCGCGCCGCCGAGGCCGCCGAAACCATTGCCGAGGCCGCCGCGCGCTGCGGGCGGCATACCGCGGTCTACGACCCGCAACTGGAGATCGCCCGCGCCTGTCTGGCCGCCGCCGAGGGCACCGTCACCCCGGCGATCAGGCTCGCGTTGGGCGCCGCCGACGCGGCCGCACGATCGCAGCAGCACGCGATCGAAGCGATGGCATTGCATACCGCCGCTCGATTCGGCGATCACTCGGTAGCGGGCCGACTCGCCGACCTGTCGGCTCGGGTGGACGGTCGCCTGGTGCAGACCCAGTCCAAGCACGCGGTCGCGCTCGCCGCCCACGACGGACCGGGACTCGACGCCGTCGCAACCGAATTCGAGCAGATCGGCGCCCTGCTGTCGGCCGCCGACGCCGCGGCCCAGGCCGCCTCCGCGCATGAGCGCGGCGGCGACCGTCGCCGCCTGCTGGAATCCGCCGCCACCGCCAACCGTTTGGCCGCCGCCTGCGGTGGCGCCAGCACCCCCGCGCTGCGTCACGCCGCCCAGCCGCTCCCGCTCACCTCCCGCGAACGCGAAATCGCGAATCTCGTTGCCGCGGGCCTGTCCAACCGGCAGATCGCCGATCGACTCACCGTTTCGGTGCGCACCGTCGAAGGCCACCTCTATCGCGCCTGCATCAAGATGGATGTCACCGATCGGGAATCGCTGGGTGCGCTGATGCGCGGCGAATCCCCGGCCAGCTGATCGGCGGCACCGGCGCGGGTAATGGCCGATCCGCGGCCGATCCAGCAGGTGTGACCGCACCACCGTGACCCTTCCGAGGGGGCCGTCCCGTCCCGAGTCCTCGGAGGGGCCGCGCCACACTGTTGCTACGGTGCGCTGGATGATCTCGCCTGCGAATGATCCGGGCATTTCGCGCTTCGCTACGCTGACCCGCTGAGTGGTGGGTACCGTCAGGTAACGGGCGTTGTGAAAGGTTGTGTATGGCTGTGCGGGTGTCGGTTGCGGTAAGCGCGGCGGTGGCCGCGCTCGCGCTGCTGTCCGGTTGCTCGGATGGCTCCGGGTCGAATGGGTCGACGACCACCAGTGCCACCCCGACCACGGTGACCCCCGACGCTCGCCAGCAGCGCAATCTGCGGATCCACCAGCGGCTGCTCGAACTCGGGTGTACCACGAACAGCTGCATTCAGACGTATTTCGCCTGTATGGACGGATATCTGACGGGGGATGCCTGCGAATTCTTCCGTCAGCATCCGCCGCCCGAATGATCGTCGGATAGCTCAGGCGGGCTGCAGGGCGTGCGCGCGGACCGCCGGGGTGACGGGCTGTTCGCCGCGCAGGCCGTTGGCGACGATGGCGAACCAGCCCCAGGCGAGGAAGGACGCGAGGGCGAAGGTGATGCTGGTCAGCCCGGGGATCGTGAAGGGAAGCACCAGGTAGCCGATGGCGACGACGATGCTCGTCACCGCCATGCGCGTGCGGTTCTCGCGACGGAAGCGCCGCGCCAGAATCACGTGGGCGGCGACCAGTGCCAGACCGCCCACCGCGGCCATCACGCCGTGCAGGGTGCCGTGCCACGTCATGACCTCGGCCTCGCCCACCGGGTAGCCCTGATACGGGTCGCAGACGAAAATGCCCGCGCCGATCATTCCGGCGGCGAATACGCCGGCCAGGCGCGGAATCCACACCCGGCCGATGCCGTCGGTGAGCACGCGCCGCAGGCCGACCGCGACCAGGGCGAACAGGGTGCCGGTCACGAGGAAATTCGCGATCTGGATCCAGCCGAGGTCGTCGAGCGCCAGCTGACTGATCATATGCTTGCTCAGGTCGAAACCGTCGCGGGTGAATGCCTGGCTCAACGCCACCACGAAGAACAGTGGGGTGGCGAACAGTCCTGCGGCAAGCAGCTTTTCGGTCTTCATCAGCTTCTCCTCATCGGCTCGAGTGTGCCGTTGCCGGCCATTCGAAGGATCAGACGGTGCGCGGCGCGGAAAGTAATCGCTCGGATCCGAGGTGAGGCGCATTCGCTCAGAAGAGCGTCGGTTCACCGAAGCCGGGAGTCCGTTCGATTTCGAGCAGCCGCTGTTTGGTGGTGATCCCGCCGGGTGCGGAGAAACCGTGCAGGGCATGGTCGGCCGCCAGCACGCGGTGGCACGGGATGATGAGGGGAATGGGGTTGCGGCCCAACGCTTGCCCGACAGCCTGGGCCGCGCCCGGTGCTCCGATGCGGTCCGCCACCTGGCCGTAGCTGAGGGTGTGGCCGGGGTCGATGGCGCGGGTTACCGCGTAGACCGCGCGGTGGAACTCGGGAATTCCACCGGTGTCCAGCGGAATCCAGCGTAGATCGTCGAGTTCGCCCGCGAGGTGTGCCTGAATCGCGGTGACGGCGTCGGTGATCGCGCCGGTGGGTTCGGCCTCGTGGACCTCGCCGTCATCGGGGGCGCCGACGCGTCGGCGGGTGATGCGCGCGCGGAGCGCGTCCGGATCCTTATCGGGAAGCTGGAACCGGAACACGGTGTCTGCGCTCCACGCAATGGCGCAGACGCCGATCGCGGTCTCGAACAGCGCTGCCGCCGCGGGCAGTCGAGTGGAGGCACCCATGGGATCAGTCTGCACCCTGGGTCCGACAAGTTCGACCAGTCCAGTCCAGTTATGAAAAACTGGCCTTAACGGTGCCGCAACTGGGGTTTGCCATCGGCCGCACCCGTGTCCGTGCGAGGGCGGGTGCGGGTCCCGCCTCGGGGTCCGGCACGTCGGACCGGCCGTAGATGGCGACCAGATCGGCATATCGTCGCTGCTCTTCATAGTGGGAAACGGACCGGTCGGTCAGTGGTCCCGGCGGGCGGAAGCGTTCGAGAAGGAAGGTTTCCGCGCCGCTCTTCGGTGCGAAGCGGTGGATGCCGTAGGCGAAGGCAAGGAGGGCGAGGAGGGCGAGCAGCGCGGTCATAACGGATAGCGTGCGCCGACTGGCCTTGCCAAAAAATATCCAATCCCTCAATACTGGACTGTATGGCGACGAGAGTGATCGGTGCGGCCAGTCTGGCCAGGGATCTGGGCCGCTGGCGCAGTGCGGACGACGACGGTGCGGAATCGGGCGGCAGGCGTTCCGCACGCCCGGCCTACCTGGCGCTCGCCGAGGGCATCCGGCTGCTCATCCACGACGGGCGGGCTCCGCTCGGTGTCGCGCTCCCGAGCGAACGCGATCTGGCCGGCACGCTCGGGGTCAGCCGCACCACCATCACCTCCACCTACGCGCTGCTGCGCGAGCACGGCTACCTGATCAGCCGCCAGGGTTCGCGCAGTACGGTGGCGCTGCCGCCCGCGGTGCCGCACGACGGCACCAAGCCCGCACGCAGCATTCTGGCCATGATGTCGCAGCCGGAGCTGACGACCATCGATATGACCTATGCCGCCATGGCCGCGCCTCGCGAAATGCAGGAAGCCTATTCCACTGCGCTGGAAGGCATTCCGGCCTATCTGGGTACCCACGGCATGGATCCGGTTGGTGTGCTCGCACTGCGCGAGGCACTGGCCCGCCGCTACACCGAGCGTGGCCTGCCCACCGAACCGGATCAGATCCTGGTCACCCTCGGCGCCCAGCATGGTCTGCGGCTGCTGCTCAATGTGCTGACCGCGCCCGCCGCCCGGGTGCTGATCGACCATCCGACCTACCCGAACGCCATCGAGGCCATTCGCGATGTCGGCGCCCGTCCGGTCCCGGTGCCGCTGCGCCCGGAGAATCCGGAGCAGGGGTGGGATCTCGACGGAATCCGCAGTGCCGCACGGCAAACCGCGGCGACCCTGGCTTATCTGGTGCCCGACTACAACAACCCCACCGGTCTGTTGCTCGACGCCGATGGCCGCGCCGAACTGGCTGCCATCGCCCGCGACACACGGATGACCATTGTGGTGGACGAGTCGATGGTCGAGCTCGGGCTGGATTCGGTGACCCCGCCCCCGCCGGTCGCCGCCTTCGCCAAGGGCGCTGAAATCGTCACCATCGGTTCGGCTTCCAAATCCTTCTGGGGTGGTCTGCGGGTGGGCTGGATCCGGACCAACCAGGCGCTGATCACCAAGTTGCTCGGCATCCGCTCGACCGTCGACCTGGGTACCCCCGTCATGGACCAGCTCGCCACGGGGTACCTGCTGGAGAACGCCGAGACCATCCTCGATCGCCGCCGCGACCAATTGCGGTCCCAGCGCGCGGCTCTCCTGGAGGCCCTGGCCGAGGAACTGCCGGACTGGCGGGTCAGCGCGGGCGCGGGCGGCATGTCGCTCTGGGCCCAACTTCCGGCGCCGGTGTCCACCGCACTCGCCGCCACCGCGCCCAATTTCGGTGTATTGCTCGCCGCCGGACCGCGTTTCGGTGTCCAGGGCGCCTTCGAACGCTTCCTGCGCCTGCCCTTCACCCATCAGGAATCCGAATTGCGTCTGGCGGTCAAGGCGATCGCCGCCGCGTACGAGGCGCTCACGCCCCGCGCCGCCGACCCGCTCCAGCCGTTGACCTGCTACTGATCCGGACAGCCCGTGCGCCATGCGCCCGCGGTATCGCCCGGTCCCCGCGACGCGGCGGAATTCGATCTCGGGCAGTATCGACTACATGGCGCCGAGTGTCCCCGCAAGTGTCGACGATTTCCGCGCGTCGGCCGACCGCTGTCTGCATCGCTTCCCGCATGTAGAAGTACCCGATGCGCCGGATATCCGGCGCGCCGCGGTCGTGCTGTGCGTTGTCGCCGCGCCGGACGGTTCCCCGGCGGTGATCGTCATCAAACGGGCCTACCGGGGCCGCAACGCGGGGCAGTGGGGGCTGCCCGGCGGTCGCGTCGACCCCGGTGAGACCGCCGCGCAGGCCGCGATCCGCGAACTGCACGAGGAACTCGCCCTTACCGCCACCCCCGCCGACCTGCTCGGCCGCCTGGACGATTTTCCGGCCGCCTCCGGCTTCGTCATCACCCCCTTCGTCGCCGCCCTCGCCGACGCCACCGCACTGCGTCCGAGCCCCGCCGAGGTCCACTCGGTACATCTGGTGAATCTCGCCAGATTGGCCGCCGACGATGTGCCGCGGTGGGTGCGGCCCGGCGAGGCCGTGCGACAGGCGGATCTCCCCGGCACGATGCCGTTCACCACCCCCGAGGGCGGCAACTTCCTACAGATGCGGCTCGCCGACAATATGACCATCCACGCGCCGACCGGCGCACTGCTCTGGCAATTCCGGGAAGTCGTGCTACTCGGCCGCGACCCGGCGGACGCCCGAATCGCCGACTTCACCCAACCCGATTGGACCCGCCACTGACGTCGCACGGCATATCCGGCGATGGAGCTCGCCGGATATACGGTGCGCCGAGAACCTAATCCGCCCAGACGGATTCGAACGGTGTCGCCTCGGTCGGGGGCGGGGTGGGGATGGCGGTGGGGGTCCGGGAGAAGCGCGGCGCGGGGGCGTGCTGCACCACACCGTCGATCTCGACCAGTCCGGTGCGCGCGACGATGTGCGGATTCTGCTCGGCCTCGGTGAAGGTCAGCACCGGGGTGGTGCAGGCGTCGGTGCCGTCGAAGATCGCGGCCCACTCGTCGCGGGTCTTGGTCTTGAACTTCTCGCTGAACAGTTTCTTCAGCTGATCCTGGCCGTTCGGGTCGATCTGCATCGGCAGGCCCTCGGGGTCGATCTCCAAGCCCCGCAACAGTTCCGCGTAGAACTGCGGCTCGATCGCGCCCACCGCCATGTACTTGCCGTCGGAGGTCTCGTAGGTGTCGTAGAACGCCATACCGGTGTCGAGCAGGTTGGTGCCGCGCTCATCCGACCAGAGGCCGACCCCGCGCATACCCCAGATCATGTGCGAAAGGGCAAGCGCGCCATCGATCATCGCCGCGTCGATGACCTGCCCCTTACCGGAGCTCTGCCGCTCCACCAGCGCCGCGAGGACGCCGAACACCAGGAACATCGAGCCGCCGCCGAAGTCGCCGACCATATTGAGCGGCGGCACCGGGCGTTCGCCCTTGCGGCCGATCGCGTTCAGCACGCCGGTCAGCGAGATGTAGTTGATGTCGTGGCCCGCGCGGTCGGCCAGCGGGCCCTCCTGCCCCCAGCCGGTCATCCGGGCGTACACCAACTCGGGATTGCGTGCCAGCGCGTCATCCGGGCCGAGGCCCATGCGTTCGGTGACGCCGGGTCGGAAACCTTCGATCAGGACGTCGGCCTTCTCGATCAGCCCGAACACCTTCTCGATATCCGCCGGATCCTTCAGATCGGCCTCGACAATGGTGCGTCCGCGCCACTGCGGCCGTTCCATGAAGCCGGGCAGCATCTTGGGCCGCTGCACCCGCACCACGTCGGCGCCGAGATCCGCGAGCAGCAGTGCCGCGTGCGGACCGGGGCCGATACCGGCCAGCTCGACTACCCTGATGCCCGCGAGCGGGCCCTGCTCAGCTGTGGCGGTGGATGGTGTGCTCACGCCCTACCTCGGTTCGTCGTTGATCCAGCGCACCGGCGACCCGGTGCGGCCCCGGGAGCGCGCCCGGGGATGTATTGACAGTATGACAATAACGTCGGATCCGCCGACGGAACCTCTGCTGTGCGCCCGACCGACGCGCATCCGGCGGTGTCACCGGATGCCGCGGTCGCGCGGAACGCGGCCTCTGGCGGCCTCGCAACCCGTCGTCTAGGATTTGCCGTGCGTTTGCCAGCGAATCGAATTCCCCTCGGGAGTGCAGCCGACCACCATGGCCGAGACACATCATGAGAGGCAGTTCCGCCATTTGACGACGCCGCGCTCCGCGGCCGTCGCCGGCATCCTCTTCGCCGTGCTGTTCGCGGTCAGCCTTGTGCTGCTGCGGATCTCGCTGCCGAGTGACCCGCTCTCCGAGGGCGCTTGGACGGGACCGAGTGGCTCGAGAATCAAGTTCGCCTTGGTGCTCGAGCCCTTCGCGGGGATCGCGTTCCTGTGGTTCATCGGCGTGATCCGCGACCGCATCGGGCAATTCGAGGACCGGTTCTTCTCGACGGTGCTGTTCGGCAGCGGACTGCTCTTCGTGGCCATGGTTTTCGCCTCGATGGGCGTCGCGGGCGGTATCCTCGCCATCGCTCGCCACTCGAGCGATGTTCCGGACGACATCGTCTATTTCGGGCGTGAGGTGATGTTGCAGCTCAATGGCGTCTACGCGGTGCGCATGGCCGGGGTCTTCATGATCTGCCTGGGAACGATCTGGCTGCGCACCGGTTTGATGCCGCGATGGCTGGTGCTGACCACCTATCTACTCGCGTTGTTCCTGCTGATCGTGGTGAGCTACAGCGTCTGGGTGGGGTTGGTCTTCCCGGCCTGGGTACTGCTGATCAGCGTGTACATCCTCGCTACCGGTCGTCACGAATCGAACCCGTCGACGTGACGGCCGTGCGCGCCCGTATCGCTACGGCTACGGGGCGAGCGGATTGTTTCTGGTGACGATCAGCGGGTCGCTGGGGGTGAAGGGCAGGTCGGGAAGGGCGTCGAGAGCCACGCCGAATGTCGCGGCGAGGACCTTGCGGGAGTAGGCGCTCATCGAGGCGCGGTAGCCGATATCCGCGGGTGTGGGTTGGTCGAAGAAGATCAGCAGGTGGATTCGGGGCGAGTCGACGACCTCGATGTGGTGCGGGTAGGCGCGCGGGACGAAGTACACCTCGCCCTCGTTCACGGTGTAGGTGTCCAGGGTCCCGTCCGGATCCATGATCGTCATCCGCGCCGAACCCCGATGGACATAGCCCATTTCGGCGGTGACGGGATGCCAATGTGGTTCGCGCATACCGTCTTCCCTGATCCGGAGCGAATACATCGAGATGTCGTGCAGTGCGGGCCAGAACTGTTCCCGCGCGGTGCGCGCGGAGCCGACCGGTGAATCCACCGGCGCCGCCATCGCTTCGATGGCGAAGTGGTGCGGGTCGCCGAAATGAGCGGTGGACGGGATTTCCGGATCGCCGTCGCGGCGCACGATCAGCTTCGCGGTGGTGCTATGCCGGATCTCGGCGAAATCCGCGGCCGGCAGATCGTAGGTGTTGCCGAGCACGGAATCGGTCATCGCACCGAGAGAGGCACCGAATCCGAAATCCTCGGGTCGTTCATGGCGGAACGCCAAGATGAACTCCGCCTCGGTGTCGCCGATATTCTCCACATGGTGCAGAGCGCCGGAATCAATGTGGAACATTTCCCCGGCACCCACCAGGAACGAGGAGAATCTGCTGCCGTCGTCCAGCACCGATACCAGCGCCCGTCCGGCCGTGCAGTAAGTGAGTTCGGTGGCGTTCGCATGCCAGTGCGGTTCGCGGATCGCACCCGGCGCCAGCGTCAGCCGTTTGATCGAAAGCCCGCTCAGAATCGGGAAACTATCGGCCGTCAGCCTGGTCAACGAGCCGAGTTCACTCCGGTAGATCTCTTCGCCCGACAGCAGCGAGGCGGTATGGATCGAGGGATGGCGCACCGGTCCTCCTTGATCACGAGGTCGAGATCGTTCCGAGTCGATCATGCCCGTGGGCGCGGGGGCGTGCGGGCAAATGCTCAACGCCGGTCTGCTGGTGAAAAACGCAGGTCAGCACACCTGAGTATGCGTGCTCGCGCAACCGGACGTGAGAAACGGTCCGGGTGGCGGTCGGAGCCGACACCTAACGCGCTGCGGAGCCTCCGCTGTGCGGGCGGGAGGTGCATAGGCGAGAATCCTGGCAGCGTGCCGGAGCGCGGTTATCGGAGGGATCAGCGGTGAGTGTGTGGGGAGAGGTCGTTGTCGGCCTCGTCATTCTGGTCGGGCTGGTCGGGATCATCGTGCCGATCCTGCCCGGGGTGATCCTGATCTTCGGCGCGATCGCGGTCTGGGCATTCCTCACCGGCGGCGTGACCGCCTGGACCGTCTTCGCCGTCAGCACCGCTTTCCTGGTGATCTCGGGCATCGTCAAATACACCTGGCCCGGTCGCAAGATGAAGGACGCGGGCGTGTCCAACCGCGCCCTGTTCCTCGGCGCGGTCCTCGGCATAATCGGCTTCTTCGTAATTCCGCTGGTCGGCTTGTTCGTCGGATTCGTTCTCGGCGTCTACCTTTCGGAACTCCAACGCCTCGGACAGAACCAACAGGCTTGGCAGGCAACGAAACACGCGCTCAAGGGCGTCGGGCTGTCCATGCTCGTCGAACTCCTCGGCGGCCTGCTGGCCACCGGAACTTGGGTAATAGGCGCCTTTATCGCCTAGCGGTCCCGTCGAGCCGCCGGGCGGTCGGCCGGTTGATGGCGGAAGTGACGATCTTCGATCAGATCGCAGACCGTCGACCGCTGCTACGCGGTGGTCACGTCAACGGTGAACCGGCACGTGCCGAGTTACCGCCTCATCGCAGCCGCGATGCTCATCGTCCGGCCGGTTCACCAGCTGCGGTGCACCGAGCAGATCGGCCAGCACCGCAGCCTCCTCCGCCGACAGCGGTATCAGCTCGACGCGGGCGGAATTGCCTGCGTTGCCGACAATCAGGTCGATCGTGCCGTCACGGTGTTCGATGACACCGATCCGACCGCGCGTGGTGCTCACCGGAAAGTCTTTGCGTACACCGATTCCCGCCAAGCGGGTCACCTCGACCTCCACACCACCAGGCTATTCCTCGAGATCAGGGTCGGTTCGGAAAGATTTCGTCAAAACGAGCACGCCGTATTACCTGAGCCGAATTTCTCGCTGACCGTCCACGCGGGCCGATGCCGCCCCGGCCCGGTGGCCGCCCTCGGCTCACACCGCGTCGAGTGCATCCCCGTAGAGCGCGTCCCATGTGTCCTGGCGCGACAACACAGCGACGGTGACAGAACGAGCGAAGCCCCGCGGCGCGCAGTGGGCGCACCGCGGGGCTTCGGGTTTCCCAGCCTCGGTCCCAGTCCGGGGGTGGGCGTTTCAGCGCTGTCCGGGCTTATGACCGTGGTTGGCCTTCTTCTTCCGGCGGGCGCGTTTCTTGCTGGCTCGTTTCGACATCGGAGTTGCTGCCTCTAGGTTTCTCGTGTGGTCAAGCGGTGGGGTGCTGCTGATTCGTCCAGGCGGCCAGGCGGGCTCGGGCACGTGAATTGCGCACCAGCGCAGCCGGTCGCGCCAGTTGAGTGCCTTCGTAGTAGCAGCCGTTCACGACCGGGGCGCCGGAGCCGCTGTACATCGCCAGCAGATCGGCGGCATCGTCCATCGGCGCGTTCACCTGACTGCGGAGCTGGGGCATGTCGATTTCGAAATCGGCCGGGTGCACGCTCACCGCCGTCAGGCCCTCGGGACCGGTCTCGGCGAGTGTCCGCGTGAACATGGTCATCGCCAGTTTGGATTGCGCGTAAACCGCCAGCGGGGTGTAGATGCCGCGGTTGCGATCCAGGTCGGAGTAGTCCACGGTGCCCCCCACGTGCTGCGGAGACGACACGGTCACCACGCGGCCTTGTGCCGCCGCGACCGCGGGTGCCAGCGCCGTGATCAAGCGCTGCGGCGCAAGATAGTTGGCCTGCAGGGTCGTCTCGTAGCCGTCTTCGGTTCGTGAGCGGCGTTCCCCGCCAGGAATCGACGCGGCATCGATCAGCGCGTCCAGGCGCGTCACCGTCGCGCCCAATGTGGCCGCGAGCTCGTCCACCTCGGTGAGTTTCAAGAAGTTCGCGTGCACGACGTGCAGCCGGGCAGCCGGAGTGCCCGCCTGCGCCAATTCTTCGAACGCTTCCTCGGCGCCTTCTTTGCCCTGCGCGTGCAGGATAACGGCGGCGCCGTCGGCGGCGAGCCGTCGCGCGGTCGCGAGACCGAGACGGGTATCGACGCCGGTCACCATGGTGATCCGAACCGCGGACAGAGTTTCGAACATAGCTCTCCTATCGAGTGAGCGTGGGTCCGCCGTCGACTGACGGCGGATGAATCCGCAACGAGTGATCCAGGCGCGCGGACAGTCATCGGAATACGTACGGCAGCGGTAGCTTCCGTACGCACAGAGGCGCCCCGTGGCAGCGCCGAACAGGGCGGAAAGAGGGAGATATCAAGCCGGACTCGGCGGCTCGTCCTCACTTCCGAAACCGAAAAGTTCCAGCGACGAGGGCAACATGTGCACGCCGCCGACCAGGACAGCGCCGGACGACGTGCACAGATCAGGCTGCGCGTCCGGAGTGGTGGTCATAATCCGATATAAAGTCCTCGCGGCGCCGCGGACAAGGTTCGGCGCACCGGATTGACGAATCCTTGATGTCCCGCTGTGCGCTCACAACACCAGTTCCGCCGCGATCGAATAGCCGCTGCCGTGGCGACGTTCGTGTGGTCGAGACGGGGGAGGAGTCGGACACCCTCCTGCCGTATTGCGGGACGGATCAGCCCGAATAGCACGGACAGTCGCCCGCGTAGATCCGGCGGACCGGTCGACGCGGGCGTGTCCTCATCGGTTCATCGAGCGCCGAGCGCCTGGAGGGCCTGCTGGGCCCGCGGAGCGTGCAAGGGCGAGAAATACGGGTTCGTCCGCAGCGCCTCGGACAGTGCGGCGGCGGCCTGATCGGCCTCGCCCAGCGCCGCGAGGATCATGCCGCGATGGTAGGCGAGGGTGGCGCTGCGCCAGCCGAGCGCAGCCGCCCGGTCGGCGTAGACGATCGCTTCGGCATCGCGCCCCGCCTTGTGCAGCGACCAGGCGAGCACGTCGGAGGTGATGACGCTCTGGCGGCGGCCGAACTCCAACTGCGCCAGCCGTACCGCCTCGACCGGATCGCCGTGTTCCGCGGCGAGCTGAGCGGCGTCCACGTACTCGGAGGCTCCCTGCTCTTCGAGCCTGCGGAACTGGTCGGAGACCTCCCGATACTTGGCGGCTGCTTCACCGGGCCTGCCCATGGCCTCCAACAGCTCGCCGAACTCGATCAGGTATTCGGGCAGCGGCGCGCGGTCGGTCACAGCCGTGTACTCGGCGATGGCCCGGTCGAGATCGCCGCGGGCCGCGTACGTCTTGGCCATGCCCTGTTGCAGTGCCGCGTTCGCCGGATTCGCCAGAAGACCGGAGCGATAATGGTTCTCGGCCTCGTCGAGGTTTCCGGTGTGGAACGCGAGCTCGCCGAGGTGGTAGCGGCAGAAAGCGATCTGGTCGGCGGTATTCGCCGCGTTCAGCGCCATCTGTAGCGCCTGCCCGGCCTCGTCGGTGCGACCGCGCAGTTCGAGGTCGTAGGCGGCGCGGGTGAACGATGGAACGCCGGGGCGCAAGTCGAGCATCCGCTGCACGGCCGCGGTCGCGGCGTCGGCCTCGCCGAGTTGGGTCAGCGCATCGATCAGGACGCCGTAGACGTCCGCGCTGTCCGGTCGCAGCGCGAGAGCCTGTTCGGCGTAGCGGCGCGCGGCGATGAAGTCGTGCCTGGCGTTGGCGAGCGCACCGAGTCCGGTGAGCGCTTCGGCATTGCCTTGGGGCTTCAGCTCCAGCGATCGATCCAGCGCCCGCTGCGCCTCGCCGTAGTTCTCGGGATCGCCGGTCACCCGGGCCAGCTCGACGTAGGCGGCGCCGAGACCGGCCCAACCGATCGCATTGCCGGGTACGCGATCGAGTTGTTGTTGCGTCTGGGTGATCTGCGCGACCAACGGGCCGCCGGGGTCGGTGGTGACGGGCTGGGCGGTCGGGGAGTCGTCGGGCAGCGCCGCGGTTACTCCCAGTGCGGCGGCGATCGTTCCGGCCAGGACGAACAGGATGAGCAAAGGCCGACGGAGCGTACGGGAAAGAAGTTCGGACATCACAAGTCCTTCGGGGTGGTCATGTGCGCGAAGCGGGGGATCGTTCCGGCGGCGGGACCGGATCGGTCCCGCCACCGGAACGAGATGTCAGGAGCTCGGCGGCGGGGTGGACGCCGATGCCCTGCGCGCCCGGCGGCGGATCAACAGCCAGCCGGCGCCCGCGACCACCGCACCCACGCCGACACCGGCCGCGACGAGCAGCACCGTGGAGGTGCTGTCGTCGGTGTCCTGCGGCGCCGTGACGGCCACGTTCGTGGTCGCGTTCGTCGCCTTCGCCTGGACCATGGTCTTGCCCGGCGACGGCAGCGCGACATACGGGAAGCTGCTGGAGAACGACGTGTCGTTGGCATCGACCGCGTCTCCGGCGGCGAGGGCGTCGACCGGTTTGCCGGTCTGCGCGGCACCCACCATGGCCTGCAGCGCGATGTCGACCACGTCATCGCTCAGCCGCCGACCGTTGGGGAATCCCTGCAGGTCACCGCCGATCACGCCCAGCCGGTTCGGTTGCGCCGTCACCGGCACCGACATGTTCAGGCGCAACATCTCCGATGGCTGGAACGCCGCGGCCTGCACGTCGGCATTGAGGATCTGCGAGTTCAGGTCCGCCTGGATGGGCGGGGTGCTGCCGTCCAGGGTCGGCGCCTTCTTCGCGATCCCGGTCAGGAAGATTTCCACGAGGTCGTTGCGCGGGGCCGCCGGCGCGGGCACCTTGTACAGCGCCTCGATCAGTTTCGGCAGTTCGGGATCGGTGACCCGCCGGACGACGTCGGGAATTGTCGCGTCCTTACTCGGCGACAGACTGTTGAACGCGTCCTTCAGCGCGACCGGGACGACCACCTCGTTCACCAGCGGGTTGCCCAGCCGCGACACCTGCACGAACTCACCGACCGATGTCGCCGCGCCGGGGCTGAGTTGCATCGAGCGGCGCTCGGTGTCGCTCCACACCCCGATCACCGGGTTGCGCGCCGGGTCGTTGCGCAGCGCGAGGTCGCGCTTGGGCACCTGCAGGACAACGGTGTTGACGTTGTATCCGGCGAGTGTGTCGGTACCGACCTCGGACAGATCACCACCGTAGAGCAGATCGAATACGCGCAGGTCGAGGAAGAAGGGGTCCTCCGCGGCTCCGACATAGACCGACCCGCCGCCCGGCAGATTCGCGGTCGCCTGCTTGCGCAGCTGACCGTAGTCCGGCATCGAGGCCGTTCCGGTGAACGACGGAGCCGCCTGGCCCTGCGCGATCGGCCGCCAATCGTTCGCGCCGTGACTGACCGATACCGTGTAGTTCTGCCGGAACAGCAGGTTCTCGTCGTTCAGTGCGGTGACCGGACCGTTGTTGTACAGGAAGGTGCTGCCCGCGCGCCGATCTTCGGTTGCGAAGGTGACCCGATAGGTGATGTCGGGCTTCCCGTTGCCGTCGTTGTCGATATTGATGTCGTAGTTGGCGTCGGTGGCCCAGGGATAGAAATTCGGGCCGCCGTTGGGTTCCTGCAGCCCGAACCAGTTGGCGACGATTGTCACGGTGTCCGGTTTATCGGGGCTGACGAACGAGTAGACGTCGGTGTTGTCCACCGTCGGATCGGCGGCGACCAAGGGGGCCTCGCGGTGGCTGGAGGCGCCCGCGGTTTGTAGCGCGGGCCCTCCCACTGTGCCGAGCGCGATGACACCTACACCCAAGAGAATGCCTGCGGCACGAGTGCCGCGGCGGAGTGGACGGGACATGAGGTTTCCTTCGACAAATGCGATGAATCTGCGCCGGAGCGCGATCGGGCACGGCTCGGAATATGAATTGGCAGGCAAGGCAAGGCGTTTCACGTACGCCTTTCGAACCTCCGATGATCGGTGCTTATCGAGACCGTGCTGCCAATGGTGATCGCAGGCCCGTCCGGCCACATCGGTCGATCGACCTATCTCGGATCGCCGTAGTATTCGCCGAATATCCAGCCGAGGTCGCGCCGTAGCTGGTCAGGGGTGGTTGCGGGCTCGGAAGTAGCCTCGGCCGAGGCGCGCGGGCCGGGTGGCGCAGACGGGCCGGTTGCCGGTCCGTGCGTGTCGAACTCCTCGGCGGCCTGCTGGCCACCGGAACGTGGGTAAGCGGCGCGTTCATCGCCCAGCAGCCGTTCGGCAACCGATTCGCCTGCGGCTCAACCCCATTGCCCTGGGCGGGCGCGTCTCACCTCTCGATGATCGGGAAGGGGATGGTGTCGTCGGGGACCGGGGTGGGGAGTTCGTCGCGACGCAGCGGGAGGGTGGGTTGTTCGGTGCGGTGCAGCGGGACCGTGGGGAGCGGGTCGGCGGCGGTGGCGCGTTCGTAGGCGGGGAGGCGGTAGAACGCGCGGGCATTGTCTTCGAGGACGGCGAACATATCGGTGCCGACCACGTCGCAGATGAGGTCCACGTCGGAGTCCTCGAAGGGGCGACCCGCTCGGGTGCCCGGGAGATCGGTGCCGAACATCAGGGCCTCGGGGTTGACGGTGTGGATGCGGCGCAGCGTGTCGGCGACGTTCATCGAGACGCGGCCGAATCCGGTTGCCTTGACGCGGGCGCCGCGGTCGACCAGGTCCAGCAGGTAGGGCAGGCCCTCATCGGACATGCCGAGATGGTCGATGGACAGGGCGGGGAGTTTGGAGATGACCGGCTGTAGCGAGGCGAGCATCTGACCGTCGATATAGACCTCGACATGCCAGCCGACCAGTTCGTGCGCGCGCAGCGCCTGCAATGTCATGCCGGTGATGTCGGCGGCCGCGCGCTTGAGGTTGAAGCGCAGCGCTCGCACCCCGATGCGGTCCAGCTCGATGATGTCGTCGTCGCTGGCGTCCAGGTCGAGCGTGGTTACCCCGACCCAGCCCGCACCCAGCTCCGCCAGCGCCGCCTTCAGATATGTCTGGTCGGTGCCTTGGAAGGAACCGCTGACCACCGCACCGCCACGGACGTCGAAGCGCGACATGCGCTTTCGATAGTCCGCGATGGTGTACAGGTCGGGCAGGTAGCCATCGTTCTCGGCCAGCGGGAACCGCGGGTCGAAGATGTGGAAATGGGCATCGAACACGTGAACAGAATGCCTCAGTAGCGGAGTTTCTGCTGCCGCAACGGTCGCCGAAATGGGACCGTTGCGGCCCGGGTGGATCAGACCTTGTGCGGTTCGCTGGCGCGCAGCATATCTTCGCGCTCGACGACCTTGACGCGTTCGCGGCCTTCGGGCTCGCCGAGGGCGCGCTCGTGTGCGTCGAGGCGGTACCAGCCCTGCCAGGTGGTGAACGGGATGCCCTTGCTCTCGAGGAACTCGGTGACGGCATCCAGTTCCGGCTGTTCGGCCGGGGTGAAGTTCTCGGCGTCGTCCAGCAGGCAGGCCACGGTCTCGTTGGCGTCGCCCTTGGTGTGGCCGATCAGGCCGACCGGGCCGCGCTTGATCCAGCCGGTGACGTATGTGGCGGGCATGTAGCGGGCCGCGCCGTCGGCATTCTCGTCGGCGATGACGCGTCCGGCCTCATTCGGCACGGTGCCCGCCTGATCGTCGAACGGCAGGTTGGTGATGTTCTGCGACAGGTAGCCGACCGCGCGGTACACGGCCTGGATGTCCCAGTCCTTGATCACGCCGGTGCCCTTGACGTTGCCGGTGCCGTCGAGCTGGGTGCGCTCGGTGCGCAGGCCGACGACCTTGCCGTTCTCGTCGCCGACGATTTCGGCGGGCGATTCGAAGAAGTGCAGGTACAGCTTGTGCGGCCGGTTGCCCTGGTCGCGGATCGCCCACTGCTCCAGCGTGTTGGCGACCATATCGACCTGTTTGGAGTGGCGGCGCGCGGCCTCGGAGCCCTCGTCGTAGTCGATGTCCTCGGGGTCGACGATGACCTCGATGGTCGGGGAGTGGTCGAGTTCGCGGAGTTCGAGGGGGGTGAACTTGGCCTGGGCGGGGCCGCGGCGTCCGAAGACGTGGACCTCGATGGCCTTGTTGTCCTTGAGTCCCTTGTAGACGTTCGGCGGGATCTCGGTCGGCAGCAGTTCGTCACCGGTCTTGGCCAGCACGCGGGCCACGTCGAGCGCGACATTGCCGACCCCGAGGACCGCGACCTTCTCCGCGTCCAGCGGCCAGCTGCGCGGCACATCGGGGTGTCCGTCGTACCAGGACACGAAGTCCGCGGCGCCGTAGGAGCCGTCCAGGCCGATGCCGGGGATATCCAGTGCGCGGTCGGCGTTGGCGCCGGTGGAGAAGATCACCGCGTCGTAGAAGCGACGCAGGTCGTCGAGGGTGATATCGGTGCCGTAGTCGATATTGCCGAGCAGGCGCACCTGCTCCTTGTCGAGCACCTTGTGCAGGGCGGTGATGATGCCCTTGATCCGCGGGTGGTCAGGTGCCACGCCGTAGCGGATCAGCCCGAAGGGTGCGGGCATGCGCTCGTACAGGTCGATGCTCACCTCGGCGTCGGACTTCATCAACGCGTCGGCGGCGTAGATACCGGCCGGTCCCGCGCCCACGATCGCAATGCGGAGCGGGCGGGCCGCCGCGGTGTGAGCGTCAGGCCCGGAGGAGGCAGCCTGCGTCACCACGGAGGGGCCGGGAACACCGCTCGTTGATGCTGCACTCTGTTCGGTCATCTCTTACGCGCACCTTATGGTCGAGAATTAATGGCGTCAGTTTTAGCTTAGGCTAAGCTGACGCGCCGCTTGCTTGCACCTCGCGATGCGGACGCTGGTGCTGCTGGCTCGTGGCTACACGGCCCCCAGGTCGCTACGACGGTGAGCTGTCGAATGGCTATGACAGCAGGTCGCATTCTCGCGATTCTATCGGTGGCGCGGCGAGCGACCTATCAGGGTGCCGTGAGCTGGGTGGATGCTATGCCTCCCAGCGGTGATGGCCAGCCCGCTCACATCATTATCGAGGGACCGTCCGGTCCGCGTTATCGCGCGGGCGTGGCGGTCCCGCCGCGCGAGACGGGGGTCGGCGTCGGATAACCACGCCGACCAGGGATCATCGGTATATGACCGAGCAGCGGCCCGACCCCGAGGGCGACGAAGCGATCGTGGTCGACCAGACCGATAAGCGCACCATGGTGCCGTTCATCGCGGCGGCGATTTTCGCCGCGATCGTGCTCGTCGCGATCGTGGCGGGCGGGCTGCTCTCGCCCGCTGAGAAAAATGTCACAGAAGCCGACCGGATCGCGGCGGCCGCGCGCAACTACGCGCAAGCGCGTGCGAACAGCGATCTCATGCCGCCGCCGGGCGCGGCCTGCGCGAGTTTCGACGAGAGCAAGTCGCCGCTGGCGGCTCAGTTCGGCACGGCGGCAACCGGAAAGTCCATCGAGGTCATTGAAATCGAGAATCCGACCGTCAACGGCGATCGGGCGAAGGCGACGGTGACCACCAAGGTCGATGGCCGCGAAGCGACCGCGACCTGGAACTTCACCCGGTCCGGCGATAAGTGGCTGGTCTGCGACTGACCGTCCGCGTGTCGCGAACCGATGTTTGACAGGGTGGCCGTCGCCCAGGCAATCTCAGTCCGTAGGTCATGAGAACCAGCGTCAAGCCCCGGCTGGCTGGTCGGCAACCCTCCTCCGCGGTGGGGTGCTCCGGGTGACGACCTGGCCGCGCACCGAACACAGGTGCGGCAAGTGCGGATTCACAGGAGGTTCGACATGAGTTATGCCGGTGACATCACCCCGCAGCAGGCGTGGGACATATTGCGGGACAACCCGGAAGCCGTATTGGTGGATGTGCGTACCGAGGCGGAATGGCGCTTCGTCGGCGTACCGGATACGAGCTCGATCGAGCGGCCGACCGTGCTGATCGAATGGGTCGACAGCAATGGCGCGCGCAACGCCGAGTTCGCCGATCAGCTGGGCAAGGCGCTCGACGGCCGCGGCCCGGAGGCGCCCGTCGTCTTCCTGTGTCGCTCCGGTCAGCGTTCGGCGCATGCGGCGACCGTCGCCACCCAGCTCGGCATCGCCCCGTCCTACAACGTGCTCGAGGGTTTCGAAGGCGCGCTCGACGCGTTCGGCCATCGCGGTAGTGAAGGGTGGCGTGCCCTCGGACTGCCCTGGCGGCAGTCGTGATCACCGGCGGCGCCTTCGACAAGCCGCTGCCGGAGGGCGTCGGCCCCGCGACCCTCGGTGTCCGCGGCGGTCTGCGGCGCTCCGGTTTCGAGGAGACCTCCGAAGCCCTGTATCTGACTTCCGGTTTCGTCTACGAAAGCGCCGAGGCGGCCGAGGCCGCGTTCACCGGCGAGGTCGAGCACTTCGTCTACTCCCGTTACGGCAACCCGACGGTGGCCATGTTCGAGGAGCGGATACGCCTGCTCGACGGCGCCGAAGCGTGTTTCGCGACCGCGAGCGGTATGTCGGCGGTATTCACCGCGCTCGGCGCACTGCTGGGCGCCGGCGATCGACTTGTGGCCGCGCGCAGCCTCTTCGGCTCCTGCTTCGTGGTGTGCAATGAGATCCTGCCGCGCTGGGGTGTGGAGACCGTCTTCGTCGACGGTGACGATCTGGACCAGTGGGAGCAGGCGCTGTCGGTGCCGACCCAGGCCGTTTTCTTCGAGACACCGGCCAATCCGATGCAGACCCTGGTCGACGTGCGCAAGGTCAGCGAGCTGGCGCACGCGGCGGGCGCGAAAGTGGTGCTGGACAACGTCTTCGCGACCCCGCTGTTGCAAAAGGGCTTCGATCTCGGCGCCGACGTGCTCGTCTACTCGGGCACCAAGCACATCGACGGTCAGGGCCGGGTGCTCGGCGGCGCCATTCTCGGCGCGCGGGACTACATCGACGGTCCGGTGAAAAACCTGATGCGCCATACCGGTCCGGCGCTGAGCCCGTTCAATGCGTGGACGCTGCTCAAGGGTCTGGAGACGATGCCGCTGCGGGTGCGGCACTCCACCGCGTCCGCGCTGAAGATCGCCCGGTTCCTGGAGGGCAACGATTCGGTCGGCTGGGTGCGTTACCCGTACCTGGAATCGCATCCGCAGTACGATCTGGCGACCAGTCAGATGAGCGGCGGCGGCACCGTGGTCACCTTCGAGCTCAACGCTCCCGCCGACGAGGCGAAGAAGCGGGCCTTCGAGGTGCTCAACCGGCTGCGGATCATCGACATCTCCAATAACCTCGGTGACTCCAAAACCCTGATCACCCACCCCGCCACCACAACTCACCGTGCCATGGGCCCGGAGGGGCGCGCCACGATCGGCCTGTCCGACGGTGTCCTCCGGATCTCCGTGGGTCTGGAAGATGTCGAGGATCTGCTCGGCGATCTCGACCACGCCCTGCGCTGAGATGCCGATGGCCGGGTCGCTCGACCCGGCCACGCCTTCCCGAGATGTGCAAAGCCCCCACCCTCGCCCGAAATCGGTTGGCGTGGGGCCTTTTTCGTACCCGGATTCAGCCGAGCGAGCGCAACCGCGGGCCGAGATCGCGCTCGAACAGCTCGAGGAAGCGCCGCTGATCATGGCCGGGGGCATGGAAGACCAGGTGGTTCAGCCCGGCATCCAGATACGGCTTGATCTGAGCGACGGCCTCGTCGGGATCGCTGGCGACGATCCAGCGCTTGGCGATCTGCTCGATGGGCAGCGCGTCGGCGGCGGCCTCCATTTCGATCGGATCGGTAATGCTGTGCTTCTGCTCCGGGGTCAGTGAGAGCGGGGCCCAGAAGCGCGTATTCTCCAGCGCCAGTTCGGGATCGGTGTCATAGGAGATCTTGATCTCGATCATCCGATCGAGATCGTCGACGCTGCGCCCGGCCTTGGCGGCGCCCTCCGCCACCGCGGGCATCAGCTTCTCGGTGTAGAGGTCCATACCCTTGCCCGAGGTGCAGATGAATCCGTCACCCGCGCGGCCGGCGTACCTGGCCACCAGCGGGCCGCCCGCGGCGATGTAGATCGGGATGCCGCCCTTGGGCACGTCGTAGATGGAGGCGCCGACGGTCTTGTAGTACTGGCCCTCGAAATCGGTGCGCTCACCGGTCCACAGGGCGCGCATCAGGTCGACCGCCTCGCGCAGCCGGGCGAAACGCTCCTTGAATTCCGGCCATTCCCCGGTGTATCCGGTGGCGATCTCGTTGAGCGCCTCACCGGTGCCGACGCCGAGCATGATCCGTTCCGGGTACAGACACCCCATGGTCGCGAAGGCCTGCGCGATCACGGCGGGGTTGTAGCGGAAGGTCGGGGTCAGCACCGAGGTGCCGAGTTGGATGCGTTCGGTGCGCTCGCCCACCGCGGCCATCCAGGCCAGCGAGAACGGGGCGTGCCCGCCCTTGTGCCGCCATGGCTGGAAATGGTCGCTCACCGTCGCGCTGTCGAGTCCGTGTTCCTCGGCGAGTACCGCGATGTCGACCAGCTCACGCGGCCCGAATTGTTCCGCCGACGCCTTGTATCCGAGTTTGAGACCACCCATATGTGCGCCACTCCTGTCGCTTCGCTGCCACGCGTCCGGTGCGGGAATTCCGCACGCGGGTTCGGCCGCAGGCGTGCCGCGGACCTGTCCCGCTACAACCGCCGGGAGCGCGCGGGCGTTCCCGCGCCGGCGTCGCATACGGCCGACTTCGACCATAGTCAGCGGGGTCCGGCGGTGTGCGCTGGGTCGCATCGCACGGCACATCGCCCGCCGGGCCCGCCCGGGTAGCCGATAATTGACCGGTGACCGCAGACGACGAGCCGATCCTGTCCTACCTCACCGATATGGACGGAGTGCTGGTGCACGAGGACCACCTGGTTCCGGGCGCCGATCAATTCCTGGCCGAGCTGCGGGCCAAGGAAATCCCATTCCTGGTACTGACCAACAACTCGATCCGCACCCCGCGGGATCTCCAGGCCCGGTTGCGGCATACCGGCCTGGATATCCCGGAGGCGGCGATCTGGACTTCGGCGCTGGCCACCGCGACCTTCCTGAACGACCAGCGCCCGAACGGGACCGCCTACGTGGTCGGCGAATCCGGGCTGACCACAGCGCTGCACGAAATCGGCTATGTCCTCACCGACAGCGACCCCGACTATGTGGTGCTCGGCGAGACCCGCACCTACTCCTTCGAAGCCATCACCACCGCGATCCGGCTGGTGGAGCGCGGCGCCCGCTTCATCGCCACCAATCCGGACGCGACCGGTCCGTCCCGGGAGGGCCTGCTACCCGCGACCGGTTCGGTGGCCGCGCTGATCACCCGCGCGACCGGGCGAGAGCCCTACTACGTCGGTAAGCCGAATCCGCTGATGATGCGTTCGGCGCTGCGCCGCATCGGCGCCCACTCCCAATCCACCGTGATGATCGGTGACCGGATGGATACCGATGTGGTCTCCGGACTGGAGGCGGGTATGCGGACCATCCTGGTCACCACCGGCATCTCCACCCGGGCGTCTGTCGAGCAGTACCCGTACCGGCCGACGCTGGTGCTCGACTCGGTCGCCGATCTGGTCGGGCGGACCACCAAGCCGTTCGACTAGATCGACGCGGCGGACTGCCCTGTTCGACAGGCGGTCTCGCGCGGTTCGGATTCAGTCCGTGTTGCCGGTGAGCGCGTCGAGCGCGGCAGCGAGGTCGGTGAGCGCGGTGACGATCTCCGCCAGGCGATCCGGGCCGAGTTCGGTGGCGAGCCGGTCGGCGAGCACAGCGTGACGCGGGTTGATGCGCGCGATCGCCGCGCGACCGGAGTCGGTCGCCGCGACCAGCTTGGCGCGGCGGTGCGCCGGGTTCGGCCGATACTCGGCCATACCCTTGTCCACGAGCAGATCCGCGATGCGCTGCACACTCTGCCGGGTGATGCCCATCGCGCGGGCGATGCCCGCCACCGGCAGCGGTTCGCGCAGCACCGCGCCGAGCACCTGCCACCAGGCCGCGGTCAGTCCCGCCGGTGCGGCCAATTCCTCCGCGATCGAGAGGAATTGGCCGTTCAGCCGAAATGAGGTGATCGCGGCGCTGCTGAAGAGCTCCTGTTCGGGTGTCTCAGCCATGTCCGTGCCCGGACGAAGTGTGGCCTGTGCCCCGCCCGCTCCGGCCCGATTGCCACGCGCTGTCTCGCGGGTCGCTCGTCATGCGACCGATTGTGCTTGTTCGTACTCGTCGAGCACCGCGTAGGCCGCCGGATCGCTGTGCGCGAAGAGCCGGTACCAGGCGTCGAGGATATGCGGCTCGTAGACGCCGAGCAGGCCGAGCACCTCGCGAGCGAATTCGAACGGCGCCATCCCCGAGGCCGTGACCACGTTGCCGTCGGTCACCGCGGGCTGGTCGATGTACCGGTCCGCACCCGAATATCCGCTGTACAACAGGAATTCCGCGATATTGCTGGTGTGGTTCCTGGTGTCGAGCAGACCCTCCCTGGCCAGTCCGAAGGTCGCGCCGCAGATCCCCGCGACCGGCACCCCCGCATCCAGGAACTCCCGCGCCTTGCGCGCGAAGGGAACCAGTTCCTCGCCCATCCACGTATCGGCGCCCGGCAGGATGAGCATCGCGCTGTCGGCGGGCGTGAGATCGGCCAGCGCCAGATCCGGCACGATCCGCATGCCACCCTTGGTGACGATCGGGTCCTTGGTCAGGCCGACGGTCTTCACCTCGAATGTGCCCGGCGCGACCTGCCACGTCGGATTGTTGATATGTGCGGTGGCCGCCCCGACCTCCCAGTCGGCCAGAGTGTCGTAAACCGCCGTGTGAACTGTCTTCATTGCCATGACAGTATGCTGTCATATTTGACAGCATACTGTCAATAGGTTGAACCGAAGAGATGTCGGCTCAGGTTGTGATTCGGTGTTCTGATCGAAGTCGACGACCTCGCTTCAGTGCTCGCGTTCGATCTTCGCCAGATGCGCGATATTGGCCCGGTCGTCCGCACCCGTACTCGGCTCGCCCGCGAACCAGGCGTCCAGAATCTCGGTCAGCACCGCCCGCGAGGTGGTACGCAGGCTCAGCGCCAGCACATTCGCGTCATTCCACTTGCGTGCCCCGGCAGCGGTGGCGGCATCCCCGCAGAGCGCGGCCCGAATCCCGTGCACCTTATTCGCCGCGATGGAGGCGCCGGTACCGGTCCAGCAGCAGACAATCGCCTGCTCGGCGCGCCCCTCGACGACATCCCGCGCCGCCGCCTCACTCGCCCAGGCCCAATCGTCGCGTTCGGTCTCCGATAGCGCACCATGCACCACCGTCTCCAACCCCCGACGCCCGAGCTCCTCGACCAACTCCCCGGCCACCCCCACGCACTCATCCGCCGCCACCGAAATCCGCATACACCCAGGGTAGAGCGCTACCCGTTGGGTTGGGATCGTAGCTGCCACAGACCTTCCGCCCGCCTCACAGAGCGTGCACCCTCTGTGAGGCGTGTGGAGGCTTTGTGGGCGCCATTGGCCCGGTAGTCCACAGGGGGCGAGTTGTCCACATTTTGGGGTGGGGGTGTGGTTTGGCGGGGGTGTGCGGTTGAGGATCGGCGGTATGGATCGTCCTGTTCCGATATCGCGCGGGGACGCGCTCGTTGCCGGATTCACCGACCGGGAGTTGCACGGAGCGGCTTGGCGGCGGGTTCGGCGCGGCTCGTACATCGAGGCCGAGGGTGCGGCAGAGCTGACCGCCGAAGAGCGACATCTGGTTCTGACGAATGCCGTGGTGCAGGCCTCCAGTCCGGACGCCACGGTGAGCCACGTTTCCGCCTCGATCGCGCACGGATTGACGATGTGGGGCGTACCGCTGAGCCGGGTCCACCTCGCCCGCGATCGCTCGACCGGTGGGCGCGCTACCCGGCAGGTCGTCCTGCATTCGATGCGCATCGATGCCGACGAAATCGTGCGGGTCGGAGACCTGTCGGTGACCAGCGTGGCACGAACGGTGATCGACCTGGCCCGTACGGTTCCCTTCGAGCAGGCCGTCGTCGCCGGTGACAGCGCACTCCGGCTCGGCAAGGCAACGAGAGCCGAACTGGCGGAACAACTTGCGCGGTCAGTCGGGCGTCCCGGCGTCCCGGCGGCGCGCCGAGTGGTGGATTTCCTGGATGGCCGTTCCGAGAGCGCGGGCGAATCCCGCAGCCGTGTCGCGATGCGGGCGGTTCGCCTTCCCGCGCCGGAGTTGCAGGCACACATCCTCACCCCCGATCACCAGGAGGTGGCAAGAGTCGATTTCCTCTTCCCCGAGCTCGGCGTCATCGGCGAATTCGACGGCCTCGTGAAGTACCGCGCGGCTCTGCGCGGCACCCGATCCCCCGAGGACGTGGTGATCGCGGAAAAGGCCCGCGAGGACGCACTCCGAGCCCTGGGCTGGATCGTCATCCGCTGGACCTGGCGCGAACTCGAAACCCCCCACGAATGGCTGACCCGCCTGACCCGGGCCGCCCAAATCGCCCACCCCACCACCCGAATCGGCACGTGGATCCCCGCGCCCCGGATCTGATCAGACGACCCCACAGACCTTCCGCACGCCTCACAGAGCGTGCACCCTCTGTGAGGCGTGGGAAACCTTTGTGGAGATCGCTAGGTGCGGGTGAGGGCGAAGATGCGGAGGTCGCGGGTGGTGCGGTCGCGGTAGGCGGCGTAGGCGCCGGTGATGTCTACGAAGCGGGTGAAGATGGCGTCCTTGTCCGTGGCGGGGATGGGGGTGGCGGTGACGGGGATGCGCTCGCCCGCGATGGCGACGGTGGCGGAGGGGTTTGCCAGGAGGTTGGCGGTCCAGGCGGGGTGGTGCTCTTGGCCGAAGTTGCTGCCGATGATGTACAGGGTGTCGCCGTCGTGCACGTAGAGCAGCGGCTGGGTGCGCGGCCGACCGGATTTGCGGCCGATGCTGGTGAGCAGGATGACGGGTGCGCCGATCGGGCCGAGCACGGTGAACTTGGCGTCGGTGCGCTCCAGCAGGGCCCGATCCAGCGGGGTGATGGTCCGGATGAACCAGGAGCCGGGTTTGGTCGCCGCGAATCTGTTCGCCGCTCGGGACAGGATATTGGTGCGCGAACCCCACTGCCGGTCCGGAAACTGCTCAGCCATTCCCGGACTATATGCGGTGACCGCGCCCCACCTGGTCGCGAGAGGCCGCCGCGGTGATCGCCCGCCGGTTCGTACGTGATTCTCCGGATAGTTGCCAGATTCCGGCGGTGGCCCGAGCCGGCCGCTCATTAAGCTCATGATCATGGCCGATTCTGCCCCGTCCATCATGTACATCGCGTCGCCGGAAGGTGACACCGGAAAGTCGACGGTCGCGCTCGGCGTCCTCCAGATGCTGTGCGCCAGCACCGCCCGCGTCGGAGTGTTCCGCCCCATCACCCGGTCGACCACCGAACCGGATTACATCCTGGAACTGCTGCTCGAACACAGCACCGCCGATCTCGACTACACCCAGTCCATCGGCGTCACCTATGAGCAGGTGCACGCCGACCCGGATGCCGCGATCAGCGAGATCGTGATGCGCTTCCACGAGGTCGCCAAGGCATGCGACGCGGTCCTGGTGATCGGCAGCGACTACACCGACGTGGCCAGCCCGAGCGAACTGCGCTACAACGCCAGGATCGCGGTGAACCTCGGCGCACCGGTGCTCCTCGTGGTCCGCGGTTCCGATCGCACCCCGGATGAGGTGAAGCAGCTGGCCGAGCTGTGCGCGAGCGAATTGCATCAGGAGCATGCGCAGCTGGTGGCGATCGTCGCCAACCGCTGCGATCCGGATCGGCTCACCGAAATCTGTTCGACCCTGCGGCCTTTGGGGGTGCCTACCTGGGCGTTGCCCGAGGTGCCGCTGCTGATCGCCCCGACCATGGCCGAGCTGTGCCAGGCCGTCGACGGCGAAATGTACAGCGGCGACCCGGAATTACTACAGCGCGAGGCGTTGAAGATCATGGTCGGCGGTATGACGGCCGAACACATTCTGGAGCGGTTGACCGACGGCGTCGTGGTGATCGCGCCGGGTGACCGCTCCGACGTGCTGCTCAGCGTTGTGAACGCGCATGAGGCCGAGGGCTTTCCGTCGTTGTCGGGCATCGTCATGAATGGCGGCATGCTGCCGCATCCCGCGGTCGCGCGGTTGATGGAAGGGTTGAAGCCCCGGCTGCCGATCCTCACCACCGATCTCGGCACCTACGACACCGCCAGCGCCGCCTACCGCACTCGCGGCCGGATGTCGGCGGGCAACCCGCGCAAGGTGAATACCGCACTGGCGCTGATGGAACAGTATGTGGATGCGCCGGAGTTGCTGCGCCGCGTCAACGTTCCGCTCACGACCATCGTCACCCCGCAGATGTTCGAATACCAGCTGATCGAACGGGCCCGTGGCGACCGCAAGCGCATCGTGCTGCCCGAGGGCGATGACGACCGCATCCTGCGGGCGGCGGGCCGGGTGTTGCAGCGCAAGATCGCCGACCTTGTCATCCTCGGCAACGAGACCAGCGTGCGGGCCAGGGCCGCGGAACTCGGCGTCGATATCACCGACGCGCAGGTATTGGATCCCGAAACCTCCGGCTACCTGGACGATTTCGCCGCCGAATACACCGAGCTGCGCAAACACAAGGGCATGACGTTGGAGCGGGCCCGCGAAACCATGACCGATATCTCGTATTTCGGCACCATGATGGTTCACAAGGGCATCGCCGACGGCATGGTCTCCGGCGCCGCGCACACCACGGCGCACACCATCCGGCCGTCCTTCGAGATCATCAAGACGGTGCCCGGGGTCTCGACCGTCTCCAGCGTCTTCCTGATGTGCCTGGCGGACCGGGTGCTGGCCTACGGCGACTGCGCGGTGGTCCCGGATCCGAGCTCGGAGCAGCTGGCGGATATCGCGATCTCTTCCGCACAGACCGCTGCCCGCTTCGGTATCGATCCGCGGATCGCCATGCTCTCGTACTCGACCGGTGAGTCCGGTAGCGGCGCGGATGTGGACAAGGTGCGGGTCGCGACCAAGCTGGTGCGTGAGCGCGCATCGGAGCTGCTGGTGGAGGGCCCGATCCAATACGACGCGGCGATCGAGCCGACGGTGGCGAATACCAAGCTGCCGGATTCCGAGGTGGCCGGTCGCGCCACGGTATTCATCTTTCCGGACCTCAATACCGGCAACAACACCTACAAGGCGGTGCAGCGCAGCGCGGGCGCGGTGGCCATCGGCCCGGTGCTACAGGGTCTGCGCAAGCCGGTCAACGACCTGTCCCGTGGGGCTCTGGTCGCCGATATCGTCAACACGGTGGCGATCACCGCGATCCAGGCCCAGGGCGAATGAGCACGGTGGGCACGCCGCCGCGACTTCGTCGTGCTCACCGAATGCCGGACTGCGATCGGGCCGCTGCTTCGAAGGCGCGGCCATCGGCGCACCGCGCGCGGACGAAACCCGAGGTGTCGTCCAGCACACGGGGTGACGGATGTGGAACAACCCCGGCGCACCGCCGGTTGGGGATCGGATGAGGGGCCCGGCGCTGATGCCGGAGCCCTGCGCGGGACGCAGGAGGCACGATGAGCAACGCCGCCGATGACCTGGTGCTGGTGATCAACTCCGGCTCGTCGTCGATCAAATACCAACTGCTGAACCCGGAATCGGGTGTGGTCGTGGCCTCCGGTCTGGTCGAACGGATCGGCGAGCAGAGCGGCGCCATCGAACACAAGGCGGGCGGGCGCACCGTCGAGCACGAGGGGCCGATCTCGGACCACAAGGCGGGTCTGCAGCTGGTCTTCGACATGTTCGCCGCGACCGGGCACGATCTGACGGGCGCGGGGGTGCGCGCGGTCGGGCACCGGGTGGTGCACGGCGGTGAGATCTTCTACCAGCCGACGCTGATCACCGACGCGGTGGTGGCGGCCATCTCCGACCTGTCCACCCTTGCCCCCCTGCACAATCCGGCCAATGTCACCGGTATCCGGAGCACCAGGGAACTGCTGCCCGGCGTACCGCAGGTCGCGGTGTTCGATACCGCGTTCTTCCACGGCTTGCCCGCCGCCGCCAAGACCTACGCCATCGACGCGGATGTGGCGATGGCGCACGGTATTCGGAAGTACGGATTCCACGGCACCTCGCACGAGTACGTCGCGGGTCAGGTCGCCGGGCTGTTGGAGCGCGATCCGGCCGAGCTGAATCAGATCATCTTCCACCTCGGCAACGGCGCCTCGGCCTCGGCGATCCGCGGCGGACATCCGGTCGACACCACCATGGGGCTGACCCCGCTGGAGGGCCTGGTGATGGGTACCCGCGGCGGCGATCTGGATCCGGGCATCCTGCTGCATCTGATGCGGTCGGCGAATCTGGACGCCGACGGGATCGATCAACTGCTGAACCGTAATTCGGGGATCAAGGGCCTGTCCGGGGTCAATGACTTCCGCGAACTGCAACGACTGATCGATACGGGTTCGGAGTCGGCGCGGCTCGCCTACGACGTCTACATCCACCGGCTGCGCCGCTACCTCGGCGCGTACCTGGTGGAGCTGGGTCGCGTCGACGCCATCACCTTCACCGCGGGGGTGGGGGAGAACAGCCCCCAGGTCCGCGCCGACGCGCTGGCCGGGCTGGAGAGCTTCGGCATTGCCGTCGACCCGGCCCGCAATACCGCGAAAGAGCGTGGCGCACGGTGGATCTCGCCACCGGACTCGCGCATCCCGGTGCTGGTGGTGCCCACCAACGAGGAGCTGGCCATCGCCCGCGCCGCGCACGATGTGGTGGCCTCTTCAGAAAACCTCACGGAAATCTCATGATGGTCCGGTCAGTATGGGTACCGGATCAGGTTCGCCCGGTACTCCGAGACCGCCGCCGGACTCCACCGCACGTCATCGGATACGCGAATGCCCTCGCCCCCGAGCGTCACTCCGGCTGCCCCCGGTGTGACAGCGTGCGGTAGGCCCGCGGCGTCCGAAGTGCCGACTGCTCCGCGACACAAGGTCCAGCCCGGCCGGTTTTCCCTCCCGGCCGGGCTTCGCTTTTGCCGGATTCGCCGGGCTTCGTGTCGGAATCGCTGAGCTCTGTATTCGCCGAAGTCTCAGAGCGACGGCGAGGACGCCTGCGCCCAGAACCGCTTCGGAATGCGTCCCGCCGCACGGGCCAGATGCCCCGCGCGGACCGCATCGGCCATCGCGGCGGCCATCAGCGCGGGCTGCTTGGCCCGGGTCACCGCGGTGGCCAAAAGCACCGCCGAGCAGCCGAGTTCCATGGCGAGCGCGGCATCGCTCGCGGTGCCGATGCCCGCGTCCAGGATGACCGGTACTCCGGCCGCTGCCACGATCATCTCGATATTGTGCGGATTGCCGATGCCGAGTCCGGTGCCGATGGGAGCGCCGAGCGGCATGACCGCGGCGCAGCCCGCATCCTCGAGGCGCCGGGCCAGCACCGGATCGTCGGTGGTGTAGGGCAGCACCACGAAGTCGGCGTCGACGAGTTGTTCGGCGGCGGTGAGCAATTCGATCGGGTCCGGGAGCAGGGTGCGCTCGTCGGCGATGACCTCCAGCTTGACCCAATTGGTATTCAGCGCCTCCCTGGCCAGCTGTGCGGTCAGCACCGCCTCGGCGGCCGTGCGACAGCCCGCCGTATTGGGCAGCGGCATGATGTCGAGGCGCTTCAGCAGATCCAGCACCCCGGTGCCGCCCGCGGCGTCGACGCGGCGCATGGCGACCGTGGTGAGTTCGGTGCCCGAGGCGAGCAGCGCTTCCTCCAGCACGCTCAGCGATTCCGCACCGCCGGTACCCATGATCAGCCGGGAGCCGAACACCCGATCCGCGATGCGCAGCGGCGGCAGCCCGAAGCCCGCGTCCGCCTGCTCGTCGACGACGGGGGTCGGGCGCTCATCCACCTTGGACCGCCGTCAGCACTTCGATGGTCCAGCCGCGGCCGACCGGTTCATCCCAGCGGGATTTAGGGAAGACCGCGCCGTCGACGGCCAGGGCGACGCCCTGGCACGGCAGCCCGAGTCGAGTCAACAGCTCACGCACACTGAGCGATTCGGCGAACTCGTGGTCCTCCCCGTTCACGGTGACACCGATCGGGATTGATGTCGCGGTCATCGAACTCCTCCTACGGACGAGACGGACGGCGCGGTCGCCGTCGAAAATCGGTGTGGGTCGGCCGCTTCCGCCTCAGCCACGGGCGCCCCGGCCAGCAGCCCGAGCGTCGCGTCGACGGTGAGCGGTATGGCGAGCATGCCATTGCGGCCGTGACCGGTGGCGACGACGAGGCGGTCGGTGAGCCTGCCGATCAGCGGCAGATTGTCCGGGGTGCTC
The DNA here is from genome assembly GCF_040654375.1 of Nocardia sp. NPDC050710. NCBI lineage: Bacteria > Bacillati > Actinomycetota > Actinomycetes > Mycobacteriales > Nocardiaceae > Nocardia > Nocardia sp. NPDC050710. Next base: position 125,862 of record NZ_JBFAHV010000010.1, on the reverse strand, counting down.
GGTCGCGAACCCGCGGTGGCCTCGGCCAGTTCGTATTCGCCGATACCGGGCAGCACGGCCTCGGCGTCCGCGATCAGATCGCGCACCCCGGAGACGGTGACGGCGGTGTCGAAACCGGCCTCGTATTGGGTTGCGCCGACCACGATCCCGTCCCCGCGCGGGACCAGGTAGACCGGTCTGCCGTGCACCCGGGCGCGGATAACCCGTCGTGGCGCGGGCGCGGCGCCCGGACGGTGCCGCAGGCGCAGGATTTCGCCCTTGACCGGCCGCACCGGAAGTTCGGGCGCCAGCCGCGCCGAGGCGGCGCCCGCGGCCAGCACGATCTGATCGAAGTCGGGTAGTTCGAGGGTGTCGACCGATTCGGCCCGCATCCGCACCCCGGCGGTGGCGCAGGCCCGGCGCAGGCCCTCCAGCAGTCGCCGGTTGTCGATGGCAGGTTCGGCGGGTGCGAGCAGACCGGCGCGCACCGTGCGGGCCAGCGCCGGTTCCAGCGCCCGCACCCCCACCCGGTCCAGGATCCGCATCTCGTGACCGCGACCGCCGACCCAGTCGGCGACGGTGCGCAGATCGGCGGCGTCGGCGCTGTCCAGCGCGACGGTCAATGTCTCGTCCGCGACGAATACCGGCACCCCGGTGGTGGCTTGGAGGCGCTGTGCGAACTCGGGCCAGCGGGCCAACGAGGCGGCGCCGAACTCCAGTACCCGGTCCTCACCGGGCCAGCCCTCCGACAGCGGGGCCAACATGCCCCCGGCGACCCAGGACGCGCCGGATCCGACGGCGGGATCGAACAGCGTGACCGACCAACCCGATTCCGCTGCTCGCCACGCCACGGCCAGACCGATGGCGCCGCCACCGACGACGGCCAGCGTCCGCATTCGTTCCACCTGCTTCTGGCCTCCTTATTCGCATCCCCACGGTAGCGCGGCTACGGTCGAGGGCGTGCATCCCTCCCACCCGAACCGGCTCCTACCGCCCAGGGAACGTCTGGCGACCGCGCGGCTATATCTCTGCACGGACGCGCGCCGGGAACGGGGCGATCTCGCCAAGTTCGCCGACGCGGCGCTTGCGGGCGGGGTCGACATCATCCAGTTGCGGGACAAGGGTTCGCCGGGTGAGGCGAAGTTCGGCCCGCTGGAGGCCAAGGCGGAACTCGGCGCGCTTGCCGAATTGAAGGCCGCGGCCCGCAGGCACGGCGCGCTGGTCGCGGTGAACGATCGCGCCGATATCGCGCTCGCCGCGGGGGCCGATGTGCTGCACCTGGGTCAGGGCGACCTACCGCCCTGGTATGCCCGCCGCATCGTCGGCCCCGATGTGGTGATCGGCCGATCCACCCACAGTCGGGCGCAGGCCGGATTGGCCGCCATTGATGAGCACATCGATTACTTCTGCACCGGGCCGGTGTGGGCGACCCCGACCAAACCGGGTCGCCAGCCCGCGAGCCTGGATCTGATCCGTTCCACCGCCGATTCGCATCCGACCCGGCCTTGGTTCGCCATCGGCGGCATCGACTCCGAGCGACTCCCCGCGCTGCTCGAGGCCGGTGCGCAACGCATCGTCGTGGTGCGCGCGATCACCGAGGCCCGTGATCCGGAGGCCGCGGCCCGCAGACTCAAGGTCGCGCTGCTCGCCAACGCCTGATCGCGGATGCCGTGTCGCGAGCCGGTCGGCGCGGTATATCCACGGCTGGGAAGCGGAGGCGCACCTTTGCCACCTGGCGCATCCGAGTCAGGCCAGCAGCTGACCCCGGGTCAGCGACAGCAGCGCGGCGGCACTGTGTTCCGGTTCCGGTGTCGCGGCGGGTTCGACGGCGTCGGCAACCGTGTCGACGATGCGCACATAGCCGCCGGGTCCGTCCGGATCCGAATGCAGCCAGACGAAGCCCTGATCGGCCAGGTCGACGATGCGCGGGAGCGCGGCGGCGAGTGTGGGGGCGTCGGCCACATCGTCGAGGACGACGCGGGCCGGTGCGGCGCGCAGCTCCGGCCAGGCGGCGGCGAAACCCGGGTGCAGCGGTCGGTCGACGACCTCCTCCTCGGGAACCCAAGCCAGCGCCGTGCTCTCACGATTGCGGCTGGTCGGCAAGGTCATGGCGGCGTCGGCGATGACGGTGGTGTAGATCCAGCCGCTCGGCGCGGAGGCGGTGACGCGCTCGCTGCGCACCCGGACATCGGTGGGGCGGATGCCCGCTTCCTCCCATGCCTCGCGGACCGCGGCGCGCATCGGTGTCTCGTGGCTGTCCAGCGCACCGCCCGGTAGCGCCCACGTACCGCCCTGATGACTCCACGGCGCGCGATGTTGCAGCAGTACCGCCGCGCCCCCGTCCGCGAGCGGCGCTCGCAGCAACAATCCGGCAGCGCCGAATCGGCCCCAGTGCCGAACTCCGTCCGGGTCCCGCGACCACCCGTCACCGTCACCACGCATCGCTACCTATCCTCATCCAGCCGCGGCGATGTCATAGTCTGGACTGTTTTCCAGGGGTGTTTCACACGCCGCAGCACCGGTAGGACCACAATAAACTGCGACACAGGCGCCTATGTGTGGCGCAGACCCGGAGGTGGATATGGCTCGGACCGAGCAGCTGGCGGCCGCGCGGCCGCCGTCGGTCGGTGCCGAATCCGCGCGCAGGCATTTCGCCGGCCTGCCCGCGGCAATGGTGCGTGAACATCTGGATCCGGCCAATCTGCGGTCCTTCGCGCAGTCCTCGCCCGGACGTCTGATTGCTCTCGGATTGCTACTGATTGGTCTATGTCTGGCCGCCGGTACGGTCACCGCGATCACCGTCAGCGATCGCCAGCAGGCACTGGATGTCATGCTCGACGACACCGAGCCGGACGCGCACTCCGCGCACCGGCTCTACACCACGCTGTCCATTGCCGACGCCGCCGCGAGCACCGCCTTCATCGCGGGCGGGTTGGAGCCGGAAGCGGTGCGCGATCGCTACACCCAGGCCGTCGGCGAGGCCGCCGCGGAGCTGATCACCCAATCCGGGCACGCGACGCAGGACCCCTCCGACACCTCCGCCGACGCCCGGTTGCGCACCGGTATCGCCACGAGCCTTCCGGTCTATACCGGGCTGATCGAGACCGCCCGTACCAACAACCGCATCGGGAATCCGGTCGGCGCCGCGTATTTGAGCGAGGCATCGAACCAGATGCAGACGACGCTGTTGCCGATGGCCGAGGAATTACAGGATCATCGGTCCGCCGCGGTGGATTCGGCCCAGCGTCACCACATCCGCCCGCCGTGGCCCGCGATCGTCCTGCCGATCCTGGCGCTGGCCGTATTGGTCTGGGCTCAGGTCGAATTGGCGCGGCGCTGGCGGCGGACCTTCAACGCCGGATTGCTACTCGCCTCCGCCGCGATGCTGATCCTGTTGGGCTGGACGGTGATCGCCGGTTCGGTATCGGCCGCGGCGATGATCCAGGGCCGCGACGAGGGCGCGGTGCCCGCGTCGCGCCTCACCGAGAGCCGGATCCTGACCCAGCAGGCGCGATCGGCGGAGACGCTGAAATTGGTGCGCCGCGACGCGACCGGCGACTACGACCGGACCTACGACACCGGAATAGTCCGGCTCGGCGAGCTGCTCGGCGGCTATCCCGGTGACGTTCCCGCGGCCGATGACGCCGCGAATGCCCGTGCCGCACTGGATCGTTGGCGCGCGGCACATCTGCGGATGAACGAGACACTGGCCCGCGGCGATTTCCAGGGCGCTGCCGCGGTGGCCACCGGCCCCGGCTCCGCGGATGCCGCCGCCCAGGTCGACGTGCTGGACCGGGCGCTCGACGAGGGCATTACCGAAACTCGGAATACCTTGCGTGGCAATATCTCCCAGGCGACCGGAGGGCTCGACTTCCTGGCGCCCGGTGCGCTGATACTCGGCATCCTGGCCGCCGGCTATGTCGGACTCGGGCTCTGGCCCCGACTGCGGGAGTACCGGTGAACCGGGCCCGCGGCCTGCTGGCCGCCGCTCTCGCCGCCACCGTCGTGCTGACCGGTTGCAGTGACGACACGGGTTCGGCGGGTACCACCCGATCCGCAACGTATACCGAGCCGCCGCTGCCCGCCAAAGCCGTTTCGGTATTCACGGATACGCCGCTGCCGCCGCAGAACGAGCCGAAATGCGGTGATCCGACCGCCAGTCTGCGGCCCACCGGGGCGGGTTCGGCCGCCCGCGGACCGACACTGGACGCCATCCGGGCGCGCGGCAGGCTGGTGGTCGGATTGGACGCGGGCAGCAATCTCTTCAGCTTCCGGGATCCGCTCAGCGGCACCATCGTCGGCTTCGACGCCGATATCGCGCGCGAGGTCGCCCGCGATCTGCTCGGTAGCCCCGATCTGATCGAGTACCGCACCCTCGGCTCCGCCGATCGGGAACAGGCACTGGAGGATCACACCGTCGATATGGTCGCCAAGACCATGACGATCACCTGTGAGCGACGCCAGCGGGTCAGCTTCTCCACCGTGTACCTGCGGGCCGATCAGCGGGTGTTGGCGATGAAGAACTCCGGCATTCGCGGACTCGACGATCTGGCGGGCAAACGGGTCTGCGTGGTGCGCGGCACCACCTCGCTGGACCGCGTCCGCCGGGAGCAGCCCGCCGCCGCCATCCTCTCGGTGCCGACCTGGGCCGACTGCCTGGTGGTGCTACAGCAGCGCCAAGTCGACGCGGTGAGTACCGATGACGCAATCCTGGCCGGATTGGCCGCGCAGGACCCCTATACCGAGCTGGTCGGCGCGAGTATCAGCGGCGAGCCCTACGGCATCGGCATTCCGAAGGGTTCCGACGATCTGGTGCGTTTCGTGAACGGCACCCTGGATCGGATCCGTGCCGACGGCACCTGGAGTCGGATCTACCGGCAGTGGCTCAGTGTGCTCGGCGATGTGCCCGCGCCGCCCGCCCCCACCTATGAGGACTGAGGGCGATGAGCGAACAGCAGCGCAGCGCATCGGAACCGGCCGAGTCCGCCGGGGCCGGCCTCGAGTCCGAACATGCGGTTCCAACCATTCGCTGGTCCGATGTGGTTGCCGGGCACCGGGATTCGCCGCCTGAGCCGGTCGATTCGGCCACGGCGGAGTTCCCCGGCGATGTGACGGCCACACAGCCGCTCTACCTGGGATTCTGGACGGAGCCGGGTGAGTCCGATGCCACCATGGCGGTGCCGCGTCGAGCTTCGGAACCCGAGCCGAGCGGCACCGGAGCGGCCGTGGACGAGACCGGCGGCGGGGCGGCGGAATCCGCCGGACAGGGCGGCCCCGTCGAGCCGGGCACGCCGGTGGAACAGGGCACTCCGGTGAAACAGAAAACTCCTGTCGACCAGAACACAATGGCGGTGGCACCCGAGGCTGTCGAACAGAGCACCAAGGCCGCCGCCTTCGGCCCCGGGGCCGATTCCGGTGCCGCGCTGCGCACCTCCGGTCGCTCCGTGCGCACCGCCCGTTCCCGCCCCGCGGTGCGCCTGCTCGGCGCCGGGCTGGTGCCGATCCCGACCGTCGCCCCCGCGGACCCGCTGGCGGCGGTGCTCACCGATCCGGTGGTCGCGGAGGGTAAGCGCTTCTGCTGGCGGTGCGGGAATCCGGTCGGTCGCGCCACCCCGGTGCGTCTGGCCACCACCGTCGGCGTCTGCGAAACCTGCGATGCCCCTTACGATTTCCGGCCTTCGCTGCACCCCGGCGATATGGTCTCCGGGCAGTACGAGATCCAGGGCTGTATCGCGCACGGCGGCCTCGGCTGGATCTACCTGGCGATCGACCGCAATGTGAGCGATCGCTGGGTGGTGTTGAAGGGCCTGTTGCACGCGGGCGATGCCGAGGCCCAAGCGGTCGCCGTCGCGGAGCGCCAGTTCCTGGCCGAGGTGGCCCATCCCAGCATCGTCAAGATCCACAACTTCGTCGAATCCGCGGGCCAGGACGGCGAGCCCATCGGCTACATCGTGATGGAGTACGTGGGCGGGCGTTCGCTGCGCGCGATCCTGGACACCTACAAGCGTCCGCAGCGGATGCCGGTCGCGGAGGCGATCGCCTACCTGCTGGAGATCCTGCCCGCCTTGGAGTACCTGCACTCCATCGGACTCACCTACAACGATCTCAAGCCCGATAATGTCATGGTCACCGAGGATCAGGTGAAATTGATCGATCTCGGTGCCGTCGCCACCATCGATGCCTACGGAAACCTGTACGGCACCAGGGGTTTCCAGGCCCCCGAGATCGCCAGGACGGGGCCGACGGTCGCCTCGGATATCTACACCGTCGGCCGTACGCTGGCGGTGCTGACCCTGAACATGGCAATGGAGCACGGCCGCTACCGCGACGGCATCCCCGACCCCGCCGACCAGCCGGCGTTGCGGCGTTACGAGTTCTTCCACCGGCTGCTGCTGAGCGCCACCGATCCCGATCCGGAGCGCCGATTCGCCTCGGCCCGCATCCTGTCGGCACAGTTGGCGGGCGTATTGCGGGAAATCCTGGCGCTGGACACCGGCGTCGAACATCCCCAGCTGTCGACGGTATTCGGTCCGCAGCGCGCCAGCTTCGGCACCGAGGAACTGATCAGCCAGACCGACGCCTACGCCGACGGCATCGCCCGCAGCGAGTTGCTGAAGCCCCGCGATATCGTTGCGGCGCTACCGGTTCCGCTGCTCGACCCGGCCGACCCTTCGGCGCCGCTGCTGGCCACCACGGTGCATCCGGACCCGCAGCAGGCCCTGGCCGCGCTACAGGAGGCCCGCGCGCGCGCCGGGGCCGACCCCGGAAATTCGCCGGACACCCTGGATCTGGAGCTGACGCTGGCCGAAGCCCGGATGCGGCTGGATCTCGGCGAGGCGGCCGCGGTGCTGTACCTGCTACGCGGTTCGCCCGAGAACGACTGGCGCACACACTGGTACACCGGGCAGGCCGAACTGTTGGAGCGGAACTACGAGCAGGCATTCGCCGCCTTCGACGCGGTGCTGCGGGTGCTGCCCGGGGAGATCGCACCCAAACTCGCCCTCGCCGCGACCGCGGAACTCATACTGCAGCACTGGGATTCGGAGGATCCCGAGCAGTGGCGGGCCTACGCCGAGAAGTTCTACGACACGGTCTGGCGCACCGATCGTGCGGTGGTGAGCGCCGCCTTCGGACTGGCCCGCCAGCTCGCGGCGGCGGGCCGGGTCGCCGAGGCCGTCACTGCCCTCGACGAAGTTCCCGCCTCCTCGCGCTGCTACAACACGGCCCGGTTGACGGCGGCCTGGCTGCTGCTCACCGCCGCCCCGATCGCCGAGTTGGAGGAGTCCACCCTGCACATCGCGGCCTCCCGGGTGCAGACCTTGCCCGCGGGTGAGAGTCGCGCGGTGCAGATGAAGGTACTGGTACTCGGCGCGGCACTGGCCTGGCTGCGGTCCGGTAATACTCCGAAGCTCGCGGAGGCCACCCTCTTCGGGGCTCCGTTCGCCGAACGCGATCTGCGTGAGGGCACCGAGGCGGGTCTGCGCGTCCTCGCCCGCAGCGCCCCCGGTCGCAACCACCGCTATGCCCTGGTGGATCTCGCCAACGACATCCGGGCCAAGTCCTGGTTCTGACCGGGTGTAGGCCCCCATCCACCCGGAGCCTGGGTCATCCCCAGGGTTGGTCGCCGCTCTGAACCTGCACGGGTGCTGTACTGAGTTGTCAGATGCTTTCTAGCTCGAATCTGAAGAACAGGCCGAACTGCCGAGCGAAGCCGAGCAACTGACCGAGGCTGTGGCGCTCGGCGTGTTCGTTCACCAAATACGAGATGGTCGGCTGCTTCTCACCGAGGAATTCCGCCGCCTGCGTGACGGTCATGCCGCGTCGTTGGATCTCGTGCGCGATGGCGCGCATGAGTTCTACCCGTAGCTGACGTTCTTCTGGGGAAAGTGGAGCGCGGGCCATTGCATCAGCGAACCAGGCCAGTCGGACAACCGATCGACGCAGGCTCGCGCCGCGGCGAATGCGCGATGGAGCCGTTCTACATCAGGCCGCGGCGGCGTGGCTCAGCGGCAACCGCCAGCATGAGCTGTGTGCACGGCACCTATGGCCGTGATCACCTCGCGGGCGCTGTCGCCGAAAACGGCCGATTCGGCCAGTAGCGCGAAGGTCCGCTCGTAGGTCACCACCTCCGACGGGCGAGTGATCGTGAGCTCGGCGCTGGGAGTCTCGACCATCACCATTGAGCGGTCGAACAGGATGAACCCGCGTGCCGGGCAGCGGTAGCGCGCCGTGAGCTCGATTACGCCCAGGCTGATTCGTGGGTTTCGGCTCGCTTCGACCAGCGCGTCCATCTGCTCTGCCATCACCTCGGAGCTGCCGACGGTGCGATACAGCGCACCCGCCTCGACCAGGAACGTGAAGCGGCGAGCACCGGCATGCAAAACCTTCTGCCGCTCCATCCGGGCGGCTACCGCGTCGTCGAGATCGTCACGGCCTCCCGTCATGTCGATGCAGGCGCGCAAAATTCCGCGCGCGTAGTCGGAGGTTTGCAGCAGGCCGGGAATCACGTTGACTTCGTGCCAGCGGATCAGCTTGGTTGCAGATTCGATACCGATCGAACGCCGTTGGCGTGGCGCGTGCCCACTTGCGTTTACCCGTCGCCACTCCAGATACATCGACCGCAGATTGCGAAGTGTGGCAACGAGATCGTCGTACACGAGTTCGTTGTCGACCGCGTGACACCATGCCGCAAGGTCATCCTCGCTGGGCTGCTGCCTGCCCAATTCCAGGCGAGATACTTTCGACGGATGCCAATCACACGCGACCGCGAGTTGCTTACCGGATAAGCGGGCATCCCTACGGAGCTCACGTAGCCGCGCTCCGAGGGCTGCCCTTGCCTGCCCAACTGTGCTCACCTTCCGGCGTGCTCCGATTCGACATAACGAGCGTGATCGACACCCTGTGCCCAGAGCCGCTCGGAGATCTCAGAGCACACCGACACGATCACCGGGTCATCAGTTACGGCGAGCCCAGTTGTAGCGCCAGTTGGATCGGTCGTGTTGAACGCGACCGTCCTTCGATCGAAAATCCAAAAGTCGTCAAGCGGTACATGCCCCGACTGCTCGGCCAAATGCCGAGGTAGCCAACGGATCTGCTCACCATTGGCGATAGCGCGCTCCGTAACCGATATCAGCCAACTTGTGTAGGTCGAATGTGGCACCGTGACGACGCGCACCCGTGAGACGGCCACACCCCGACCGGTGGTCTCCTGAATCAGGTCGTTCCACGCATTATGTGCCGCCGGACGCTGTGCGGGCGGCGGCTCCCCAGCAGCGAACCGAGACAGGGCTTCTGCCTCGGTATCGACTACGTACGAATCCTTGGTCTCGACGTGAAACGCTGATGTCTTTGCGGCACGAAAGAATTCGTCGAAGATACCCGCACCGGATAGCGCCCTCACGCCGTGACCACCACCGCGGTTTCGTCGGACGCGAGAGTAAGCCGTGCGCGCACGTCAGCGGTCACGGGTACCCCTTCGACTAGCAGCAAGCCAGGCGTATCGGTGGTCTCGACCGAGATTGTGGTGCCGGGTTCGGCCCAGTCGAGCAGCACGTGCGGAACGAGCACTGCTGCACCACTGCGAGTAGCTACACCTTGCACGACCAACGTGTCGTGATCGGCTGCGTACAGGGCGGGACATCCACCATTCTCCGACCCAGATCCGAGCAGTCGCAGTGTGGTCACTGGACGCTCCTTGCATTGCGATGAGTCCTGGTATCGCAATCTTCCCAGCTTAATTGGCCCCACGAGCTGGAATTAGCGCGCAATCTCGCGCAATTCTGATGTGCTGTTGCGCGGCCCGTCTCTACCGTCCGAGGTGGGCGCCCGGGGCCGGTGTCAGTCGGCCTGGTCCCGGGTTGCCTCACCATCTCGCCGACGGAGGTGACGGCAATGACGAACGACGAGGCCCGGGTCATGAAGGCCCTGCAATCGGGCCAGCAATTGACCGCAGAACAGCTAGCCGGCGCATCCGGCCTCGAGGCCGGACGGGTCCACGAAGCGGTCATGGCACTGGCAGACCGTGGCCTACTCGCACCGACGGCCGGAACGCCAACCACGACATGGGAACTGAGCGCCAACGGACGCGGGTACGTCCAGACAACGCCAGGCCGGGCCGCGCTGGATATTCCGCCGATCCGGAAGGCGGCCCGGCGATGAGGCAGACACCTACCGCGATCGGATACCTACGCAAGGACGTATCCGGCGCAAGCCAGCAATGGGATGAGATCCAGATCCGCAGTCGCGCAAAAACTCTGGGCTACAGCCTCGCCAAGACCGTGACGTTCAGCGCGACGACCGACGATCCGGAGATGCGTCTGAGGAACGTGGTTCAGGCGCTCGACGCCGACGCCGTGATCGCACCGAGCCTGGCGCACTTCGACGGCGAGGTGCCCGAAACCCTGGTGCGGCTGTGCGAGCTGAACGTGATCGCACCGAGGGCGGCGTCCTACACCCGCCGCTACGACGAGATTCACCGCGCCACAGGCTCATAGACCCACCCGAGCAGCAACGACGCTGGGAAGGACGTCACGACATGGTGAAGGTGCAGAACCCCGGGCCGGACGGCTCGGCCAGCAACAACTGGAACGAAGACCCGCGCGAGGACGACGGCCGGGACGACTGAATCAGATTCACCATGCAGAAACCAGGCTCGAACGGCCAGGAGGCCGCAAAGGATGTAGGCCCCGGATCTATCCGGGGCCTACATCGTGCGCTGGCCGTTCCGTGTCACCAACGTGTCACTATTCCGGTTGAACGTGGGCGTCCACTCGCATTCGCTGGCATGCATAACGCCAGCTCGCGGACATTCCCGTACGGACTTGCACCCACCTGGACACCCGATAGTCATCCCTGAGGATGACCGAAGAGAACACTTTGTAGTGACGCGTCCGAGACGGTTTTGCGCAATGCTGGTCGGCATGATCGAACTGAGGGGCCTGACCAAGCACTTCGGCCAGACCGTCGCGGTTCAGGATCTGTCCTTCACCGTCCAGCCGGGACAGGTGACGGGCTTCCTCGGACCGAACGGCGCCGGTAAATCGACCACCATGCGGATGATCCTCGGGCTGGACAAGCCCACCGCGGGGACGGCGCTCATCAACGGCAAGCCGTACCACGAGCTGGACCATCCGCTACGTGCCGTCGGCGCACTACTCGACGCCAAATGGGTGCATCCCAATCGCTCCGCCCGCGCCCATCTGCAGTGGTTGGCCGCCTCCAACGGCATCGCCAAGTCCCGGGTGGACGAGGTGCTGCGGCTGGTCGGCCTCTCGGAGGTGGCGGGTAAGAATGCGGGCGGTTTCTCGCTGGGCATGTCGCAGCGGCTCGGCCTCGCGGGCGCTCTGCTCGGCGATCCGCAAGTTCTGCTGTTCGACGAGCCGGTGAACGGCCTCGATCCCGAGGGCATCCTGTGGATTCGCCGGTTCATGCAGCGGCTGGCCGCCGAGGGTCGCACCGTGCTCGTATCCAGTCACCTGCTCTCGGAAATGGCGCAGACCGCCGAACATCTGATCGTGATCGGACGCGGTCAGCTGATCGCCGACACGACCACCAAGGAATTCATCGAGCGCTCCTCGGAGACGGCGGTGCGGGTGCGCAGCCCGCAGCTCGACCAACTGCGCAGCCTGCTGACCTCCAGCGGTATGACGGTGCGCGAAGACGGTGAGGGCTCGGACGGCCCGGCCCTGATCGTCGCCAATGTCGTGAGCGACGCGGTCGGCAAGCTGGCGGGCGCGAACGACATCACGCTGTTCGAGCTGTCGCCGCAGCGGGCCTCGCTCGAGGAGGCGTTCATGCGGATGACCGGCGGTGCGGTGCAGTACCACGGTGAAGGCTTCGACCAGGTGATGGGAGGTGCGCTCTGATGGGCGTGTTGGCAGCGGAACGGATCAAACTCACCTCGACCCGGTCGCCCTGGTGGTGCACGGCGTTGATGGTCGCCTTCGCGCTCGGCATCGCGGTGCTGTTCAGTCTCGCGCTGAAGGCGACGGTGAATCAGTTCAACGAGGACGTGGCGGCGGGCCGCGTCCCCATCACCGACAACCCGTATCCGGACAACTCGATCGCGGGACTCGGCATTACCGGTGTGGCCGCGGGCTTCCCCGGCTTCGGCTACATCCTGGTGATGATCCTCGCGGCGCTGGCGGTGACCAGCGAATACCGTTTCGGCACCATCAAGGCGACCTTCCTGGCGCTGCCCCATCGGAGTTCGGTGCTCGTCGCCAAGGCGGGCCTGATCAGTGTCGGTGCGGCGGTCCTCTCGGCGATCCTCACCTTCGTCAGCTTCTTCATCTTCAAGGCGATGACCGGTAGCGACGCGGGCCGGTTCCTGAGTCTGTCGGACGGCGACAACAAGGTCTTCTACGCGGTGCCGATCTTCGTGGCGCTGGTGGTCTTCCTCGCGGTGGGCGTCGGTGCGCTGATCCGGCAGTCCGCCGGTGCGCTCTCGCTGCTGATCGTGTGGCCGGTGCTGATCGAGCCGATCGTCGGGGCCTTCGGCAAGGTCGGGCGGAATATCCAGGTATTCCTGCCCTTCCAGAACGCGGGCCGATTCCTCGGCACCGCGGACGAGACCCTGCCCTGGCACTGGGGCGAGTGGGGCGGACTGCTCTACTTCGCCGCCATTGTCGCCCTCATCTTCGGCTCCGCGCTGTTCGTGGTGAACAAGCGCGACGCCTGACCGAGAGCCACCCGAGTGCCTTCCCTCGCTACTCGGGTGTGTGAGGTCGCGACCTTGTCGGGAGGTCCGTGACCCCGGAGTACACCGCCTGCCACTGCCCGGCGGACGGTGTGCCCTCCGGCCCGGTGCGATATCCCCTTCGCACCGGGCCGGTGGTTTCTCCGGATGTGACGCACGGCACTGCACGGGTGTACGTCCGCGCACTAGCATCGGCCCGGCAAACATCGTGTTACCCATCGGCGGACCCAATGGCGTGCTCGTCCCGCTCGATCGAGAGGTCTCGGATGGCGATAATTGGTAGCCCGCCCACGGTCGGTCCGCTGAGATACCCTCGGGGCGTGAACGAAACACCTTCCGGCGGTGCTGAGCCCGGGTCGGAGCCGGAGGACGAGGGCGGGGTTCCGCCCGAGGTCGTCATCCCGTTGGTGCCGACCGACGAAGCGGAGGAACCGCGTCGTCCGGGTGCGGGATATCGCCGGGGGCAGCTTTCCTCGCTGATGAACGCGGCGAATCAACGACCGGATCTGATCGGCGTACTGCGCAAGGCGCGTGAACAGCTGCCCGGTGACCCGTCTTTCGGTGACCCGCTGTCGGTTTCGGGGCCCGGCGGGGCGCGCGCGGTGGCCCGCGCGGCCGACAAGCTGGTCGGCGACACCCCGAGCGCCGCCCGCGAGATCGGCTTCGGCGCGCTCCAGGTCTGGCAGGCGATGCTGGAGCGAGTTGGCCGCGGAAAAGGTAGCGAAGAAGTAACTGTCATGTTCACCGACCTGGTGGCCTTCTCCAGTTGGTCGCTCTCGGCCGGTGACGAGGCGACGCTGGAGTTACTGCGCGGTGTCGCGAAGGCCATCGAGCCGCCGATCGTCGATCGCGGCGGCCACGTCGTCAAACGCATGGGCGACGGCGTGATGGCCGTCTTCACCTCGGCCGATCGCGCGTTGCACGCCGCGGTGCAGGCCAAACGCAACCTGGAGAAGGTCGGCGTGCACGGCTACCGTCCGCGAATGCGGATCGGTCTGCACACCGGTTCGCCGCGCGAGATCGGCGGCGATTGGCTCGGGGTCGACGTCACCATCGCGGCCCGGGTGATGGAGGCGGGCGGCAATGGCAACACCATGCTTTCCGAGGCGACGCTGCTGTCGCTCAGCGAGGGCACACTCGAGGAATTGGGGTTCGCGGTCAAGCCGTACAGACGCAGTTTCTTCGCGGCCCCGCTCAGCGGTGTCCCCGAAGATCTGCGGATCTTCCGTCTGTCGAAGAGCTGAGTTCTCGAGAAACCGAGCTAGATCCACCAGGCGATAGCGCCGCCCGCCGCGAGCACCGCGCATACGGCCAGCGCGATGGACAGCGGGCGCGCCGTCTTCCAGGTCGAGTAGGCGCCGCCGAGCAGGAAGCCGGAGAGCGCGAGCAGGATGATCACGGTCACTGTGTTTATTCTGCCGCGCCTGGCGGCGCGGCGTGTTCGCGGGCTGTGTTTTTGGCCGCGCGGGCGCGGCGTGTTCGCGGCCCTGGATGTCTCGCTGTCGAGCGGCCGAGACTTGCGACTGCGTCGCGTGCGCTTCGGCCGCTCGGCAGCGAGACGGCCGCGAACGGGTCGCTCGTAAGGCTCGCTCCGGACGGGGCTGAGTTGGGAGCGGATAGTC
>NZ_JBFAHV010000010.1:0-111464 GCF_040654375.1 Nocardia sp. NPDC050710 | reverse complement strand
GGTCGTAAGTCTTGGCTGCTGTGCGGTTCTGGGGTCTGGCTTCTTGCGGCTGCGTCGCGTGGGCTTCGGCCGCTCGGTGGCGAGACGGCTGCGAATGGGTCGCTCGTAAGGCTCGCTCCGGACGGGGCTGAGTTGGGAGCGGATAGTCGGTCGTAAGTCTTGGCTGCTGTGCGGTTCTGGGGTCTGGCTTCTTGCGGCTGCGTCGCGTGGGCTTCGGCCGCTCGGTGGCGAGACGGCTGCGAACGGGTCGCTGATAAGACTCGCTTCGGGCGGACAGAGGGTGTGGGTTGTCTGCCTGTATGTCTCGCGTCGCACTTCGGGGGTGTGGCGCGGTGGTGTTTGAGCTGCGGAAATAACTAACAAGCACGCGTGCTTGATTTTTTCTCGAACGGATGTGATGCTGGTCTCCGGAACGCGAACATCACCGGCGCGGTAATGCGGCCGCGCCCGGACGGTTCGCCGCACAGGGAGGCCTCCAGCTGATGAGTATGCTGGCCGCCGATCCGGATGTGATCCGAATCGGCAACTGTTCCGGGTTCTACGGCGATCGGCTCGGCGCGATGCGGGAGATGCTCGAAGGTGGGCAGCTCGACGTACTCACCGGCGATTATCTCGCCGAGCTGACCATGCTGATCCTGGGCCGGGACCGGATGAAGGACCCCAGCCTCGGCTACGCCAAGACCTTCGTCAAGCAGATCGAGGACTGCCTCGGCCTGGCATTGGAACGCAATGTGCAGATCGTCGCCAATGCGGGCGGGCTGAATCCGGCCGGTCTGGCCGAGCGGCTGCGCAAGGTGGCCGCCGACCTCGGGCTCGATGCGAAGGTCGCGCACGTCGAGGGCGACGATCTGGTCGGCCGCGCGGCCGAACTGGGCCTCGGCGCCCCGCTCACCGCGAATGCCTACCTCGGTGCCTGGGGCATTGTGGAATGCCTGAACGCGGGCGCGGATATCGTGGTCACGGGGCGGGTCACCGACGCCTCCGTTATCGTGGGACCCGCTGCGGCCCACTTCGGCTGGGGCCGAACCGATTACGACGCATTGGCGGGCGCGGTGGTGGCAGGACACGTCATCGAGTGCAGCACCCAGGCCACCGGCGGCAACTACGCCTTCTTCACCGAACTGGCCGATCTCGGACGCCCCGGCTTCCCCATCGCGGAAATCCGCAGGGACGGAAGCAGTGTCATCACCAAACACGCGGGCACCGGCGGCGCGGTCACCGTGGACACCGTCGAGGCGCAGTTGATGTACGAAATCCAGGGCGCGCGCTATGCGGGACCGGATGTCACCGCGCGGCTGGACAGCATCGGGCTGCGCCAGGACGGCCCGGATCGGGTACTGATCAGCGGGGTGACCGGCGAGGCCCCGCCGCCGCGGCTGAAGGTCTCACTGAACACCCTCGGCGGCTTCCGCAACGAGATGGAGTTCATCCTGACCGGCCTCGATATCGAGGCCAAAGCCGCACTGGCCCAGCGACAGCTGGAGTCCTGGCTGCCGGTGAAACCCGCCGAACTGGACTGGACGCTGGCCCGGCTCGACCGACCCGACGCCGAGACCGAAGAACAGGCCAGCGCGCTGCTGCGCTGTGTGGTGCGCGATCCCGATCCGAACAAGGTCGGACGGACCTTCTCGAGTGTCGCGGTGGAGCTGGCCCTGGCCAGCTACCCGGGTTGCAGCTTTACCACCTTGCCGGGCAACGGATCTCCGTACGGCGTGTACACCCCCGGATTCGTCGACGCCACCGAAGTCCCGCACACCGCGGTACTGCCCGAGGGCACCCGGATCGAGGTCACGCCCGCAGCCGAATCCCGCGCGCTGGAATCGGTTCCGGAGCCGGAGCTGCCGGAACCACTGTCCGCGAGCGAGACCCGGCGGGCGCCGCTCGGCAGCATCGCGCTGGCGCGCAGCGGCGACAAGGGTGGCGACGCGAATATCGGCGTCTGGGTGCGCACCGATGAGCAGTGGCGTTGGCTGGTGCACACATTGACGGTGGAGCGTCTGAAAGAGCTACTGCCCGAGACGGAACCGCTGACCGTCACCCGGCATGTGCTGCCGAATCTGCGCGCCGTGAACTTCATCATCTCCGGTCTGCTCGGAAAGGGCGTCGCCTACCAGGCCCGTTTCGATCCGCAGGCCAAGGGGCTCGGCGAATGGCTGCGCTCCCGGCACATCGAAATTCCCTTGGAGCTGTTGCCATGAACGCTGTGAGTCCTTGGAATACCCCGGAGCGCCGCGAATTGCGGGCGACCGTACGGGGTTTCGCCGAACGGGAAGTGCTGCCGTACCTCGACGACTGGGAGCGCGACGGTGAGATCCCGCGCGAGCTGCACAAGAAGGCGGGCGCCTTGGGCCTGCTCGGCATCCAATTCCCGGAATCGGCGGGCGGTTCCGGCGGTGACGGCATCGACGCGATGATCGTCTGTGAGGAGATGCACCAGGCCGGTGGATCCGGCGGTCTGTTCGCCTCGCTGTTCACCTGCGGCATCGCGGTGCCGCACATCATCGCGTCCGGCAACGAGGATCTGATCGCGCGCTTCGCCAGGCCGACCCTGGCGGGAGAGAAGATCGGCTCGCTGGCCATCACCGAACCGGGCGGCGGCTCGGACGTCGGGCATCTGACCACGACCGCACGCCGCGACGGCGACCATTACATCGTCAATGGCGCGAAGACCTACATCACCTCCGGCTGCCGGGCCGATTACGTCGTCACCGCGGTGCGCACCGGCGGCCCGGGCTCCGGTGGCATCTCGCTGCTGGTGGTCGAGAAGGGCACGCCCGGCTTCACGGTCAGCCGCAAGCTGGACAAGATGGGCTGGCGTGCCTCCGACACCGCCGAGCTGTCCTACGTGGACGTACGGGTGCCGGTGGAGAATCTGGTCGGTCAGGAGAACTCCGGCTTCTATCAGATCGCGGGCGCCTTCGTCAGCGAGCGGGTCGGCCTTGCGGTACAGGCCTATTCGCAGGCGCAGCGCTGCCTGGACCTCACCCTGGAGTGGGTGCGCAACCGGGAGACCTTCGGCCGTCCGCTGATCAGCAGGCAGGCGGTACAGAACACGGTCACCGAGATGGCCCGGCGCATCGACGTGGCCCGGGTGTACACCCGGGATGTGGCGCAGCGCAGCGCGAACGGCGAAATCGATCTGATCGCCGAGGTGTGCTTCGCCAAGAACACCGCCGTCGAGGCGGGCGAGTGGGTGGCCAACCAGGCCGTTCAGCTCTTCGGCGGCCTCGGCTACATGAGCGAATCCGAGGTGGAGCGCCAATACCGCGATATCCGCATCCTCGGTATCGGCGGCGGCACCACCGAAATTCTCACCGGATTGGCGGCAAAGCGATTGGGGTACCAGTCTTGACCACATTGCGCAGCACCCTCGACAGCGGCTCGGCGGAGTACACCGCGGCCGCCGAGGCCATGACGACCAAGCTCACCGAGATCGAGGCCGAGTTCGCCAAGTCGATCGCCGGTGGCGGCCCGGACAAGCTGGCCCGGCATCGCAAGCGCGGCAAGCTCACCGCGCGCGAGCGCATCGAACTGCTCATCGATGAGGATTCGCCGTTCCTCGAGCTGTGCCCACTCGCGGCCTGGGGCAGCGACTTCCACGTCGGCGCCAGCGTCATCGCGGGCATCGGCATCGTGGAGGGCGTCGAATGCATCATCGTGGCGCCGGATCCCACCGTGCGCGGCGGCACCTCGAATCCGTGGACGCTGCGGAAGAACCTGCGCATCAACGACATCGCGATGGAGAACCGGTTGCCGGTGATCGGCCTCGTCGAATCCGGCGGCGCGGATCTGCCCACCCAGAAGGAAGTCTTCGTCCCCGGCGGGCGGATGTTCCGCGATCTGACCCGGCTGTCGGCGGCGGGCATTCCGACGATCGCGTTGGTCTTCGGCAATTCCACCGCGGGCGGCGCCTACATCCCCGGCATGTCCGACTACACGGTGATGATCAAGGAACGCTCCAAGGTGTTCCTCGGCGGCCCGCCGCTGGTGAAGATGGCCACCGGTGAGGAGTCCGACGACGAATCACTCGGCGGCGCCGAAATGCACGCCCGCGTCTCCGGTCTGGCCGATTACCTGGCCGCCGACGAACAGGACGCGATCCGCATCGGTCGCTCGATCATCAAGCGGCTCAACTGGACCAAGCAGGGCCCGCGTCCGCGCGCCGAGGTCATCGACCCGCTCTTCGATCAGGAGGAGTTGCTCGGCATCGTGCCGTCGGATCTGAGGATCCCATTCGATCCACGCGAGGTGATCGCCCGCGTCGTGGACGGCTCGGACTTCGACGAGTTCAAGCCGCTCTACGGCAGCAGCCTGGTCACCGGGTGGGCGGAGCTGCACGGCTATCCGGTCGGCATCCTCGCCAATGCCCGGGGCGTGCTGTTCTCCGAGGAGTCGCAGAAGGCCACCCAGTTCATCCAGCTGGCCAATCAGAAGAACACGCCACTGCTGTTCCTGCACAACACCACCGGCTATATGGTCGGCAAGGAGTTCGAGCAGAAGGGCATCATCAAGCATGGCGCGATGATGATCAACGCGGTCTCCAATTCGAAGGTGCCGCATATTTCGCTGCTGATGGGCGCCTCATACGGTGCCGGGCACTACGGCATGTGCGGGCGCGCCTACGATCCGCGGTTCGTCTTCGCGTGGCCCAGTGCGAAATCCGCGGTTATGGGCGGTGCGCAGCTGGCCGGCGTCATCTCGATCGTGGGCCGGGCGGCGGCCGAGGCCAAGGGCATGCCGTTCAATGAGGAGGCCGACGCCGGGATGCGGGCGATGGTGGAGGCGCAGATCGAGGCCGAATCGCTGCCGATGTTCATGTCGGGTCGCCTCTACGACGACGGCGTGATCGACCCCCGCGACACCCGCACGGTATTGGGAATGGCGTTGTCCGCCATCCACAATGCCCCGATCAAGGGCGCCGAGGGCTTCGGCGTCTTCCGGATGTGAGGCCGAACATGATCAGCAGTGTTCTGGTAGCCAACCGCGGCGAGATCGCCCGGCGGGTTTTCGCCACCTGCCGACGGATGGGAATCGGCACCGTGGCGGTGTACTCCGATGCGGATGCCGCCGCCCCGCATGTCGCCGAGGCCGACGCCGCGGTGCGTCTGCCCGGTAATACGCCCGCGCAGACCTATCTGCGCGGCGAGCTGATCATCGAGGCCGCGTTGGCCGCCGGGGCGGACGCCATTCATCCCGGTTACGGATTCCTTTCGGAGAACGCCGATTTCGCCAAGGCCGTACAGGACGCCGGGCTGGTATGGATCGGTCCGCCGGTCGAGGCCATCGAACAGATGGGTTCGAAGGTCGCCTCCAAGAAGATGATGGACGCGGCGGGCGTGCCGGTGCTGGCCGAATTGGATCCGGCCGAGGTCACCGAGCAGCATCTGCCGGTGCTGATCAAGGCCTCCGCCGGTGGTGGCGGCCGCGGCATGCGAGTGGTGCGTGTCCTGGCGGATCTCGAGCCGCAGATCGAGGCGGCCCGGCGCGAGGCGGAGTCCGCCTTCGGTGACCCTACGGTGTTCTGCGAGCGGTACCTGGAGACCGGTAGGCATATCGAGGTCCAGGTCATGGCGGATACGCACGGCACCATCTGGGCTGTCGGCGAACGCGAATGCTCCATCCAGCGTCGCCATCAGAAGGTCATCGAAGAGGCGCCCTCGCCGCTGGTCGAGCGCATCGATGCCCTGCGAGGCGAAGCAGGCGCCGCGGTGCCGGGCATGCGTGATCGGCTGTTCGAGGCGGCGCGGCTGGCCGCGGGCGCCATCGGCTACACCGGCGCGGGCACCGTGGAATTCCTCGCCGACGAGGCGGGCGAGTTCTTCTTCCTCGAGATGAATACTCGCCTACAGGTGGAGCATCCGGTCACCGAATGCACCACCGGCCTGGATCTGGTTCGCTTGCAACTGGATGTGGCCGCGGGCGCCGCACTACCCGCGCAACCGCCCGCCCTGCGCGGACATTCGATCGAGGTCCGGCTCTACGCCGAGGACCCGGCGCACGAGTGGCAGCCGCAGAGCGGCACCGTGCACCGCATCGATATCCCGTTGGTGGCCACCGAATTCGACCTGCTCGATCGACCGGGCATACGGCTGGACACCGGCGTGCTGGACGGCTCGGTGGTGGGCGTGCATTACGACCCGATGCTGGCCAAGGTCATCTCCTACGCCGAAACCCGCACCGAGGCAGCACGATTGCTCGCCTCGGCCCTCCAGCGCGCACAGATCCACGGCCTGGTGACCAACCGCGACCTGCTGGTCCGGGTGCTGCGGCATCCGGCCTTCCTGGCCGGTGACACCGATACCGCCTTCTTCGATACCCACGGATTGGACGCGCTGGCGACTCCTCTGGTCGCCGAGGCGGACGAGGCGCTGTCGATCGTGGCAGCCGCACTGGCCGATGCCGCGGCCAATCGTGGCGCGTCCCGGGTCGGCGGCGGCCTGCCGAGCGGCTGGCGCAACCTGCCCTCGCAGTCGCAGCGCAAGTCCTATGAGAGTCGCACCAGCGGCGTCCACGAGGTCGGCTACCGGTTCGACCGCGGCGGCGGTGTCGCGGTGGACGGGCACGAGGGTCTCACGTTGATCGAGGCCACGCCGGACCGCGTCGTGCTGGCGGTGCCCGGTGAGCTCACGGGGACGGCAGCCGGTGGGGTGGGTGAGAGCCGCTCGGTGCGCAGGCAATTCGGCGTCGCCCGCTACGGCGATCTGGTCTGTATCGACTCGCCGCTGGGTCCGGTGTCCGTGCGCAGACTGCCGCGCTTCACCGATCCGTCCGCGCAGGTGGCCAGCGGCTCGCTGCTGGCGCCCATGCCGGGAAGTGTGATCCGGTTGGGCGCCGAGGTCGGCAGCCGGGTCGAACAGGGCCAGCCGATCCTCTGGCTGGAGGCGATGAAGATGGAGCACACCATCGCCGCCCCCGCCGCGGGCGTGCTGAGCGCCCTCAATGTCACCGTCGGCCAGCAGGTCGACATCGGAGCTGTTCTCGCGGTCGTCGACGACCCCGCGACGGACCCGGAGGAGGCAGCCCGCGTAACCACGGAGGGGCCCGCGGACGCCGAATCCAATACGGCGGTAGCGACGGACCCGGAGGAGGCAGCCCGCGTAACCACGGAGGGGCCCGCGGACGCCGAATCCAATACAGCGAACCAGGAGAGCTGAGTAATGAGTTTCATCGAATCCGAAGAGCGCAAGGCATTGCGGGCCGCGGTGGCCGCGCTCGCCGCGAAGTACAGCTACCGCGACTATGTGCTACCGAAGGCGCGCAAGAACGAGCCGCTCGACGAATTGTGGCAGGAGGCGGGCAAACTCGGCTTCCTCGGCGTCAACCTGCCGGAGGAGTACGGCGGCGGTGGCGCGGGCATGTACGAGCTGTCGCTGGTGATGGAGGAGCTCTCCGCGCAGGGCGCGGGTCTGCTGCTCATGGTGGTCTCCCCGGCTATCTGCGGCACCATCATCACCAAGTACGGCACCGACGAGCAGAAGCAGGAATGGCTGCCCAAACTCGCCGACGGCACCGGCAAGATGGTCTTCGGCATCACCGAACCGGACGCCGGTTCCAACTCGCACCAGATCACCACCACCGCCCGCCGCGATGGCGAGGACTGGATCCTCAACGGCCGCAAGATCTTCATCTCCGGCGTGAACCAGGCCGAGGCGGTGCTCATCGTCTCGCGCACCGAGGACCACAAGACCGGCAAGCTCAAGCCCGCGCTGTTCATCGTGCCCACCGACGCCCCCGGTTTCACCAAGGTGGCGCAGGAGATGGACATTATCGAGCCGGACCACCAGTACAACCTGTTCCTCGACGACGTCCGCCTACCTTCCACCGCGCTGGTCGGCAAGGAGGACGCGGCGCTGATGCAGTTGTTCGCGGGCTTGAACCCGGAACGGATCATGGGTGCGGCGATGGCCATCGGCCTCGGCCGCTATGCCATCGACCGGGCCGTCGAGTACGCCAAGGAACGCACGGTCTGGAAGACGCCGATCGGTGCGCACCAGGGCATTTCGCATCCGCTGGCGCAGGTGAAGATCGAACTCGAGATGGCCAAGCTGATGATGCAGAAGGCCGCCGCGCTGTACGACGAAGGCGACGAGATGGGCGCGGCGGAAGCGGCGAATATGGCGAAATACGCTGCGGCCGAGGCGAGTATCAAGGCGCTGGATCAGGCCATCCAGACGCACGGCGGCGCGGGCCTGACCAAGGATTACGGCCTGGCCTCCATGCTGGCCGCCTCCCGCATCGGCCGGATCGCGCCGGTGAGCCGTGAGATGGTGCTGAATTTCGTCGCCCAGCACTCGCTGGGTCTGCCGAAGTCGTACTGATGCCCACCGGCCTGGGCGGACATTCCTCCGCATGCGTGACGGTTTTCCGTTCGCTGCGGGCCGGAATGTCCGCCTAGGCCGGGTCTCGATCACACGGAGGACACCTTGAGCGACCCAACCACCGCGCCGTACGTCCGGTACGAGGTCCGGGACGGCTTCGCAACGCTCACCCTCGATTCGCCGCACAACCGCAACGCCCTGTCGTCGCGGTTGGTGGCCGAACTACTGCGGGGGCTCGATGACGCGGCCGCCGATCCCTCGGTGCGCGGAATCGTATTGGCGCACAACGGCAATACCTTCTGCGCGGGTGCGGATCTCAGCGAGGCCAGCAATGCCGATCCGGCCGTCGCCGCCGACGAGCGCACCCGGGTGATGATCGGCGTGCTGCGCCGATTGGTGGAGATTCCGAAGCCGGTGATCGCGCAGATCGACGGGAATGTGCGGGCCGGTGGCATGGGCATTGTCGCGGGCTGCGATCTGGTGGTGGCCGGGCCGGGCAGCTCCTTCGCCTTGACCGAGGTGCGAATCGGGTTGGCGCCGTTCATGATTTCGCTGACCCTGCTGCCCCGGCTGGACCCCCGCGCGGCGAGCAGGTACTACCTGACCGGCGAGAAGTTCGATGCCGCTATCGCCGAGCAGATCGGGCTGGTCACGGTCACCGCCGCCGACCCGGCCGCCGAGGTGAAACGGCTCTGCGGAGAGCTGCGCAAGGGGTCCCCGCAGGGCTTGGCCGAGGCCAAGCGGCTCGTCAACGCGGAGATCCTGGCCGGGTTCGACGACTCCGCCGAGGAACTCGCCCGGCGCTCGGCGAGCTTCTTCGGCACCCCAGAGGTGCATGAGGGCATGCTGGCCTTCTTACAGCGCCGTCCGCCGAGCTGGGCAGAATAATCCCATGGCGACACCTCACGAACCCAAGCAGGACCGCAGCCGTGCCACCCGGCAGCGCCTGCTGGAGGCGACCATCGACTGCCTAGCCGAGACCGGCTGGGCCGCTGCCACCGTCGCGGTGGTCGCCGAACGGGCCGGGGTGTCGCGTGGCGCGGCGCAGCATCACTTCCCGACCAGGGAGGATCTGATCACCGCCGCACTCGAGTACATGTTCGACACCCGCAACGAGCAGGCCAAGGAGGAGGCAGCGACGCTGACGGAGCAGGTCGACGGCGTCGCACGCACCGAGGCCGTGGTGGCGGGCCTGGTCGAGTCCTACACCAGTTCGCTGTTCAAGGCGGCGCTCCAGGTGTGGACGCATGCGGCCGCCGATCCGGCGCTGCGGGAGCGAATCGTACCGCTGGAGGCGAGGTTCGGTCGCGCGTCGCATCGCCGCGCGGTGGAGGCGCTCGGCGTCGACGACACCGATCCGGTCGCGCACCACTTGGTCCAGGCCACCCTGGACCTGGCCCGCGGGCTCGGGCTCGCCGATGTCCTGACCGATGACTCGGCCCGCCGCAAGGAGATCATCCAGCAGTGGTCGGCGACTCTGCACGCCGCCCTCGGCGCACCCCGCTGAGGATCATTCCTCCGCCTGGCCCGGATAATGCCTTGCGGTTCAATGGCTTTTCTCGCGATGTCACACTCGCCTGCGCTGCGTCGTCCTCCCTGTGAACGCGGAACAACGCCGCGAAAGAGCCGAGAACAAGGAGCAGCGAAATGACGAAGCCGATGAAGATCGCGGTGGCCGGTGCGACCGGGCGGCTGGGCAAGCATGTGGTGGACGTGCTGCACGAGCAGGGCCACGAGGTGGTCGCGTTCTCCCGCGCGAACGGTGTGGATATCGAGACCGGCCGGGGGCTGGTCGAGGCGCTGGAGGGCGTTCAGGTCGTGATCGACGCCTCCAGCACCCCGTCCGCCGATAAGGACATCGCCACCGAATTCTTCACCGCCGCGGCCGGGAACCTGCACGAGGCGGGCCGGAAGACCGGCGTCGAGAAGCTGGTCGTGGTCTCCATCATCGGCATCGATGATTCGGTCGCGGGCTATAACGCGGCCAAACTGGCGCACGAGCGGGCGCTGCTCGAAGGCCCGCTGCCGGTGCAGATCCTGCGGGCCGCGCAGTTCCACGAACTGGTCGAGGTGATGGTGCAGTGGGGCACCCAGGGTGAGGTCGCCTACCTGGCGAATATGCGGACGCAGCTGGTGGCCGCCCGCACGGTCGCCGAGGCACTGGTCGAAATGGCCGTCGATACCGCACCGGTCCGCACCGACGGCCCGTTCCCCGAGGTCGCGGGCCCGCGACCGGAGACCATGGCGGGCGCCGCCGCGCAGCTGGTGGCCGCGCTCGGCAGCCCGGTCCGGATCCAGGAGGTCAGCGACCCCGCCAACCCGGACCGCGAGCAGTTCGAGAACGGCACGTTGCTGCCCGGCGCGCACGCGAAGCTCGGCGGCCCGACCTTCGCCGAGTGGCTGGCCGCCAACTGAGCGAACATCACCGGGCGGCGGTCAGGTCGTAGAGCGTGACCCCGTCCACCTCGGTGGCGGTGAAGTGCTCCCGCACCCATTGGGTGATCGCGGCGCCGGTCGAGGCGTCGCCACCGCGATCCCCGCGACTCTCGCCACCGATGAAGTAGTGGATCTTGCCCTGCGCGACATACTGCTGGAACTGTTCGAGCGTCGGTGACGGGTCACTGCCGTTGAAGCCGCCGATCGGCATTACGGGCAGTTCGGTGGCCAGCTGGAAGCCCGCGGCGCTGTTCGAGCCGATCGCGGCCGCCACCCAGGTGTACTCTCCGCCATCGTTTTCCAACAGTGCCACCACGCGGTCGCTCGGGCGGCTCGCGCCGAGCAATCCGCCCGTCATCGCGTCCCCATCCGGACCGGCGGTGGTCGCACCGCCCGGACCGGTATTCGCGCCGCCGTCGGCCGGAATGCGACCGTCGGGCCGGGTATTCCGTCCGCCCGGACCGGGCATCGCACCGGCGTCACCGTCGGCACGCATCGGCCCCGGGCCGTGCATACCGCCGACATTCGGCCCGGCCGACGGAATCGAACCCTGGTGCGCCGTGGCAATGGTGTCGACGGTGTAGGCGACCGGTCCGGCCAGTCCGACGAATGCGACCGCCACCGCCGCGGCCACGGTGGCCTTCCGCGGGGCAGGGAAGGCGACGGCAATGGTCGCCACCATCCCGACGGCCAGCACCGTCCACCGCAGCCAGGGCAGGAAACTCGCGCTGCGCGACAACAACATCCACGATGTCGCGGTGCTGAGACCGATCGCGAGGGCCAGCACGAGCCGTACCCACAGCCTGCCACGCTCGCGCCACAGTTGTACCGTGCCCGCGCCGACCAGTGCGGCGACCGCGGGCGCGAGTGCCACGGTGTAGTACTGGTGGAATATGCCCGCCATATAGCTGAACACCAAGCCGGTCATCAGCCCCCAGCCACCCCACAGGATGAGGGCGGCGCGCTGGCTGTCGGTGCGTGCGGCCCTGCCGCGCAGCAGGATTCCGGCGACCAGACCGATCAGCGCCGCCGGGATGAGCCAGGCGATCTGACCGCCCTGGGCGGGTTCGAACATTCGGGTGATCCCGGTGCTGCCCCACATTCCGTTGCCGCCGGCGGGGAGTTCACCGCCGGGGCCGACACTGCCGCGTTCATTGCCGTTCAAACGGCCGAGCCCGTTGTAGCCCAGCGTCAGCTCCAGGATCGAATTATTGTGCGAGCCACCGATCCACGGCCGCGATTGCGCGGGCCACAGCTCGACCGCCAACAGCCACCATCCAGCCGCGACGATCATCGCCGCACCGGCGGCCAGCAACTGCGTGATCCGGGTGCCGAGTTTGGGCGGCCCGGCGATCAGATAGGTCAGCGCCAGCGCGGGCACCACCAGTAGCACCTGCAATTGCTTGGTGAGGAAGCCGAATCCGATGAACGCACCGGTGAGCACCAGCCAGCGGGTGCGGCCGTCCTCGACAGCCCGCGTCATCGCCCAGGCCGCGCCCACCATCAGGAAGACCAGCAGCGCGTCCGGATTGTTGAACCGGAACATCAGCGCCGCAACGGGAGTAACGGCCAGGACGAGTCCGGCGAGCAGCCCGGCGGCAGGCCCGAACGGTCGGCGCACCGTTGCCCACAGCAGCGCCACCGAGGCGACGCCGAGCAGCACTTCGGGGACCAGGATGCTCCAGCTGTTGAGCCCGAACGCCCGCACCGACAGCTCCATCAACCACAGCGAGGCCGGTGGTTTATCGACGGTGATCGAGTTGGCCGCATCCGAGGAGCCGAAGAAGAATGCCTCCCAGGATTGCGAACCCGCCTGCACCGCCGCCGAATAGAAGGAGTTGGCCCAGCCGTTGGCGCTCAGATTGCACAGGTAGGCGAGGCCGGTGCCGAGCAGCAGGGCGGCCAGCGTCCGATATTCCCAGTCGATTCCGCGGCGGGGCAGCGATTTTCGCGGCCGGATGGCGGGCCGCGGTGTCAATGTGGCGGTCATCGGTTGTCCGCCCCCTCGAATTCGGAACCGGTGCAGGCGGGCGCGCGCCGCGGCTCCCCGGTCGGTCCGCTATCGCGGAAGACCCAGCGCAGACCGATGAATCGGGTCAGGGTGGCGACCAGGTTGGCGAGCACCAGGACAACGAGCTCCAGATGCACCGACGCGTCCGGCGCCCAGCGGTGCAGCGCGAACAGTGATCCGCTGGTGACCAGTAACCCGAAGCCGAAGATGAGCAGCCCTTGGAACTGGTGTGCGACAACGCCGTTCGATCCGCGCACGCCGAAGGTGAAGGTCCGGTTGGCCGCGGTATTTCCGATCGCGGTCACCAGCAATGCGACGAGATTCGCGATCTGGGCGCCCGCGAACGGCTGCAACAGCATGTACAGCAGCGCATAGGCGAGGGTGGATACGACGCCGACGATGGCGAATCGCACCACCTGCCCGACCATGCCGAGCGGCACCCCGGGCACCAGTGGTTCACGGCCCACCGCGCGGCGCAGTTCCTCCAGCGGCAGCGCTCCGGTGGTCAGCCCGCGCGCCAGCCGCCACACCCCGAGCAGATCCTTGCGCGCGGTATCGACGATATCCACCCGGCTGTCCGGATCGTCGATCCAGTCGACCGGCACCTCGTGGATGCGCAGTCCCGCGCGCTCGGCGAGCACCAGCAGTTCGGTGTCGAAGAACCATTCGCCGTCCTCGACCAGTGGCAGCAGCCGTCGCGCGATCTCGGTGCGCATCGCCTTGAACCCGCACTGGGCATCGGAGAACCGTGCCCGCAGCGAGGCCCGCAGGATCAGGTTGTAGCAACGGGAAATGAATTCGCGCTTGGGGCCTCGCACTACCCGCGACGCCGCATCGAGCCGGGTCCCGATAGCCACATCGGAGTGCCCGGAGATGAGGGGCGCGACCAGCGGAAGCAAGGCGTTGAGGTCGGTGGACAGATCGACGTCCATATAGGCGACGACCTGCGCGTCGGAGCGCTCCCACACCGCCCGCAGCGCCCGGCCTCGTCCCTTGGCGTCCAGATGCACCACCCGGACGCCGTCGAGTTCATCCGCGAGCAGCCGCGCGACCCGCATGGTGTCGTCGGTACTCGCATTGTCGGCGATGGTGATCCGGGCCGGGAACGGGAATCCGTCATGCAGGTGGGCGTGCAGCCTGCGCACGCATATCCCGAGGTCGGCCTCTTCGTTGTAGACGGGGATCACGACGTCGAGCACGGGTGTGATCACCGCTTCGATCGGTTCCGCCCGGTGCGCGGCGGTCGCGGTATCGGTCATGCCGACTACCTTCGACAGCCGCGCTACAGGCAAGCTGGATTCCAGCTGTGAGGTTGCTGGGACCCTAGGCTGTGCGGCGGATGCGCAGGATATGGTCGACGCGCCGCCCCCGCTGACCGTCGGGCCCGGTCATCTCCCGCTCGACCTCGTCGTCGGCCTCGACCTGCCACTCGCCCGGCGCCAGCGCGAGTCCGTCCAACACCTCGGGAATCGTCGGGAAGTGCACATCGGGGCGGGCATGGTCGGCGTGCGAGTGCTGGGCGAAGGTGGGCCAGCCCGCATGTCCCGCTATCAGCAATACCCCGTCCGATGCCACCGCCGCGGCGGCCCGGCGCAGCACCGCCGTACGTTCGTCGGCCTGCGCGACGGGAGAATGGAAGAACTGCGCCGACACCAGATCGAACGCACCATCCGGAAACGACCGGGCGAGATCGTGCTCGGCCCAGACGATGTGGTCCGCGACACCGGCGGAGTCGGCGTGTGCGGCGGCCCGGCCCAGCGCGGTCGCGGAGATATCGACGGCGGTCACTCGCCATCCGCGCTGTGCCAGCCAGATCGCGTCGGCGCCCTCGCCGCAGCCGAGGTCGAGTGCGGTGCCGGGGGCGAGATCGGTCGCCTCGCGCACCAGCAGCGGGTTCGGGTTGCCGGTCCATATCTGGTCACGCTCCCGATAGAAGCCTTCCCAGTACTCCTGTGCGCTGCTCGGCGCGGCGGTATCGGTCATGCCGACATGGTGGGCCCGGTCCGCCGCACCGTGCCAGTTTCCTTGCCGTTTCGGCAATATGGACAGCCGGTCGAGGAATATCAGGCGCGGCCGACCGAGGTGACCGGGGTCGTATCGCGGGTTGGTACGGTCGGATTCGTGATGCAACGCGGCCGGAAACTAGACGAGGCGCCGCCCAAGCGCGTCGACGCCCGCACCGAGCGGTGGCGCGAGCATCGGCTGAAGGTGCGTGACGAATTCGTCGACGCCGCCTTCCGTGCGCTCGACAAATACGGGCCCGAGGTCAGCATGGGCGATATCGCCAAGGAGGCCGGTGCGGCGAAGCCGAAGCTGTACCGGCATTTCGAGGATAAGACCGACCTCTACAACGCCATCGTCGACCGGGTCCGCGACATGCTGTGGGAGCGCATCATCTCCAGCATTGATCTGACCCACGATTCGGCGCGGGAGCTGGTGCGTCGGGGCGCCGCCGAATACGTGCTCGTGGTCACCGAGCACCCCAATGTCTTCCGTTTCATGTTGCACAGCCACTTCACGCAGCAGACCGACGAATCCGCGCGGGCCTTGCAGTCGGCCCGCCAATCCGCGCGCCGCGCCGCGGATCTGCTCGCCGGGCTCGTCGAGGACGAATCGTTCGACGTCGCCAGTGTCGAGCTGGTCAATTACTCGATCTTCGGCGCCGTCGCCTCCGCCACCGACTGGTGGTTGGGCGCCAACCGCCTGCACGGCAATGCCATGCCCATCGAGAAATTCGTCGCCTATCTCGGCGAGATCATCTCCGCGCTCGCGGAGGCCAGCGCTCGCCTCAACGGCATCGTCATCGACGCCGACCTGCCGCTGCACCAGGCTTTCTCCACATCCCCGTGACTCGTGCCGGTCGCTTCGGGGCATCCTCCCGGCGTCGGTGCGTTCCAACACTTTCCGGCTCTGATCGGCCGAGGCCGGTCAGTCGATTCTGGCCATCACATGCTTGATGCGGGTGTAGTCCTCCAGCCCGTACATCGATAGGTCCTTACCGTGCCCGGACGACTTGAACCCGCCGTGCGGCATCTCGGCGATCAGCGCGGTGTGGGTGTTGATCCACACGCAGCCGAAGTCGAGGGCGGCCGATACGCGCAGCGCCCTCGACACGTCCTTGGTCCACACCGAGGACGCCAGACCGTATTCGACGCCGTTGGCCCATCGGACCGCCTCGTCTTCGTCGGTGAACGACTGCACGGTGATCACCGGGCCGAAGATCTCGTGCTGGCTCAGCCCGTCATCCTGGAGCAGCCCGCCGATGACCGTCGGCTCGACGTAATAGCCGTGGTCACCCTGCCGGTGCCCGCCGACCATAACCGAAGCGTGATCGGGCACCTGATCGAGGAAGCCGAGCACCCGCTGTAGTTGGTCGGCGTTGTTGACCGGTGGCACCCAGGCGGTCTCGTCATCGGCGGCCTTGCCGAATGTCGTTGTCGCACTGCCGGCCTGCTCGGCCAGCGCCGCGGTCAAATCATCGGCGACCGAGGCGTGACCGAGGACCCGGGTGGCCGCCGTGCAATCCTGCCCGGCGTTGAAATAGCCCGAGGCCGCGATGCCCTTGGCGGCCGCGGCGATATCGGCGTCGGGGAACACTATTACCGGCGCCTTGCCGCCCAACTCCAGATGGGTGCGCTTCAGGCGGCTTCCGGCCGACTCCGCGACCGCACGTCCCGCGGCGATCGAACCGGTGATCGACACCATCGCCGGGGTCGGATGCGCCACTACCGCCGCACCGGTCCTCCGGTCACCGGTAACCACGTTGAGCACGCCCGGCGGTAGGTGCTCGGAGGCCAGTTCGGCCAGCATCACCGTCGTCACCGGGGTGGTGTCGCTCGGCTTGATCACCACGGTGTTGCCCGCCGCGATCGCGGGAACAAACTTCCAGATCGCCATCATCATCGGGTAGTTCCACGGTGTCACCTGCCCGATGACGCCGATCGGCTCCCGGCGGATCCACGATGTATGGCCCGCCAGGTACTCGCAGGCCGACTTGCCCTCCAGAACCCGTGCCGCCCCCGCGAAGAACCTGGTCTGGTCCAGCATCTGCGGGATTTCCACGGCTGAGGTGAGGTGGTTCGGCTTGCCGGTGTTGCGGCCCTCGGCCTCGACCAGCGCGTCGGCGACATTCTCCAAGTCGTCGGCGAAATCGAGCAGCGCCATCTGGCGGTGCGACGGCGTCGTGCGCTTCCAGTCGCAGAACGCCTTGGCCGCCGCCGCGTACGCGTTATCGATGTCCTGTTCGTTCGACACCGGGGCGGTGCCGTACTGATCGCCCGTGGTGGGGTCGACGAGTGCCATCGTCGCACCACTTACCGAGTCGACGAGCTTGCCGTCGATGAAGTTCTGGACCACTGTCATGATGCTGCTCCTCGGTTGCGTCGTTCAGCCGACAATCCTCTGGCGCAGAGCTTGTTCAGTAGCCTTTCGATGTTATCGCCACCGGGTGACACCCGGCGCGCACTCGTCGGTGTTCTTGCACGACATGCTCATGGACTACGTCGCCTGCGTGACCGCCGCCCTGGTGTTCGTACAGGACTTTCACGCCCACCGACGAGACGCGGTGGCTGTGCTCCGCCGACACCGGCGGACTACCACGCTGCCCATCGGTGACGCCGTCACGCCTGGCGAACGTAGTACCTCGTCGCATCCATTCGAACGACGCTGTTCTCGCTCGGCCGCGCCATTGAGGCCGATCTGTTTGCGACAACCACAGTCTGAACCCACCCACCGACAAGTTTCTGCGGCACGCGACCGCCCGGATTCAGGACTGGTTCAGGCGCCAGAACGGGGACACCGGACCGTGGCCCGCGCCGAGGTCGTAGGCGGCTTCCAGGCAGCGGCGGGTCCATTCCTTGCCGAACTCGACGGCCTCGGGGACCGGATAGCCGTGGGCCAGGGCGCAGGCGATGGACGCGGCGAGGGTGTCGCCGCCGCCGTGATCGTTGCCGGTTTCGATGCGGGGTGCGGGGTACTCGAGGAACCGATCGCCGTCGAAGAGCAGGTCGGTGCTGTACCGCGAGGAGCGCAGGTGGCCGCCCTTGACGATGACCCATTTCGGGCCGAGCGCGTGCAGGGCCTCGGCGGCGCGCCGGGCGCTCGCGTCGTCGGTGACGTCGATGCCGGTGATCAGCCGGACCTCGTCGAGATTCGGCGTCACCACGGTGGCGAGCGGAATCAGCGTGTGCCGCACCGCATCCAGTGCCTCCTCGTGCAGCAGCGGATCGCCGTGCATGGAGGCCGCCACCGGATCGACCACGAGCGGTACAGCGCCGTCGCGGCCGATACCGACCTCCCGGCAGACCTCGGCAACCGCCTCGATGATCGCGGTCGAGGCCAGCATGCCGGTCTTGGCCGCGCCGACACCGATATCGCCCGCCACCGAGCGCACCTGATCCGCCACGACCCGCGGCGGGATCTCGTGGAAGCCGCTCACCCCCACCGAGTTCTGCACCGTCACCGCGGCCACCGCGACCAGGGCGTGCACACCGCACAGCGCCATGGTCCTGGTATCGGCCTGGATTCCGGCGCCGCCGCCGGAGTCGGTGCCCGCAATGGTCAGGACGCGAATGGGGGTCTCCCCGTTCGCGGGAATCGGCAACAGCTTCACGGGACGACCCTACGACGTCTCGCCCCGGCTCGGAGTGTGTGGGAGCGGGACCCGATGAGTGATTGTTAATGACAATCGTTATCATTAACTTTGTGACCACATCATCGCGCACCGACCTGCTGCCCGTCACCGTGCTGTCCGGCTTCCTGGGCGCGGGCAAGACCACGCTGCTCAACCACATCCTCGCCAACCGGGAGGGCCGTCGGGTGGCGGTCATCGTCAACGACATGAGTGAGGTCAATATCGACGCCGCGCTGGTGGCGGGCCAGGGGCAGCTGGATCGGACGCGGGAGAAGCTGGTCGAACTCACCAACGGGTGCATCTGCTGCACGCTGCGCGAGGATCTGATCGAGGCGGTCGGCAGGCTGGCCAAGGAGGGTCGCTTCGATCAGCTGGTCATCGAGTCGACCGGGATCTCCGAGCCGATGCCGGTTGCCGCCACCTTCGACTGGGAATTCGAGGACGGCTTCCGGCTCGGCGATATCGCTCGGCTCGACACCATGGTGACCGTGGTCGACGCCTCGACCTTTCTCGCCGAGGTGGCTCGCGGCCAAGCCCTTGCCGAGCGGAATCTCGAAGTGGGCGAAGGGGATACCCGCACCATCGCGGATCTGCTTGTCGATCAGGTGGAATTCGCCGATGTACTGCTCATCAATAAGACCGATCTGGTGAGCGATAACGCGGCGGGAACCGTGGAGGCCACGGTGCGCAGGCTGAATCCACGCGCGCAGGTGCTGCGTATCGCGAACGGTGAGGTGGATTTGGCCGAGGTGCTCGACACCGGCCGCTACAACCCGGTGGTCGCCGCCGAAACCGAGGGCTGGGCCGAGGAATTGGCGGGTGGGCATATCCCCGAGACCGAGGAGTACGGCATCCGCAGCATCACCTACGCCGCGGAACGGCCGTTCCACCCCGGGCGCCTCGCCGACGCACTGAATCAACTCCGAGGCATATTGCGTAGCAAGGGTTTCTGCTGGCTCGCCAGCCGTCCCGGTTTCGCGGCGGTCTGGTCGCAGGCCGGGCCGAACCTGACCTTCGAACCCGCGGCCTGGTGGTCGTCGTTGGAAGTCCCCGCCGGGCAGGAGATCGTCTTCATCGGCGTGCGGCTCGACGGCGATCACGTCCGCGCCCTGCTGGACGCCGCTCTGCTCACCGATGCCGAATTCGCCGCGGGCCCAACGGAATGGTCCGCCTACCCCGACCCCTTCCCGGCGTGGGGCGATCTGCACGAACACGCCTGAAGTGAGCAGTGTGGCAAGGCACCGGTGGCCCGCTCCGGGAGAGCCCACTCGCCGGCGCCGCGTCGTATAGGAGCGACGTGGTACAGCGAGTTCGTCCGCGACCCACGCTCCCGAACTTCGGGGCGTGGGTCGCGGGGGGATCCGGCCGATCGCGCGGGCGCGGCATATGCCGCCGTCCTCAGTGGGAAATGCCCGGAGCCTGGTGGACGTAGGTCGTATCGGTCAGCTGCTCGAGCAGGAAATCCGCGATATCGGCGCGGGAGATCTTCAGCGTGAGCCCCTTCGCGTCGGCCGGGAAGCCGCGGCGGAAGCTGCCGGTGCGCGGTCCGTCGGTGAAGGCGCTCGGCCGCACGATGGTCCAGTCCAGATCGCTCGCCAGGACGAGCTCCTCCTGCTTCACGTGGTCGTTGTACGCCTTGCGCAGCAGCATCCCGAACAGCAGGTACTTCCACAGGAAGTTGAGGTTGCCGCGGCTGTCGCCGACCCCGAGGCTGCTCTGGCAGATCAGCCGCTTCACCCCGGTCCGTTGCATCGCCTCGACGACCGCCTTGGTGCCGGCGAAGCGAACCAGGCCCTTGCGGCCGTCGCCGAGCGCGACGATCACCGCGTCCTGACCGGCCACCGCCCGCTCGGCCGCGTGGGTATCGAACACATCGCCCTCGACAATGCGCAGCCGCTCGTGGCGCTGCGCGATGCCGGCGGCGTTGCGGGTGAAGGCCGTCACCTCGTGCCCCTGCTCCAGCGCCTGCTCGACGACCAGACGACCGACGGTACCGGTGGCTCCGAAGACTGCGATTTTCATGGTTTCTCTCCCTGTGTTTCAAAGCTGTTGAGCTGTTGGTGAATCCAGTACATCAGCGGAGAGAGCCCCGAACCATGGTCGTGCGTCTCGCGGACATAAGCGAGTGTCCATGGCCGGAAAACGCCTCGCGGCCCGTGCCCCGGAGACCGGGTAACGGGCCGCGCTCGACGCTGCGAAAACCTAGATGACCTGCGAAAAGAAGCGACGGATATCGCCGACCAGCAGTTCGGGCGCCTCGTGCGCGGCGTAGTGTCCGGCCGCGTCGTTGGGTCCGCCCGCGGGAATTCCCGGATCGTAGGAGTTCCAGCTGACGATGTTCTCGTGGTCGCGCTCGGCGAAGCGGCGGATGGACTGGAAATCACCCTTGAACATGGCCAGCCCGATGGGCGTCGTGGTCGGTTGCTGCGGCTGCTCGGCGGTGTGGGCGTCCTCGTAGTAGAACCGGATGGACGAGCCCGCGGTCCCGGTCAGCCAGAGGATGGCGACATTGCCGAGAATGAAGTCGAGATCCAGGCTCGCACCGAAAAGCTGTGCGTTCCAACCGAGTAGACCCACCGGCGAATCGGCCAATGCGAAGGCCAACGTTTGCGGCTGCTGGCTGTGCAGCGTGTTGAAGGCCATCTTGTTGTCGTGGAACCACTGCAGGTGCCCCAGCGCCGCCATATCCTCGCCGGATAGACCCTCGAACTCGGCCGGATCACCGGACGGGAACGAATACAGCTGCGTCACATGGATTCCCAGCAACCGGTCCGGTGCGATCCGGGCCATTTCGGGGGAGATCATCGAACCGGCATCGTTGCCGATCGCGCCGAACTTCTGGTAGCCGAGGCGGGACATCAGTTCCAGCCAGGCTCGGGCGGTGCGGTGACGATTCCAGCCGGTGCTGCGGGTGGGCCCGGAAAAGCCGAAGCCGGGCAGCGAGGGGATCACGACGTGGAAGGCGGGCGCATCCGCCGATTCCGGTTCGGTCAGTGGCGCAATGATATTCAAAAATTCGAGAATGGTGCCCGGCCAGCCGTGGGTGAGGATTGCCGGTGTGGCGTCGGGCCGGGACGAGCGGATGTGCAGGAAATGGATGTCCTCGCCGTCGATCTCGGTGGTGAACTGCGGCAGTGCGTTCAGCCGCGCCTCCAGCGCTCGCCAATCGAATTGCTCCAGCCAGTACCGGGTGAGGCTCTGCACCCGATTGTTGGACACCCCGTAGGCGTCGCCGACGCCGGGGAGTTCGTCGGGCCACAGTGCCCGGTGTAGCCGGTCGGCCAGGTCGTCGAGCTTCGTCTGCGGGATGTCGATGCGGAAGGGCTTGATGGCGTTCATGTTCGGACTCCTAGCGAGGCTTGGGAAGTGCGGCCCGCGCGGATGGGCGCGGGCCGCGATGACGATGTCAGCGGTACTGGGTGAAGAACTTCGCGATCTCGTCCGCCATCAGTTCCGGCGCCACATGGTGCAAGTAGTGGGTGTACACGTTGTGCGTCTGCCACGAGACGATGTTGTGGTCGCGTTCGGCGAAGCGCCGGATGCCGTGGAAGTCGCCCGCCGAACCGGACAGCGCCAGTGGCACCGTGGTGGGCTCGGTCGGGTGCTGCGCCTGCGCCTTCTCGAAGTAGTGCCGGATCGCCGAACCCGCGCTGCCGCTGAACCAGTGGATCGCGATATTGGTCAGCACGAATTCGTTGTCCAGATCCGGGCCGAGCAGCTGGCTGTTCCAACCCACCAGGCCCGCGGGGGAATCCATGATGGCGTGTGCCAGCGTCTGCGGCTGCTGTGACTGCAACACGTTGAAGCCCATTTTGTTCTTCACGAACCAGTCCAGCGTGGCCAGCGACTGCTGCTCGTCCTCGGTCAGGTCGGCCAGCTCCGCGGGGTCGCCGGTCGGGAACGAATACACCTGCGTAACGTGCACGCCCACCACGCTTTCCGGCGCGACCCGGCCGACCTCCGGGGAGATCGAGGAGCCGCCGTCATTGCCGACCGTGCCGTACTTCTCGTATCCGAGGCGCCGCATCAGTTCGGCCCAGGCGTTGGCGATCCGGGTGTCGTTCCAGCCCGCCTCGGTGGTCGGACCGGAGAAGCCGTAACCCGGCACCGAGGGGATGACCAGGTCGTAGCCCGCGGCGGTCAACGGCTCGATGACACCGAGGAATTCGACGAAGGTGCCCGGCCAGCCGTGGCTCAGGATCAGCGGGAAGGCGTTGTCCGCTGCCGACTTCACGTGCAGGAAGTGGATGTCCTGCCCGTCGATCTCGGTGCGGAACTGCGGGTAGGCGTTCAGCTTCGCCTCGACGGCTCGCCAGTCGAAGCCGCCGCGCCAGTAGTCGACGAGGTGCCGCACCCGGTCGACGCTCACGCCGTAGGTGTCGCCCGAACCGGGGATCTGGTCGGCCCAGCGGGTGCGGGCCAGTCGGTTCTGCAGGTCGTCCAGGTCGGCCTGCGAGATCTCGATGCGGAAGGGGCGGATGGCGTTGGCGGTCATAACGATCTCCTCGTTTGGAACGGAATCTTTCGTTCTGTTTGAACAGTATCAGAACGGATCATTCCGTTTCAAGTGTTAGTCTGATTTCATGCCGAAGACATCCGATGCGCCAGCTCAGAAGGGTTTGCCCGGCCGCAAGGCGCAGGCGGCCCGCAATGACAGCCTCATCCTCGAGGCTGCCCGCGCGGTATTCCTGGCCGACGCCAACGCCCCGATCTCCGCCGTCGCCGAGCGCGCGGGCGTCGGCATCAGCGCGCTGTATCGCCGCTACCCGAGCAAGGAGGTGCTACTGCGCACGCTCTGCCACGACGGGCTGCGCCGCTACAACGCGGAGGCCGACGCCGCGCTGGCGGAAGAGGATGGCTGGCAGGCACTGGTCGGGTTCCTGGAGCGCGTGGTCGACGTCGACGTGCACTCGTTGACTGTGCATCTGGCGGGCACCTTCACCCCCGATGAGTCGATGCTGCCCGATGTCATGCACTCGGGCGAGGCGACCGAGGAGTTGGTGCGCCGCGCGCATGCCACCGGTCGGCTGCGTCCCGAAGTGAACTCGCAGGACCTCGGCCTGGTCCTGGAGGCCTGCGCGGCGATCGCCATGCCGGATGCGACTCGCACCGCCCAATTGCGCCGTCGCACATTGGCTTTGCTCGTCGCCGGTCTCGCCGCGGACGGTGATCTCCCGGGCCCCCCACCGCAGACGGGTGAATTCGCCTGGCGATGGGAGCGCCGCGACTCCTGAGCGGACCGTGTCGATCCACCGCCTCGGCCGATCGCACGCGATAGCCTGGCGGCACTTACCGAAACGATGCCCGGCTCCGGGCTTTCCGCCGATGAATTTCGCGGCGCCGGGGCGTCTGCACAGCGAGGTATACCCACGTCTGTCAACGCAAAGGGCTGACTATGAACTGGACACTCGAAGTCGTGATCGTGCCGGTCTCGGATATCGACCGCGCCAAGGAGTTCTACTCGGAGAAACTGGGTTTCGCGATCGACCACGACACCGTGATCAGTGCTGACATCCGCATCGTGCAGCTGACCCCGCCCGGATCCGGGTGCTCCGTCGTCATCGGCAAGGGCGCGGTCCCGAAGATGGAACCGGGTTCCATCCAAGGGCTGCAATTGGTTGTCCCCGATATCCGCAAGGCGCACGCCGAATTGGTCGCCCGCGGAGTCGAGGTCGGCGATGTCCAGGTGCTGGGCCAGAACCCCACTCCGACACCCGACCCGCTCGACAACGTCGGGTTCCTCTTCTTCAGCGACCCGGACGGCAACGGCTGGGCCGTGCAGCAGATCTCCAGCCGCGCCTAAGCTCACCCCTGAGTCAGCGCGAGCCGAGGAGGAGGGTTTGGGTGCTGCGGCCGAGCGGGCCCTTCTCGTCGAAGAGCGTGGACTCCGCGAGGCCGATGCCGTGCGGCTGCGGATAGGTGACGGCGTCGAGGCATACCCATTCGCCCACCGGCTGCCGGTGCAACGTCACCGTCAGATCGGTGTTGATGAACAGGTAGCGATTCCAATCCAGCACCGCGCTGACGCCATTGCCGGAGTCCGCGGCGGCCAGCGTGCGCTCCAGCGGGCTCGGGGTGGTGCCCGCGACGACCGGATACTTCAGCCGGATCCAGCAGATCGCGGGGCCCGGTTCGGTGAAAGCGCCCGTCACGAACCGATATTCGATCGCGGTGTGGAAGCCGACCGGCTGCGTGGACGGGAACGGTGCGGGCTCCGGCGCCTGGTCGGGGCCGGGGCGGGTGCCGCTCGGCAGAATGCCTTCGGGGAGTTCGAGTTCCGGGTCGGCGAGTTTGAAACGCCAGGCGTTGGCGGTCATGACCGGGCCGCGGTCGGTCGAGAGCGTGGCCTGGATCAGTTCGACACTGCGGCCGGGGCGGACCACCCGGGTCTCGACGGTGAGCGGCTCCAGCGGCACCGGGCCCAGGATCTCGACCGCGACCCGGCCGACCTGGAATCCCTCCCGCGGCTCGCAGCGCTCGATCGCGTGGCCGAGTAGCGCCGAGGGCGGACCCGCGTGCTGGGCATCCGGCGACCAGGGCCCACGGGTCAGCTCGGTGGAGATGAACCGGTTCGGGTTCCCCGGATCGGGCAGGTAGAAAGCGTCGGTCACGGTTGTCGTCCGTCCCTCGGACCGGCGGCTCTGCCGGTCGGTGGTTTGTTCGTTCGGTTAACGATTCTGCCTGGACGGTACTCCGGGCCGAATCGGGCTCCGGTCCGCCCCGGAGGCTGGTCGCACCCGCTGTTATCGCGGTGGACCCGCGAACCGTCGCGGGCTTCGGGCTCAGGCCCGGCCGAACGCCAGCGCGACATTGTGCCCGCCGAAGCCGAACGAATTGTTGATCGCACGGACGCCCTCGCGGCTGCCGCCGCACTGAACTAACCTATCGACGTTCGCGATCCCGGGCCGCGCTGTGCGGCCCGGGATCGCGGAAACGGTTGCGTCGCGATCAGGAAACGACCGGCAGGTAGACCTGACCACCGGCTCCGGTGAACTCGGCGGACTTCTCCGCCATACCGGCCTCCAGCGCTTCCACGTCCGTAAGTCCTTGCTTCTCCGCGTATTCCCGCACATCGGCGGAGATGCGCATGGAGCAGAACTTCGGTCCGCACATGGAGCAGAAGTGCGCGGTCTTGGCGGGCTCGGCGGGCATGGTTTCGTCGTGGTACTCGCGGGCCGTATCCGGGTCCAGGGACAGTGCGAATTGGTCGCGCCAGCGGAATTCGAAACGAGCCTTGGACAATTCGTTGTCGCGGTCCTGGGCGTGCGGGTGGCCCTTGGCGAGGTCCGCGGCGTGGGCGGCGATCTTGTAGGTGATCACGCCGACCTTGACGTCATCGCGGTTGGGCAGGCCCAGATGCTCCTTCGGGGTGACGTAGCAGAGCATCGCGGTGCCGGCCTGGGCGATGATCGCCGCGCCGATGGCCGAGGTGATGTGATCGTAGGCGGGCGCGATATCGGTGGCGAGCGGGCCGAGGGTGTAGAAGGGCGCCTCCTCGCACAGCTCCTCCTCGAGCCGCACGTTCTCCACGATCTTGTGCATCGGCACGTGGCCGGGGCCTTCGATCATCACCTGCACGCCATGGGATTTCGCGATCTTGGTCAGTTCGCCGAGGGTCCGCAGCTCGGCGAACTGGGCCTCGTCGTTGGCGTCGGCGATGGATCCGGGGCGCAGGCCGTCACCGAGGGAGAAGGTGACGTCGTACTTCGCGAGGATCTCGCAGAGCTCCTCGAAGTGGGTGTACAGGAACGATTCCTGGTGGTGGGCCAAACACCACGCGGCCATGATGGATCCGCCGCGCGAGACGATTCCGGTGACGCGCTTCGCGGTGAGCGGCACGTAGCGCAGCAGCACGCCCGCGTGCACGGTCATATAGTCCACACCCTGCTCGCACTGCTCGATCACGGTGTCGCGGTAAATCTCCCAGGTGAGCTGGGTCGGATCACCGTTCACCTTCTCCAGCGCCTGGTAGATCGGCACGGTGCCGACCGGCACGGGGGAGTTGCGCAGGATCCACTCGCGGGTCTCGTGGATGTTCTTGCCGGTGGACAGATCCATGATGGTGTCCGCACCCCAGCGGGTCGCCCACACCATCTTCTCGACCTCCTCGGCAATGGAGGAGGAGACGGCCGAGTTGCCGATATTCGCGTTGATCTTCACCAGGAACTTCTTGCCGATAATGGTCGGCTCGAGCTCGGGATGCTTGTGGTTGGCGGGGATCACGGCGCGACCCGCGGCCACCTCGTCGCGCACCAGCTCGGGCGTCACGCCCTCGCGCGCGGCGATGAACCGCATCTCCGGGGTGATGATGCCCTGCCGCGCCCAGGCCAGCTGGGTCGGCGGTCCCTCGACCTGCGGCTTGTCCCAGCCGTCGCGCAGGCCGGGCAGACCGGCTTCGAGATCGATGGTGGCCGTCTCGTCGGTGTACGGGCCGCTGGTGTCGTAGACGTCGAAATGCCCGCCGGTCGTCAGATTGATCCTGCGCACCGGAATCCGCAGGTCGTCGACCTCTCGGTAGTGCTTGACGCTGCCTTCGATCGGGCCCGTGGTCACGGTGTCGACAGGTGCGGTTGTCATGGATTTCCTCCCTACGCCGGCATTACCCGGTCAGGTTCATACGGTCGACGGCCCGTTAGCCGTCCTCTCAGCCCGCTGGTGCGAGCCCCCGTTGGCGATGTGAATTTTCCCGCCCGACCATACCTGCCCACCTCGGGCGCCCGCCCGATGATCGGAGGATGCGCCGATTCGCCACCGCCGAGCACCTACACCGGCTGGTCGATTCGACAACCGGCCTATCGTGCGGCGGGCACGCGACGGGCGTGGACCGCCCTGCGGTGCAGTCCGCGGGCGGTCCGAGCGCGAGGTCAGTCGGCGTTGTAAGCGTCGCGCATGGCCTGGACGTCCAGCTTCTTCATGCCGAACATGGCCTTGGTGGCGCGGGTGACGGCGGCCGGGTCGCCCTTGAACAGCTCATTGGCCTCGACCGGCCAGATCTGCCACGGTACGCCGTACTTGTCGTTGAGCCACCCGCATTCGATCTCCTGGCCGCCGTCGGCGAGCAGCGCCTCCCAGAGGCGGTCGACCTCCTCCTGGCTGTCGCAGTTCACCAGCAGCGACATGGCGTGCGTGTAGTGGTATTCGCCGCCGCCGTTGATGGCGGTGAACCTCTGTCCGTTGAGCTCGAAGTCGACCACCATGGCCAGGCTGGACTCGCGCGGGCCCGCCTCGCTGTAGTACTGCACATCGATGATCTTGGAATCGGAGAAGAGCGAACAGTAGAACTCGGCGGCCTCCTCGGCCTGGGTGTCGTACCAGAGGTTCGTGACGATCTTCTGCATAACGGTCTCCCGGTTGTCGGCCTGTGCCTGCATCGATGGTGACGCCTCGGAAGCGGGGAATTCATCGCTTCCGCACTGAATGGTGGCTTACCGGGAAAGGGCCGAGCCCCGACCGGTCCGGTTCCGGGCGGGGCTCGGCATTCAGGCGGCCCGATATTCAGGCGGTTCGGCGTTCGGGCGGCCCAGCGTTCGAGCAACTCAGCTTTCGTGCGGGCCGATCGGGAAACCGAGGGCGCCG
The DNA here is from genome assembly GCF_040654375.1 of Nocardia sp. NPDC050710. NCBI lineage: Bacteria > Bacillati > Actinomycetota > Actinomycetes > Mycobacteriales > Nocardiaceae > Nocardia > Nocardia sp. NPDC050710. The sequence continues at coordinate 83,491 of NZ_JBFAHV010000010.1, read as the reverse complement.
AAGGTCGCGTTGAGGTTGATCTCGATCTGGCTGACCAACGCGTTGAAGTCGGCGAGCATGGAGACAACATTCTCGGTGCGGCAGCCGATCTGGTCCGTGGCGTTCGGGGCCAGGCGCGACTTCAACCAATTGAAGGTGTCCGCCATACCGAGCGACGGCAGGCTCAGATGTTCGCTGAGATGGTCGCGTTTGTAGACCACCGACGCGCCCGCCGCGCAATACTGTTGCGCCAGAAGATCATTGGTCCACACCGGCACCGCCTCGTCGAATACGCCCTGGTAGAGGAAGATCGGCGTGGTGGGGGTGTTGCGGCCGAGTACGGTCGCGTCGAAGACCTCCGCTATCTCCGGCACCGCGAGGAATTCCGGTATCGGAATCGTCAGCAGCCGTTGGTAATCCACGAACATCATGCTCAGCGCGTTGCGCGGCAGGCACTGCGCCTGGGTCCGTTCCATCAGTGCCCGGCCCTCGGGGGTCAGGTAGCGATCGGAGGCCTCGCGGAATTTCGGGTAGGCATTGCGCAGCGAGGAGATGCCGATGCCGATCAGGCTCGAGAACAAAGACCCGTTGACGTGCAGTAGGGATTCCACATCCGAGACCGGTGCGCCCATGGCGGCGCCCTTGACATTCAACTCGGGCGCGTAGCTCGGCTGCATCTCGGCGGCCCAGCCGGTGCCCATGCCACCACCGGAGTAGCCCCACAGGGCGACCGGGGTGTCGGCGCCGTCCAAGCCGAGCGGTTCGAAGCGTTCGGCGGCGCGGATACCATCGAGTGTCATGTAGCCGGGTTCCTCGGCCGCGGCCAGATGCCCGTCGAGTCCCTCGTAGTCGGGGATCGAGATGGCCCAGCCCTGGCTGATCAATGCCGCCAGCGCGATCAGTTCGCTATTGGAGTGGATCCCCTCCGCGCCGGGTAGTCCCGCGCCCTGCTGGAGTACGAATGACGGCGCGCATGCCGGGCTGGCGCTGTCGTAGTAGAACTGCAGCGATACCAGCGGCCGGGACCGGTTCGGGTCGGCGCCCGCGGGCAGTACCACCGTGGTCACCGCGACCGCCGGTTGCCCGAACAGGTCGGTGGTGCGGTACAGCAGCTGCCAGGAGCGCACGTTCAGCGGCAGCAGTGTGAGCACGGCGAGACGGACCTCGCGTGACCGCAGAATATCGCCCGGCTCGCGGGTTTCGAAGCCCTCGGGCGGTCGATAGAACGAATCCTGTTGCGGCAGTGGGACCGCGATGGCCGGAGGCGCGGTGATGCCACCCGCCAGCAATGCGGTGGTCGCGGTGACGGCCATGGTCACCGCGGCTGCCACGGCCCGGATGCCCCGACGATGTATGCCGGTCGGATCCCCTTTGATCACAGACACGTCCGTCCTTCCTCATCGACGTGACAGTGATTACAGCACGATGCCATATTACGAACAAGATGCCTTGTTGAAATGGCTCCCGCTAAAGTCGTGTGATGACCCGCAGCAAATCCGCCGCGCGGCCCGCCCCGGCACCGGCGCGGCGCCGGATCCGTGGCCTCGACGCCGAGCAGCGCAGCGCGCAACGGCGTCGCCAACTGCTCGACGCCGCCACCGAACTATTTGCCGAGCACAGCTTTTCGGGCACATCGATAGAACAGATCTGTCAGCATGCCTATGTCGGCACCAAGGGTTTCTACGACCACTTCGAGAGCAAGGAAGCGTGCTACATCGCCCTGCTGGAACAGATCACCGCGCAGATCCAGCAACGTGTCGGCGAGGCGGCCGCGGCGGCCGAAGCGGAGGGGTCGGACTGGTCGCAGCGCTCGGCGGTGGTGGTCTCTGCGTTCGTGCACGCCATCGCGGACGATCCGCGTCTGGCAAAGGTGACTTTCGGTGAGGCGGGCGGTATTTCACCGGTGGTGGAGCGCCAGCGGCGCGGCAATCGACGCTGGGCGGCGGCCTTCCTGGATCGGCAGTGGTCCGGTGCGACGGCGGGCGAGCCCGATCACGCCCGGATGGCCTTGGCGCTGGCCACCATCGGTGGCATGTTCGAGCTCGTCGCGGATTGGCTGCATCATCACGACGACGGGGGTGCGCCGGATGCGGCGGAGAGGTTGATCGAGGATCTGACGGTATTCCTCACCGTCATCGATGCCGGGCGGTCCGGGGCGCGATAAGGCGGTCCGTCGTGCACCGGGCATCGTTGCGGCGGAGCATATTCGGCGCGGAAGGGTCGACCAGCGTGCGCATCCCGCCCGGGGCTGCGCGAGACCGGTCGACACTGTCGCGGATCGGTTACTTGGCGGAGCCGGTGTTCAGGAGGTCCAGCAGACCGACCAATACGCCCGCGCCGGGCGAACACGTCGGCGGTTGGCTGGAAGTGCATCCGGAACCGGTGTTCGGGTTCGCCGATGCCGCCGTGGCCGCGATGAGCTGACCGGGAACTAGTACGGCGCTGATGACCGCGATTCCCGCGAGAGCGCGCTTCATGTGAATCCTTCTGTCCTACTGCCCGGGCACTCGCCCTCCTCCGATCACAGACTCTATTAACTGGTCGATCGTCCAAGAAGCCACCGATTATGTGGGCCCGAATTCTGTGGGCTTCACCGCGATTCGTGTACGGGCCGGATCCTGCCGCGCACTTCGCCGAGTCCGATGCGTCGCCGTCCTGGGCCGGGGGCCGATGCGGTGATGACCACCTCGTCGCCGTCCTCGAGGAAGGTCCGGGTGTCGCCGTCCAGAGTTACCGGTTCCGAACCGCCCCAAGACAATTCGATGAACGAACCGCGCTGGTCCGGGGCGGGGCCGGAGATGGTGCCCGAGGCGTAGAGATCACCGGTGCGGGTCGCGGCGCCATTGGCGGTGAGGTGAGCGAGCATCTGCGCGGGAGACCAGTACATCCTGGAGTACGGCGGGTGTGAGACGACCTGTCCGTTCCACCGCACGGTGAGCTCGATATCGAGGCCCCATTTTTCGGATTCCCGCAGGTACGGAAGGGGTTCGGGGACCTGATCCGGCAGCGGCACCCGCGCCGAATCCAGCGCCGCGAGCGGCGTGACCCAACCCGCGAGTGAGGTCGCGAAGGATTTGCCGAGGAACGGTCCGAGCGGTTGATACTCCCAGGCCTGGATATCGCGGGCGGACCAGTCGTTGACCAGGGCAACGCCGAATACGTGGTCGGCGAATTCCGCGGTGTCGATGGAGGTTCCGAGCTCGGACCCGACGCCGATCACGAATCCCAGTTCCGCTTCGATATCCAACCGGCGCGACGGGCCGAAATCCGGTGCGCCGGAATCGGTCCTGCGCTGCCCGCGGGGACGAACGATATCGGTGCCCGACACCACCACGGTCCCCGACCTGCCGTGGTAGCCGACCGGCAGATGCCGCCAATTGGGCAGCAGCGGTTCGGAATCCGGCCGGAAGAGCCTGCCGAGATTGGTCGCGTGGTCGATACTCGCGTAGAAGTCGACATAATCGGCGATCCGCACGGGCAGCAGCAGTTCCACCTCGGCCGGCCGGTGGATGGCCTCGACATGGATATCCCGGTCGACGAGCTCACGCAGCTGTTCGCGTACCTCCCGCCACCGCCTCGGACCGCGGGCGAGGAAGGTATTGAGGTCGCGGCTCGCGAAATCCGGATCGTTCAGCGCCACCGACAGATCGATGATGTGATCGCCGAGGCGGGTGCACACCCGCGCGCCGGTCCGATGGTCCGTCCCGCGCGGCACGTACACCCCGTAGGGCAGATTGTCCGGGCCGAACAGCGAATCCGGCGGCACCTCGACGCGGGTCAATGTGGTCCCCGGCCGGACCAGGTCCACGCGTAGCGGGAATCCTCGCAGGCCAGCGCGCCTTCGCCGAGTTCCAGTGGGCGGAAGGTGTCGACCATGACCGCCAACTCGTCGAAGAATTCGATTCCGATGCTGCCCTCGTAGGCCCCGGGCTGCGGGCCGTGTGCGTATCCGCCCGGATGTACCGACACCGAACCCTGGCCGATGCCGGAACCCTTGCGCGCCTCGTAATTTCCGCCGCAGTAGAACATGATCTCGTCGGAGTCGACATTGGAGTGGTAGTACGGCACCGGAATCGAGAGCGGGTGGTAGTCGACCTTGCGCGGCACGAAGTTGCACACCACGAAGTTGCCGCCCTCGAAGGCCTGGTGAGCGGGTGGAGGTTGGTGGATGCGCCCGGTGATCGGTTCGAAATCACCGATATTGAAGGTGAACGGGTAGAGGCAGCCGTCCCAGCCGACCACGTCGAACGGGTGCGTCGCGTACAGCATTCGGGTGCCGACCACCCGTCCGCCCGGCCGATGCTTGACCAGCACCTCTACGTCGGCGCCGGTTTCGACCAGCGGCGCCCGTGGCCCGTGTAGATCCCGCTCGCAGTACGGCGCGTGTTCCAGCAGCTGACCGAATTTGGAGAGGTAGCGCTTCGGCGGGGTGATGTGACCGGATGCCTCGATCGCATAGGCGCGCAGGGGTTCCGGTCCCGCGGGTAGCCAGCGGTGTGTCGTCGCCCGCGGGATGAGCACCTGATCGCCCTGGCGCGCGGGCAATTCCCCGAAGACCGTCTCCACCACGGCGGATCCGGCCTCCACATACACCAGTTCATCGCCGATCGCATTGCGGTACAGCGGTGACGCTCCCTTGGCCACCACGTAGGAGATTCGTACGTCGGCATTGCCGAGTAGCAGCCGCCTGCCGGTCACCGGGTCCGTACCGGCGGGGATGTCCCCGGGGAACAGGTCGTGCAGTCGCAGATGCCGGTGGCGCAGTGGATGATTCGGCGTGGTGGTTTGATCCGGTAGCTCCCAGACCGTCGAATCGACGATCGCCGGTGGCAGACCCCGGTGATAGAGCAGCGAGGAATCCCCGGAGAATCCCTCCTCGCCCATCAGCTCCTCGTAGAAGAGTTTGCCGTGTTCGTCGCGGTGCTGCGTGTGCCGCTTGGGCGGCACCGATCCCACCTGCCGATAGAACGCCATGACCGCACCTCCCGCCAGTTCGCTGGTCGGATTGTCGCCCTCCATCCTAGTAATGGGCACACTCGAATGACCGGAAAATCAGGGAGTCGGGCGCGAAATATGTCAGGATTTCGGCGTGATACTCGGCATTCAGCCGGAGGATTCGGCGCGGTGGCGAAAAACTGTCAACCTACGCCTCGCGCAGGGCGCGGTAGACCGCGGAGCCGACGAAGGCGCCGAGGCTGCGCGGATCCCACGCGCCGTTATCCGCGAGCAGGGTCCGCACCGCGCCCTCACCCGCCGAGACCCAGAGCTCCACCAGCGCCGGAAGCTTCCGGTCGGCATCGTCGGTGCCCCAGGCGCGCAATGTCGGGCGCAGCAGGGTGGTGCATCGTTCGACGGCGAGCGCGCGGCCACGGCCGAACGAATCCGCAACGGCGGGATCGGGATTGCCGTACAGCAGACGCCAGGCGTCCGGGCGGGCGGCGGCGATCTCGAGCAGTGCCTGGAAGCCCTCGACGAAGACGGTCTCGCCCGCGTCGACGGTGCGCTGCGGCGTCGCCTCCAGCAGGCCGCTGATCAGGTGGTCCTCCTCGCGGCGGATGAGTTCCTGGATCAGCTCGACCCGGTCGGCGAAGCAGGCGTAGACCACCGGGCGGGTCACCTGCATGCGCTCGGCTACCGCGGCGATGGTAACGGCGGCGATGCCGTGTTCGACGGCGATGGCCAGCGCGGTATCGAGGACCTGCGGGCGGCGGCGCTCGGGGCCGAGATGCTGCGCTCGCTGACGCGGTTGCGCGACCTGCTCGATACCCATGCGGACCAAGATATCAGTGCTCACGCGCAGTGGTGTCCCGGAGTTCTCGCAGGTCGTGCGCGTCATGATCAATTTCCTACGCCCGCGAACAATAATGCTACAGTCACGAATGAAGTCGGCCGGGAGACGCCGTGGTCGGCTGACAGCTTCGTGCGATCTGCCCCATCAGTCGCCCACGCCGTGCCACGCCGAGGAGGTCCGATGTCCGAAACCCTGTTCAACCCCAAGACCTGCGAGTTCGCCGAGTTCGACGCGGAGACCCGCAGGCTGTTGCGCGCCACCGTGGAATGGTTCGAGACCCGCGGCAAGGCGATGCTCAAGAGCGACGACCGGGACCGGATCTGGTACTCGGACTTCCTCGATTTCGTCAAGCGCGAGCGGATCTTCGCCACCTTCCTGACCCCGGCCGCCGAAGCGAACGGCGATCCGAACAAGCGCTGGGACACCGGCCGGATCGCGATGATGAGCAAGATCCTCGGCTTCTACGGCATGTCCTACTGGTACGTCTGGCAGGTCACCATCCTCGGGCTCGGCCCGATCTGGCAGAGCGAGAACAAGGCCGCCAAACAGAAGGCGGCGGCGCTGTTGGATTCCGGCGAGATCTTCGCCTTCGGCTTGTCCGAGAAGGATCACGGCGCCGACGTCTACTCCACCGATATGGTGCTCGAGCCCGAGCGCGACGGCGGATACACCGCCACCGGCAGTAAGCACTACATCGGCAACGGCAACCTCGCGGGTATGGTGTCGGTCTTCGGTCGCCGCGCCGACAAGCCGATCATCGACAGCTCTACGGCCCTGGAAACCAAACCGACGCAGGACGATTACGAGAGGTATCTGTTCTTCATCGCGGACAGCAAGCACAAGAACTACAAGCTGCGCCGCAATGTGGTCGACAGCCAGATGTACGTGGCCGCCTTCGATCTGGAGAAGTACCCGGTCGCCGAGGAGGACATTCTGCACCGCGGCGAGAACGCCTTCCATGCCGCGATGAACACCGTCAATGTCGGCAAGTTCAACCTGGGCTTCGGCGCCGTAGGCGCCTGCGAACACGCCTTCTACGAGGCGATTACGCACGCCGAGAATCGAATCCTGTTCGGCCACCGGGTAACCGAGTTCCCGCAGGTGCGGTCACTGATAACCGACTCCTACGCGCGGCTGATCGGGATGAAGCTCTACAGCGAGCGGGCCATCGACTACCTGCGCTCGGCCAACCCGGAGGACCGGCGCTACCTGCTGTTCAACGCGATCGAGAAAATGACCGTCACCCGGCAGGGACAGCGGATCATCGAGGATCTCGCCGATGTGATCGCCGCGCGCGGCTTCGAGAACGATATGTACTTCCCGATGGCGATGCTGGGCCTGTTCGGCCTGCCGCGGCTCGAGGGCACGGTACACGTGAATATGGCGCTGTCGCTGAAATTCATGGCCAACTACATGTTCCATCCCGCCGATGCGGGCCTGGCCGCGCTGCGTTATCTGCCCGGCGCGGGTGTCGCGCCCAAGGGGACGGTGCGCGCGGTATCCGGTGCGCTGAGCTGGTCGAGCCGCAAGCTCACCCCGCGCGCGGGGGCCGCGGTGCCGAGGCTGCGCTCGGAGCTCGCCGGTGCGCGCTACGCGCCGGTCCCGACCCGGCGTGACGCGGCGGATGACGAGTTCCTCTTCCGCCAGGGCCCGAGCAGCGGGCTGGGCCGGATCCGGTTCCGCGACTGGCGTCCGGTCTTCGAGAAGTTCACGCGTGTACCGAATGTCGCGGTCTTCCTGGAACAGGCGCTGGCCTTCCAGACCCTGCTGGCCGCCGCCGCGCCGACCCCGGCGCAACAACGCGACGTGGACTTCCTGTTCGCGCTCGGCGAGCTGTTCACGGCGGTGCCCTATGCCCAGCTGATTCTGGAGCAGGCCGAGATCGAGGGCACCTCGGATGCGATGCTCGACCAGATCTTCGACGGTTTCGTGCGCGAATTCTCCAAGAACGCACTGACTTTGCACACCAAGCCGGCCGCGACCAAGGCGCAGCAGACCAGGGCGCTGGATCTCCTCCGCCGCCCGGTCGCCGATCTCGACCGATTCGAGCGGGTGCTCGCGCAGGCCCGGGCGCACGCCGGTGGCTACGAGATGAACCCCGGCGCCCGCCCGGCCGCATCGTCCGGTTAGGCGACACGGATACGGCTGTAGGAACCGACTCGCCGCGGCTACGGCGATATCCTGAAATCGGCTTCCACTCGACCGGTGTTTCGATCCATCGCACCCGTACCGTGAGGACATGACCGCCGTGCATGAGTCGCTCATGACTACCGAGGAGTTCGAGGAACTCGATCGGCTGGCAGGTCGTGTCTCGGAGGGTGTGCGACTCGAGTTCATCGACGGGCAGTTGGGGGCCAAAGCTGTGCCGGATGGTGATCACGGCTGCATAGTCGAATGGTTGATTCGCGTGCTTCTGCTGGTGCGTCCGGAGCTGTGGCTCTTCCAAGAGCAGGGCCTGAAGATCGAAGGCTACCGGTCAGGACGGGCCAGGCCGGACGGCGCCCTCGCGCCGAGCGGCGCATTCGCCGGTCAACCAGAATGGGCGGACCCCGGTCCGGTGTTGATGACGGTCGAGGTGACCTCGCACGATCAGGACACCGACCGTCGCGACCGGGAGGAGAAGCCGCGCGCCTATGCGATGACCGACATCCCGGTGTATCTCCTCATCGATAGGGACTCGTGCCTGGTGACAGTGCACAGCGAGCCGAACGGTGGTCGATACGAGCGGATTGTGACTGTGCCGTTCGGTGTAGCCGTGGAACTGCCCGACCCGGTGCGCGTCACGTTGCAGACCGAACCGCTGAAGGCCTGGGTGTCCTGATTGCGGTGACCTGACGGCCGTCGTCCGCGGGGATTAGGTTGTGGGTCATGCAATTCGAGCTGCCCGCGCCCGAAGCTCTGTGGGGGCGCACCCTCGTCGTTCAGGTGGTGCAGGATCCGGAGGGCTCGGGGCAACTCGGTGAACTAGTCGGTGGCAGGGTCACTTTCGATATGCGCTACCGGGACAACTGGTTCACCCTGGTGCGGTATCCGCGGGGCCGGGCTGTGCTGTTCGGGCGGGGGCGTGACGATACTTATCTCGCGCCCGATCAACCACAGGATCCGCTGGCGGGGGCGCCCGAGTGGGTGCCGGAGGCCGATCTGACGCCGCTGGTGCTGGCCGAGGAGATCGATTTCGTGCGCTGGTGGGATAGCGGGCGCTGGCACCATGCCGAACAACTGGACCGGCTGCGGGTCGAATACGAGACGGCGGTCGCGCTCTATCCTCTGCTCGAATTCGACCAGCTCGTGGGAGTTTTCGCGGATTCGCTGCACGGCGTGACACTCGATGAGGTCGAGCGGTTGTTCGCGGCCGCCGAAGCCGGTGCGGTCTCCAAGGATATGGTCGACGGACTCGAGCCCGCGCTCTGGGATGCGGTCGGGGACTACCTCACCCGAGGCGGTGTGATGGCGGGTTCGGCGGCCGTCACCGAACCCCTTCCGGCGCCGGCGCCCGGACCCCGCCCGCGCCGGCGGATCACCGCGGCCGAGCATCGGCGTCAACTCGTCGCGGCCATGGTCGGCGCGAGCGAATTGCCGAGGCCCACACCGCGGGACACCCCCGAGTTGGCCGATGTCATCGCGCGGATCGAGGCGCTGCGGGACGAGTACGGAACGGTCGAATACGCGTACCGCGTCGGGGGCCGGGTGGCCACCGGAACACCCCGCACGCGCAAGATCCCGGCCGGACTGCGGCGATTGCGCGCGGCCGAAGCGGCCGAATACGGCCGATGGCTGTTCATCCGGTTCCGCGCCGACCACGCGGGCGTCCGGGTGGAACGCGCCTACGATCACTGGCCGAGCTGGTATCCGCTCAACCCGTACCGCAACGACCCGGACCGCGCCGATATCGTCGCCGAACTCGAGACCCGCCCCCCGGAATGGCAGCCGGTCTGGGCGGATACGGCTCGCGACGCGTTCGCCCAGTGTTGAACCGGGATGAATCAGTCGTCGAATTCGGCGATCACGGGCGCGTGATCGCTGGCGCCCTTACCTTTTCGCTCCTCGCGGTCGACCATCGCATCCTTCGCCTTCCCGGCCAATGCCGGTGAGGCGAGGATGAAGTCGATGCGCATGCCCTCTTTACGCGGGAAGCGCAATTGGGTGTAGTCCCAATAGGTGTAGACCCCGGGGCCGGGGGCGAAGGGACGCATGACATCGGCGAAGCCGGTGTCGACGATGGCGTCGAAGGCATCGCGTTCCGGTTGCGAGGTATGCGTCTTGTCGGTGAAGAATTCGACCGACCAGACGTCATCGTCGGTGGGCGCGATATTCCAGTCGCCGACCAGGGCGATCCGGGCCTGCGGGTCCTCGGCCAGCCATTTCGTGCCGTTGTCGCGCAGGGCGGCGAGCCATTCCAGTTTGTAGGTGTAGTGCGGGTCGTTCAGGGTGCGCCCGTTGGGTACGTAGAGGCTCCAGACGCGCACGCCACCACAGGTGGCGCCGAGCGCACGGGATTCCACGACCGGTGTGCTGAGCAGGGATTCGCCCGCGTCCTTGTCGAAGCCGGGCTGGTCGGGAAAGGCGAACTCGATATCGGTCAGGCCGACCCGGGAGGCGATGGCCACGCCGTTCCACTGGTTCACCCCTAGATGAGCGACCTCGTAGCCGAGTTCGTCGAAGCGCTCGAACGGGAACTGATCGTCCCGGCACTTGGTTTCCTGCATGGCGAGTACGTCGATGTCCTGGCGGTCCAGAAACTCCGCCACCCGGTCGATGCGGGAACGGATCGAGTTGACGTTCCAGGTCGCGAGACGCACGAAATGCCTTCCTTACGCAATCGGCTGATAGGTCTGTTCTACGCTCATCCCGGCGCGGGCGCGGCGTACCGGTAGCCGTGGTGATCCAGGAACCCCAGATCGCGGTAGAGCGCCAGTGCCCCCGTATTCTCGACCTCGACCTGCACATAGGCGTGTGTCGCGCCCCGGTCGTGGCCCCAGCGGATCAGCTCGGCGCAGACCAGCGATCCGAGTCCGTGCCTGCGATGCTCGGCGCCGACCGCCACGCAGGTCAGCCCGATCCAGCGGCGCCCGTCCGGCGCGTCGGTGATCGCCCCGCGCCCGATCGCGATCGGCTGCGGCACCCCGAGCGACGCGAAACCCACTTCGCCCTCATGCACCGCGGTCAGCACCTCCGGCACCGGAACCGGTGCCGAAACCGCCTGCGCCGCAGGATTTTCCCCGCGGTACCGATGCATATCCAGCCAGGCCGCGTCCGGCGCCGAGGCGATCCGGACCATCGGCGGCCCCTGCGGCAGTACGAAATTCTCGATATCGATGCCGAGCACCGCGGTTTCGTTCCAGGTGCGCCACCCGTGCGGCACCGGGGCCAGGCGATCGGGCAGCAGCAATTGCAGCGGCAGGCCATGTCCGGTGAACCATTCGCCGATGCGATGCACCGTCTCGGCCGTCAGGAGTGCGGGCGCACCCGAATATCCCAGCGGTACCGCCGAATTCGCGCGGCCGGTGTATCCATTGCCTGCCCGCAGCAGCCAGCCGTCGATCCAGGCCTGCTCCAGGCCGGGCCAGGCATGCGCCGCCGCGGTCTCCAGCGCCCGGATCTCGCTCGTGCGAATCGGTCTGGGACCCAATGCTTTCAGCGCGACCACCCGGTCGGGAGAGATCGAGATCAGCTGGCCGTCCGCGGCCCGGACGGTCAGTGGATCCATCGAGACCAGCTCGCCGATCACATCGGTGAGCGGCTGGGGATAACCCGCGGGCAACCTATACCGCAGCACGACCCGGCGGCCGAGTGGAATCTCCGGGGGCTGGGCCGCCGATTCAGTCGTCATGCCCGAACGGATCGGGCACGGTGCCCGGAAGCCAGCTGCGGCCCGACGCGCCCCAGCCGTTGCGCTTGATCGCCTTCTTCGCCGCGCGGGCGTTGCGCCCGATCAGCACGTCCACGTACAAGAATCCGTCGAGGTGGCCGACCTCGTGCTGCAGCATCCTGGCGAAGAAGCCCTTGCCCTCGATATCGACCGGATTGCCGTGCTCGTCGGTGCCGGTCACCCTGGCCCACTCGGCTCGCCCGGTGGGGAACTGCTCGCCGGGCACCGAGAGGCAGCCCTCTTCGTCCTCGTCCGGGTCGGGCATGGTCTCCGGCAGCGCCGAGGTCTCCAGCACCGGGTTGATCACCGCGCCCTTACGCCGGGTGGCGGAGCCGTCCTCGGCGATATCGGGGCAGTCGTAGACGAACAGCCGCAGCGGGACGCCGACCTGATTGGCGGCGAGGCCGACGCCGTTCGCGGCGTCCAGCGTCTCGTACATATCCGCGATGAGTTCGGCCAGCTCCTCCGGTGTCTGGTTGACCGGCTCGGTGGGGTTGTGCAAAACGGGGTCACCGACGATCACGATGGGGAGGATTGCCATGGACAATAAGCCTACTGGGTGCCGAATGCCCGGTTGTCGGGTGGCGATCGGTAGGTGACACGCCCATATCGGACGCCGCGCATCGGACTCCGGCCGATGACCTGCGCGCGGTCGAGCTAAGGCGAGGCAACTGCCTACTGTCCGGTAAACACGCCGGGAGTAAGGCCGGGCTGTCCGTGGTCCCGTGGTTGAATGATCCGCGACGTACAAGCACCATTTTTCGTCTGGTGGCAACTCGGCGAGGGAGCGAGATGGACGGCGCAGCGGCACGGAATCTTTCCGCGATCCAGGACGGCCCTTCCGCGAGCGAAGGTTTGCCGGTCGGGGTCAGCGCCCCGGCCGAGGAGGGTGACGGTGGTCTCAGCCGCCGCGAACACGACATTCTGGCCTTCGAACGGCAGTGGTGGAAGTACGCCGGTGCCAAGGAAGAGGCCATCCGGGAGCTGTTCGGCATGTCGCCGACCCGCTACTACCAGGTGCTCAACGCGGTGGTCGACCGGCAGGAGGCGCTTGCCGTCGACCCCATGCTGGTGAAACGGTTGCGTCGGCTCCGGGCGAGTAGGCAGAAGGCCAGAGCCGCACGGCGCCTCGGTTTCCAGGTATGACCCGCTTTCCCGGTGCGATGCGGGCGTCGGAACCCGATGTGGGACTAGGGTCGACATCGTGAGCTACCCCAATCCCACCTCCGGCGGGCCGCCGTTGCGCGCGCTGGCGATGGTGTTGATCGCGCTGGCCATCGTATTCGCCGGTCTCGGTGCGATGTCGTTGTCGAGTTCCGATTCCGGCACCTCGACGGCGGCCGAGTCCTCGACCGGCGCGACCGCTTCGGCGGCGGCGCAGGCCACGGCGGCGACCTCCGCCTCGGTGACCTCCGCCCCGGTGACCACTGCCCCGGCGACCACTGCCCCGGCGACCACTGCCCCGGCGACCACAACTGTGGCGGCGAACACCACGGCCCCCACCAGCACCAAGACGCCGACCACCACCGCCGCGACGGTGAATCGCGCAGTGCCGATTCGAGTTCTGAACAACAGCCTGGTCGCGGGGCTGGCGGGGCGCACCGCCGAGCAACTCGCGGCCGACGGCTGGACCAATGTGTCGTCCGGTAACTACTCGGGCGGCACAATCGCGAAAACCACTGTGTACTACGGGAACTCGCCGGGCGAGCGGGATGCTGCCCTGGCGATCGCGGCGGAGCTCGGCGCCACCGCCGAGCCGAAGTCCGCCGGAGTCGGTGACTCGACCGCGGGTGTGGTCGTCATTTTGACCGGTAACTGACGGTAGAGCCAACCGAGCCACACGGCCCTGTCACTGCGCGACACGGCGGGCGTGGCATCATCTTGGACGGTAACGAACGTGTCCACCCAGCTTTACTCGTAAACTCGGTACTCGTAAAGGAGTTCCCCCAATGGCCCCGTCCACAACTCGTCGCCCGTCCTGGCGGACTGTGACCCCGGTGCTTGCGGTCGCGGTCTTCGGCCTCGCTGCCTGTTCGAACAGCCAGGAGTCGAGCGATGTCAAGGGAACGACGCCCCCGGTGTGGACCGGTGCGGCGACCCCGCCAGTCGGCGAGTCCGGCCAGCAGCACGGCAATGCCGAGACGAACCCCGGCGCCAAGATCGATCTGAAGGACGCCTCGGGCAAGTCGGTCGGTACCGCGACCATCACCGCCACGGGCAACCACCTGCAGGTCCAGGTGGAGGCGCACGGCCTGCGCCCCGGCTTCCACGGCATGCACATCCACCAGATCGGCAAATGCGAGCCCAACTCGGTGGCCCCGACCGGCGGTGCGGCGGGCGACTTCCTCTCCGCGGGTGGGCACCTGCAGGTGGGTAGCGCGAACGCGCATCCGGCCAGCGGCGACCTGACCTCCCTCGAGGTGCGCTCGGACGGTTCGGCCACCCTCCTCACCACGACCGACGCCGTGACCTTGGCGGATATCAAGGGCAAGGCGCTGATCATCCACGCCGACGCCGATAACTTCGGCAACATTCCCAACCGCTACGTTCGTGCCGACGGTGTGGCAGGCCCGGACGACACCACGCTAGCGACAGGCGACGCGGGGGGCCGCGTCGCCTGTGGCGTAATCGCGTAGACAAGGTGCGAGATGGCCGGGGCAGGAATTGAACACGTTCCCTTCAAAGGTTCTCCCCGGCCCACCATCGGCATCGAATGGGAGATCGCGCTCGTCGACAAAGTGACACGCGATCTGTCCAACACGGCCTCGGCTGTCTTCGACGCCGTCGGTGATCTGCGTGCCTGGGACGGCACCCCGCAGGTCACCAAGGAGTTGCTGCGCAATACCGTCGAGATCGTGACCGGGGTGCACGATACCGTCGGCGCCGCGGTGGAAGATCTGCACGGCACCATGGACACCGTGCGCCGCGCCGCCAACCCGCTCGGTGTCGACCTGTTCTGCGCGGGCACCCACCCCTTCGCCCAGTGGTCGGCCCAACAGCTGACCCGGTCGGAGCATTACGACGAACTGATCGAGCGCACCCAGTGGTGGGGCCGCCAGATGATGATCTGGGGCGTCCACGTGCACGTCGGAGTCTCACACCGGGACAAGGTCTTTCCGATCCTGAACTCGCTGCTGCTGTCATATCCGCATCTGCTCGCGCTGTCCGCGTCCTCGCCGATGTGGGCCGGTTCCGATACCGGCTACGCCAGCAATCGCACGCTGATGTTCCAGCAGTTGCCCACCGCCGGACTGCCGTTCCAATTCGAAAACTGGACCCAGTTCGAGCATTTCGTGTACGACCAGCTCAAGACCGGGGTGTTCGAACAACTCGGCGGCATGCATTGGGATATCCGCCCCGCGCCCAAATGGGGCACCATCGAGGTGCGGATCTGCGACGGCACCTCGACCCGGGCCGAGTTGGCCTCGATAGCCGCTTTCATCCACTGCCTGATCGTCGATCTGGACCGCAGGGTCGAGAACGGGGAGCAGATGCCGACGCTGCCGCCATGGCATGTGCAGGAGAACAAGTGGCGGGCCGCGCGGTACGGGCTGGACGCGATCGTCATCGTGGACGCCGCCAGTAATGAGCGCTTGGTCACCGACGACCTGATGGAGCTATTGAACCGGTTGGAGCCGACGGCCAAGTTTCTGGGCTGCGCGGACGAGTTGGCCGCGGTGGCCGAGATTCCGATGCGTGGCGCGTCGTACCAGCGGCAGCGCAAGGTGGCCGCCGCATCCCAGGGCGATCTGGTCGCCGTGGTGGACGCGCTGGTCAAAGAGTTGGATCAATAGTTTTCGGACCGATCCGGTCGTCTGTCGTTCAATTCGCCAGGGGGACGGCGTTCATCGCTTGTTTACTATGGTCGAGTGCTTGTCGAAGATCCGGGTTCCGGCGTAGGAAGAGCGGCGCGGCGAGCGGCCGTACCGCGAACCCGGATCTGGTTCGGGGCCGCTGTCGCCGCGGTGCCGGTGCTGTTGATCGTGCTGCAGGTGATCGCCGCCCAGCAGGGGTTCGAGGGGCCGCTGGCGAGCCTGTGGAAGGACTACGCGGGCACCCCGAAATCCATGTCGGTGCCGTGGGCCGGGCTGGTGCTGGCCCTGGTCGGTATTTCCAAGCAGCGCCGGATCATTGCGCTGAGCGCGGCCATCGCGATCGACCTGGTGTGCGCGGGACTGCGGCTGCTGGCGGGAGATCCGCCGACCGTGGGCAATGGTCCGGTGATCGTGCTCACCGCGATCGCCCTGATCGCCTGGCTGCGCTGGAGCGGTGTGGAACGGCGCAATGCGCTGCATGCCGCGGCGCTGGGGGCGCTGCTGATTCTCGCCACCAAGGTGGGCGATGTCTGGTTGCACGTCACGGTGGTGACGCGACCGGAGGTGCTCGACGAATACGTGATGCTCGCCGACCATGCGCTCGGTGATCCGTCGTGGGTGCTGGGTCGGGTGCTCGACGCGCTCGGTCCCGTCGTCTACGCGGTGCTGCACTGGGTCTATATCGAACTGCCGGTCGCGGCGATCGTGGTCGCGGTGTGGCAGCTGCGCCGGGTGGTGTCGACCGGACAGTGGCCCACCCACTTCCTGGTGCGCACCTTCCTGGTGCTCGGCTTGATCGGCCCGGTCGTCTACGTGCTCTTCCCGGTGGTCGGCCCCATGTTCGCATTCGGACCGGATGGTCACGGCCTGCAAGTCGGCAACTACTGGCCCGGCATGGTCCCGCCCATCGACCGCGATCCGACGGCACTGCCCTTCGATGCCGCCACCCCGCGCAACTGCATGCCGTCCATGCACACCGCGTGGGCGCTGTCGGTCTTCATCCACACCCGCCGCGATACCGACGGCATCCGCGCGCCCGCCTGGCTGCGCTGGGGAGGCGCTTTCTGGCTGGTCGCCACCCTGGTCGCCACCCTCGGCTTCGGCTACCACTACGGCGTCGATCTCGTCGCGGGCGCGGTGCTCTGCCTGACCGTCGAATCGGCGCTGCGCGAACCGGAACGCGGCTGGGGCTGGTTCCGCATCCGCCTGGTCGGCGCGGGCGTCACCGTCCTGGCCGCGCTGCTGCTGTCCTACCGCTACCTCGCCGTTCCGATGGCCGAGTACCCCGCCCTCGCGGGCACCGTCGTGCTCGCCCTGCTCGCGGGCATCGCGGCCGCCTTCCACGCCACCTGGTTCGCGGGGCAGCGAGAGGTCGTCGCCGAGCCGATCGAAGTCGAACCCGCTACCCCCTGAATCCGGCGGCCTCGTCCGGGTCGTTCGAGGTGACGGGTATCGGCGGGGATCCGAGCGGGTACGCGGTTTCCTCAATCGATCTCGTCGCCCAGTTCGTTGACGCGGAGCAAACCGTCGCGGTGGCGTTGTTCACGGTAGGCGGTACGGCCGATCAGGTGGGCGATGACCGGGGCGGTCAGGAGGGTGAACAATCCGACCAGCACCAGCATCCAGGCATTGGCGTCGCGGCGCAGGTCGATCGCGGTGCCCATGAGAATCAGGATCAGACCGACCACCTGGGGTTTGGTGGCGGCGTGCATGCGGGTGAGGGTGTCGGGGAAGCGCAGGATGCCCAGTGCGGCGGTGAATGCGAGGAACGCACCGGTCACGATGAGGAAGGCGGACAGCCACTGCCACGGCGTCATCGGTCGTCCCGAACGCGAAAACGTGAGACGGCGGCCGATCCGAGGAACCCGACCAGGGCCAGCGCGACGATCGCGGGGATGACGGTGGTGTCGTCGCTGTATGCCGCCCAGACCGCGAGGCCCGAGGCGGCGATGGCCATCAGCGAATCGATGCCGACGACGCGGTCCAGCGTGTTCGGACCCGCCAGAATGCGATAGCTGGTGATTACCGCGGCGGCCGTGAGCAGGACGGCCGCGATGACGGCGACGACGGTCATCTGTTCACCTCCGGAAGGATTTTCGAACGGGCCGCTCGAAGGCGTCGATCAGCAGTCGCTCCAGCCTGCGGGTGGTCCGATAGAACTTGTCGACGGCGGCGTCACTGCCCACGTCGAGGACATGGACGTAGACGACGCAGCGCGGTCTATCGATCTCGAGCACCATGGTGCCCGGGATCAGATTCAGCAGGTCGGTGCAGAGCACGAGCACCAGATCGGAGCGGGTGCTCAGATTCACCCGGAGCACACCGGAGACCGGCGGCAGTGCGGGGCGAACCGCGAACCACGCCACCTGGAAACTGGATTCGAGCGCGTAATACGTACTCACCACGAGCAATTCGACCAGCGACAGCGGATTGAGCCTGCCGGTGACCGGTATCCGCGGCAGCGGCAGCGCCACCATGATCAGCGCGCCGATGGCCAGTCCGCCGAGCAGATTGCCGACGCTCAGATCACCCCACAGCGCCGTGTAGACCAGGGTGAGCCAGACCAGCACGCCGACCCGGACCACATTGTCCCGGTTCAGCGCGCGGCGATGCGGGGCGCTCACCGGAACGCTCCCGGGTCGCCGAGCACCGCGCCGATGTAGACGGCAGGGTCGTGCAGATCGGCCGCGGCGCGGTCGGCGATGGCGAGAATCGGTCCGGCCAGCACGGTCAGGCTCAGTCCGGCCGCCGCCAGCGCCGCCGTCGCGAACAGCATCAGCGGCGGCATCCGGCCCGGATCGGGGCGCTCGTCGTACAGCACGTCTTCGGATTCCTCGATCAGCGTGGGCGGACTCGCGGCCGCCAGATGGCCCTCCGGCGCCTCCGCGCGCGGCCGCCAGAAGGCCTTGGCCCATGTCCGCGCCGCCACATACAGGGTGAGCAGGCTGGTGAGCACCGCGCCCGCCACCAGCACCCAGGCCAGTGCGCGGCCGTCGGCCGCACCGGCCTGGAGTAGCGCCATCTTGCCGATGAAGCCCGAGAACGGCGGTATCCCACCGAGATTCAGTGCCGGAACAAGGAACAGCACCGCCAGCAGAGGACTCGTGCTCGCCAGCCCGCCGAGGCGGCGCAGCGACGTGGATCCGGCCTGCCGCTCGATCAGGCCGACCACCAGGAACAGTGTGGTCTGTACCAGAATGTGGTGCGCCACATAGTAGATCGCGCCCGCCAGCCCGGCCGCGCTGCCGAGCCCGACACCGAAGACCATGTACCCGATGTGGCTCACCAGGGTGAACGACAGCAGCCTGCGGATATCACTCTGGGCGATCGCGCCGAAAATGCCGATCAGCATGGTGAGCAGCCCGCAGACCAACAACACCGTATCGAAACTGCCGTCGGGGAACAGTAGCGAGTGCGTCCGGATGATCCCGTACACACCGACTTTGGTGAGCAGACCGGCGAAGACCGCGGTCACGGGGGCCGGGGCGGTGGGGTAGGAATCCGGCAGCCAGTTCGACAGCGGGAACACCGCGGCCTTGATGCCGAACGCCACCAGCAGCACAGCGTATACGGAGGTGCGAATCCCCTCTGGCGCTTCGTCCATCCGCACCGCCAGCTGGGCCAGATTCAGTGTGCCGGTGGTCGCGTAGGCCAGGCCGATGCCGATGAGGAAGATGAGCGACGACAGCATCGACACCATCACATAGGCCACACCCGCCCTGATCCGCTGTGCGGTCGCGCCGACGGTGAGCAGTACGAACGACGCGGCCAGCAGGATTTCGAAGCCGACGAACAGGTTGAACAGATCACCGGCCAGGAAGGCCGCCGAAACTCCGGCCGTGAGTACGAGATAGGTGGGACGGTAGATGGAGGTCGGCTGCCGCGCGTCGCCGTCGCGGATGTTCTGGCCCGCGCCGTAGAGCGAAACCGCGAGCAGCACAATGGATGAGACCAGCAGCATGGCCGCCGAGAGCCGGTCCACCACCAGGGTGATCCCGATCGGGGTCTGCCAGCCGCCGACCTGGAGTGCGGTGGTGCCGTCGCGATCGACCACGTGGAGCAGCAGTCCGCTGATCACCACCACGGCGGCGAGTGCGAGCAGCATGACCGTGCGCTGGATGTGCGGCCTGCGGCCGAATACCAGGGTCGCGGCGGCCGCGAGCAGTGGAACCAGCACCGGCAGCGGTGCGAGGACGGGCAGCAGATCGGGTGCGAGGCTCAAGCTTCCGGATCCTCCCGCTCGCGCCGCGTGGCCACCTCGACATCGGCGGGGTCGTTCTGCACATCCTCGGTGGTGGTGAGGATGTAGGACCGGTAGGCGAGCGCGAGTACGAAGGCCGCCAGACCCATGGTGATGACGATTGCGGTGAGCACCATGGCCTGGGCGAGTGGATCGGCCATCTCGGTGTCCGCGCCCTCGGCAGCGCCCCGGATGGGCGGTCGCCCGTCGGATCCGCCGACGGTGAGGATCAACAGGTTCACCGCGTTGCCGAACAGGATCATGCCGAGCAGCATCTTCGAGACGGCACGTTCCAGGATCAGGTACACCCCGCAGGCGACCAGGACACCGATCAGGATCAGTAGCGTCAGATTCGAGGTCACGACCGGGAACCTCCTCGTGCCGAGGTGGTTTCGGTGGTGTCGGCCAGCTCGCTGTCCAGGCGTGCGCCCAGGCTGCGCAGCACGTCGAGTGCCAGTCCGACCACGATCAGGTAGATGCCGAGATCGAAGAGCAGGACGGTGACCAGCTTGATGTGCCCGACCAACGGCAGCGTCACCTCGATGACGGCCGAGGACAGCGGCGGCGCCCCGAGCAGCAGCGAGGTCGCGGCGGTGCCCGCGGCCAGCGTCAGTCCGGCGCCGAGCACTTGTCCGGCATCGACCGGCAGCGCCTCGCCCAACTCGTAACGCCCACCGGCCAGATAGCGCAGCGTCAGCGCCAAGCCCGCGGTGAGCCCGCCCGCGAAGCCGCCGCCGGGGGCGTTGTGACCGGCGAAGAAGAAGTAGACCGACAGCACCATGATGGTCGGAAAGACCAGCCGCGTGGTGATCTGGAGGACCATCGAGCGCTCCTCGCGCGCCATCAGCCGGGCCGCGGGCAGCCAGCTCACCGCATCCGGGTCGTACCGCGGGGAATCCGCCGCACGCGGCGCGCTGCCGAAGCGGCGGGTACGGAACACCAGTGACGCGACGCCGGTCGCGGCGACGATGAGCACCGAGACCTCGCCGAGGGTGTCCCAGGCGCGGATATCCACCAGCAGCACATTGACCGCGTTCTTGCCGCCGCCGAACCGGTACGCCGCCTCGGGGATCCGATGCCAGATGGGTTCGCTGGATCGGGCCGCGGTGGCGAAGGCGGCCAGCAACGCGACGGTGGCGCCGACGCCGGCGGCCAGCAGTGCCCGGCGCACCTTGAAGGCGGCGGTGCGCGCCTCCTCGATCTCGGCCGGGAAGGCGCGCAACACCAGCACGAAGATCACGAGGGTGAGCGTCTCGACCAGGAATTGGGTGAGCGCCAGATCCGGTGCGCCGTGCATCGCGAAGATCACGCCGCATCCGTAGCCGGTGACGCCGACGACGAGCACGCTGGCGAGTCGGTTGCGTAATACCGTGGCGCTCAGCGCCATTGCCGCCATGATCGCGCCGATGGCCAGCTGGAGCGGGGAATCCCACAGGCGTAGTCGCACCCCGGTGCGGGTGCCGAGCGCCAGGGCGACGGTCGGCAGAACGATCAGGGTGACGAGGATGGTCGCCTGACTCAGCGGCAGTGAACCGCGCTGCACCGATCCGGTCATCCGCAGTGACAGCCGGTCCATCGCGCGCAGTGTCGCGTCATAGGCGCGGTCGGCATTGCCGAGCCGGGGGTGCCTGGATTCGCCGAACCGCTCGCGCAGCAGGAACAATACGGCGCCCGCCGCGATGATCACCGCCGTCAGCGCCAGTGGCCCGGTGAATCCGTGCCACAGCGCGAGATGCGAATCCAGCGAACCTGGAAGGGTTTCCGCGTAGGGGCGCAGTAGGTTGTCCAGCCACGGCGCACCGAGCCCGGCGACCGCCCCGGCCACCGCCAAGAGCGCCGGCGCGGCCAGTAATAGCGCCCCCGGCCCGTGCCAGACCCCTTCTCGCGCAGTGTCCGCCGGGCCCAGGGCGGGAGTCTCCGGCGTACGAACGGCCTTGTCGCCGAACGCACCCCAGATGAAACGCGCGCTGTAGCCAACCGTCAGCGCGGAACCGAGCACCACACCGCCGAGGAGGACGGCCCGAGCCGGCCCGGCCGGATCGTCCGCGTCCAGGATCGCGCCCAATGCGCTCTCCTTGCCGACGAAACCGAGAAACGGGGGTATCCCCGCCATACTGAGCGCCGCCAGCACCGCGGTCCCGCACAGCACCGGCGCCCGGCGGCCGAGCCCCGACAGCAGACGCAGATCGCGGGTGCCCGCCCCGTGGTCGACGATTCCGACCACCATGAACAGGCACGCCTTGAACAGAGCGTGCGCCACGATCAACGCCACTCCGGCCAGCGCCGCGTCGGGCGTGCCGAGGCCGACCAGCAGGATCAGGAAACCCAGCTGACTGACGGTCCCGAAGGCAAGCACCAGCTTCAGATCGGTCACCTGTAGCGCCCGCAACCCGGCGAGCAGCATCGATGCCAGGCCCAGTGTGAGCACCAGCGGATGCCAGGGCGGGCTGTTCGCGAAGACCGGCGCCAGCCGCGCCACCAGGTACACGCCCGCCTTCACCATGGCCGCGGCGTGCAGATACGCGCTGACCGGGGTGGGCGCGGCCATCGCACCGGGTAGCCAGAAGTGCAGTGGAACGATCGCGGACTTGCTCAGCGCCCCGACAAGTATCAGCACCAGCGCCACATCGACCGCGATGCCGACGGGCGGCTGTTCCCGTGCCAGTAGGTCCGACAGCAGATAGCTGCCGCTGCGCTGACCCAGGATGATGATCCCGACCAGCATCGATAGCCCGCCCGCCGCGGTGACCAGCAGCGCCTGGATGGCCGCCCGTCGGCTCGTCGCTCGCTCGGCGTCATGCCCGACCAGCAGGAACGACAGCACCGTGGTGGCTTCCCAGAAGATGTAGAGCAGCACCATATTGTCGCTGGTCACCAGCCCGAACATGGCTCCGGCGAATCCGACCAGTTCGGCCGCGAAGACCCCGAGCCGGGGTTCGTCGTCCTCGAAGTAGCGGCCGCAATAGCCGAGGATCAGGGCGCCGACGCCGAGCACGAGGGCGGCCAGCACGGCCGCGAGCGAATCGAACCGCAGATCGATGTTCATATCGACGGCGGGCGCCCAGATGATCTGAACCTGCTGCGTACTATTCCAATTCGCGACGACCCAGCCGAGGCAGCCGAGGGGGACGAGCGCGAGCACGTAGAACGCGTTGCGCCCCAAGGCCCGCACGCACAGCGGTGCCGCCAGTGCGGCGAACGCATGGGCGAGCAGGATTGCGAGCAAACTGCACTCCGTCGGGTAGTAGCGGCGGGGTGGTGCAGGAAAATCCTACGTGGACCCTGGATGTTTCGCGAAAATGAGCGACTATGGCGTCGACCATCCCGCGACGCTTCGGCTATATGTCCGCTACTGGGCCGCCGCGGCCGGTTCGGTGGGTTCGGTGGGCTTGGGCCGACTGCGCGGCCGGAACCGATGCAGCGCAGCGAGTCCGATCGCACAGCCGACCGTCACCAGAAGCGCGGTGCGTCCGGGGGTGCCGGGGTCGGTCGTTCCCTCCCGCATCGGCAAGTCGCCGTCCTGGTTCGGCAGGGCGCTGACGGCCGAGGGCAGATAGAGTGCCGCGATGGCGAGCGCGCCGCTGGGGGCATACCGGGGCCGGACCGCGCCGCAGCAGTAGCCCGCCGTGAATGCCAGCCCGCCGCTGCTGATCGAGTACAGCACGCCGTTATCGTGCGGCGCGGTGACGATCGCGAATATCGACAGCCCCGCGATCAGGATGATCCCGAGTGAGGTGGCGGGCAGCCTGCTCCCCACCTGGACCCCGATTCCGGTCAGTACCAGCACCGCCAGCAGACTCCAGCCCGGCCGTGGTGCGGAGCCGAGCGCATCGGCGGTGGGTACCAGGCTCACCGCGAGGAACAGGCCCGCGCCATCGCGTCCGGGCAGCAGCATGGCCGCCACCATGGCCGCGATCACCGTCGCACCGACCACGACTGCGATTTCGATCGTGTGACTGCCGGACTCGCTCGCGCGGTCGTATTGGCGAGCCAGCCACTCGCTGCCCGCGAGGACGACCAGCGCGAGCAGCGTCGCGGCCAGGATCGGTGTGATCGGCAGATCGATCGTCCTTTCGGGGTCGCGCGACTCGACGCCTAGCGAGCGATTGCGACAGGCGCTGAGGAAGACCAGCGCCAATGCGATGCCGATGAGCCAGCCCGGTGGCGTCTCCAGCACGGCCCATGGATCCCGTTCCTTGATGTGCAGCACATCGGCGAAGTCGCCGAAGACGAAGAATCCGACGCCACCCAGCGCGAATCCGAAGGCGGGCAGTGGCCTGCGCAGCACGGCCGCGCCCAGCGCGCCGAGCAGTAGTCCGCCGCAGATCGCGTCGATGTAATTCTGTGTGGTGAGCATGTCGGGCGAGGAAACATTGCGTATGGCAAAGTGATTCACCGACATTCCGACCGCGCCGCCGAGGGCGACGAGCCAGGCGATCAGTGGCCGGGCGGAGGTGGTGACCAGCACCGCGCTGGCGGCCGCGACGACCACGCCGATCGCGGCGCCACGCGGCACGCTGTTGTAGAGGCTGGCGATCCGGTACGGGGTGGTCTCACTGGTCCAGGCGAAGGTGATCGGCAGAAACAATGCGATACCCGCGAGCGCGGCTCCAAAGAATGCCGTGACCGCGTCGAAGGTATCGCCGATCCGTCGCACGCAGCCGAACTTACCCGGGCCCGGCATCCGAATCTGTGATTGCCGACAGATAGCCCGCCCATGTCGCGCGGCGGAAAACGTGCGGCGGGCGCGAGTTTAGCCGCGGTTCTCGGCGTACTGCCGCAATGACTCGACCTGGGCCGGATCCAGGGAAGGGCGCACGACCTTCCTGGCCGCCGCGACATCCGCCGCGGTCACATCGGCTGCTTCCACATCCCGCCGCATTGCCGAGAGCGCAGCCTCGCGCAGTAAGGCCGCGCAGTCCGCGGCCGAGTAGCCGTCCAGTTCCGCGGCGAGCGCGGCCAGGTCGACATCGGCGGCCAGCGGCACCGAACGCCCCGCGGTGCGCAGAATCTCCCGCCGTGCGTCCGCGTCCGGCGGTGGCACGAAGACCAGCCGCTCCAGCCGACCCGGGCGCAGCAGGGCCGGATCGATCAGCTCCGGCCGGTTGGTCGCGCCGAGCACCACCACATCGCGCAGCGGCTCCACCCCGTCCAGTTCGGTGAGCAGCGCCGCGACCACCCGATCGCCTACGCCGGAATCGCTGCTCTGCCCGCGCCGCGGCGCCAGCGCGTCCACCTCGTCCAGGAAGATCAGCGAGGGCGCGGAATCGCGTGCGCGCTGGAACAATTCGCGCACCGCCCGTTCCGAGGCGCCGACCCATTTGTCCATCAGCTCGGCGCCCTTCACCGCGTGCACACTCAGCTGTCCGGTTCCGGCCAGCGCCCGCACCAGGAAGGTCTTGCCGCATCCGGGCGGACCGTAGAGCAGTACGCCGCGCGGCGGATCGATGCCGAGCCGGGCGAAGGAATCCGGATGCCGCAGCGGCCAGAGCACCGATTCGGTGAGCGCCTGCTTGGTCTCGACCATATCGCCGACGTCGTCGAGTCCGAGGCTGCCGATGGCGAGTTCTTCCATACCGGACCGCGAGAGCGGCCGGACCGTCCGCGCTGCCCCGAGCAGGTCGTCCTGGGTCAGCCGCGGCTCCGACTGCTGTTTGCTGGACCGCGAGGCGGCCCGCAATGCCGCCTCCCGGCACAGTGCGGCCAAGTCCGAGACCACGAATCCGGGTGTGTGGGCGGCGATCTCGTCGAGTTTCAGCTCATCGGTCGGTACCTTGCGCAGCAGCTGTTCGAGCAGCGCCTTACGCACCGCCGCGGTCGGCAGTGTGAGCGCCAGTTCGCGATCGCACAGGTCCGGCGCGCGCAACCGGGGATCCAGGGCCGCCGGATGCGAGCTGGTCGCCAGGAAGGCGATGGACAGCTCGGCCACCGCCGCCCGCAGTTGGTCGAGGATGAGCGTCGCGACCGGCTCGGCCTGTGCGGGCAGCAGCGCGTCGATATCGGTGATGAGCAGGATGCCGCCCTGCCCGGAACCGACGTCGGCTACCGCGGCGGCCACCTCGCGCAGCCGGGCTCCGCTCTCCGCGGCGCCGACGGTTGGCCCGTCCAGTTCGACGACGCGCCGCGGTGCGGCCACCGAACGCGCCAGGGTGGCCTTGCCGACGCCCGCGGGTCCGGTGATCAGGACGCCGAGATGCGGTGTGGCGCCGAGAGTTTTCAGCAACTCGGGTTCGTCGAGCGCGAGGCTGAGCCATTCGGCGAGTTTGGCGGCCTGCCCGTGCGCTCCGACCAGATCCTCGGCCGCGACCACGACAGCTTCGCCGGTAGCGCTGCGTGTGCCGAATCCATCTGTGGCGGCGATTGTTTCGAGTGCGTCGGCCGCGGCGCGGGACGGTTCTCCCGCCGCACGGTCGGCGGCATCGCGGGCCGCCACCACCCCCGCGCCCCACGCCACCGCGGTATTCGGCTGTACGCTCACCGGGCCGCGCACCGGGTCGGTGGCGGTGACGGTGAGCAGCTCGGTGGTCCAGGCGATCCCGAAGGTCCGCGAAAGCGCCTGGCTGGCCGCCGAAGACGGGATATCCGGGCCCAGGTCGCGTGGCAGCAGCGAGACCGCGTCCCCGACCGTGACGACCTTGCCGAGCAGCGCCTGCCGCAGTGTCGCCGCCGGAATACTGCGGGCGGCGTGCACCGAACCGCTCACCGAGATCTGCTTGGCGCCGTACACGGTCGCGGGTGACACCACCACGGTGGTGTCCGCACGCAAGCCCGCATTCGACAGCGTGACATCGTCGAGCAGCGCGATCCCGGCGGGGGTGCCCGTCGGGGCCACCCCGACCACCGCGGCGGTTCGTCGCGAGCCGATCAGCGCGATCCCGTCCCATTCGCGCAGCCCGAGCGCGGTCAACACCTCCGGATGCAGTCGCACCACCCCGCGCCGGGCGTCGGCGGCGGATGGATTCAGTCGAGCGGTGAGCGCCAGTTCTGCCACTGTGCCATTCTGCCGCGTTACGGCACATTCGTCCGAAGACCGGCATAACAAAGCCGCACACCGGCCGACGACGGAAATCTGTCGTTCATCGGCGGTGTGCGGCTGCGTTGGCGTCCGGATATTCGGATATCCGGCGATCAGCGCCCGAATATCAGGGCAGAACCTGCGGAACGACCTGGGGTGCGATGGTCCCCACGACGGCGCCGATGATGGCACCGGTGATAGCGCTGACCGGAACGGAGATCAGGGCCCCGACGCCGAAGGCCAGAATGCCGGGCAAACCCATGAGCGCGCCGATACCGGCGCCGATCGCCGCACCGTTCATCACCGGATCCGGGAATTGCGCATTCGGGTTGGTCGCAATTTCGTCGGCGGACGCGTCCGCGATCGGCGCGGCGGAAACCGGAGTGAATTCGGCGGCGATGGGTGCTGCCTCGGCAGCGGCGACAGGTGCCACCTCGATGCCGTACTGCGCCGGAGTGGCGGTGGTCTGAACGGCCGAAACCTGCTGTGCTGCAACCTCTTCGGCGTTCGCACCAGCGGTTCCAGCGCCGACGAGCGATACCGCGACGGCCAACGGCAACGCGCCGATCGCCAGCTTGCGCCCCGCCCGAATGACGGATTGACGAATCATGATTGGACTTCCCTCCCGACCCCCGATTCCCCACGGTG
This sequence comes from Nocardia sp. NPDC050710, assembly GCF_040654375.1. NCBI lineage: Bacteria > Bacillati > Actinomycetota > Actinomycetes > Mycobacteriales > Nocardiaceae > Nocardia > Nocardia sp. NPDC050710. The sequence continues at coordinate 56,134 of NZ_JBFAHV010000010.1, read as the reverse complement.
AAACTTCCCCCGACCAACCTAATGGTGAATTTCCCCCCCGGGCGAATCGATTGTCAACATAATCGAATCGAACGCGTTCATTCTTATCGAACGTTTCATGACGGCGCAATGAAAGTGGCTCTGATCACACCGCGACTCGTGCGGGTCGGCGATAACGAATTCCGGACCGTGCCACCCGGCCCCACTCACGCAGCCGAGCGCGCCACCGCGCCCTACCGCCCGGACGCGAGCCCGGGCGGGCGCGAGTTACTTCTTGACGACGATCCCGGCCGCCTGCGCGACCGGCTTGTCGGCATTGCTGGAGGACAGGCAGACCAGCTTGGCGGTGCCGAGCGCGACATTCGGGCTACCCGCGAACGGGCTGTCCGGATTCTCCGCCAGGATCTGCTCGATCAGCGCCTTCTCGTCCACCGCGTCGAGCCCCTTGAACTCACCGCAGGTGGTGCTGGAGGCCGTTCCGTTGGACGCGCTGTCGGCCTTCGTGGTGGTCGACGCCCGGCCCGCGCTCGTGGGCGCGGCAGCCGTCGCCGACGGACGCGCGGTACTGGTCGCGCTGGTGCCGGTATTGCCCTTGCGCAGGCCGCTGGCATCGGAGGATTCATCCGACCCGCCGCAGCCGGTCAGCGCCAAGGCCACCGCACCGGCGGCCAGGACAATGACGGAAATTCGCTTCATTTCGTGCTTTCCCGGGTGACTCCGGCGCCGGAGCCTCCGGCGCGTTCGGTGCAGCGTACCGGGTGTGGCGTCGGGTGGTCGGTAAGGGAGCTTCTCCGGTCGACGAACTCAGTGAATGTGTTGCTGCCAATCCGCTGGCACCCGGTCACGCGGGCCCGGCACACCCTGATCAGCGGGGTGGCTGTGCGGAGGCGTCAGCTCCGGGCCGCCGCCGTACATCTCCTCGGAACGGAAGTCCCAGAACCACTCCTCGCCGGGCTCATAGCTCTGAATGAACGGATGACCGGTCTCCGCGGCGTGCTTGGACGCATGCTGCGCGGGCGAAGTGTCGCAGCAGCCGATATGCCCGCACTGCGCGCACCGGCGCAGATGCACCCACCAACCCCGATTCGCGTCGCATTCCACACAGCCCGGTCCACTCGGCGGAACCGCGGGATCAATACCGTCGATTGCGTCAGTCATGGTTGTAGTTTGCCGCGCTCATGGGCGTGTCGCGTGTGTGACTCGCTTTGTGCGCGGCACTGTTCGGCGATCACAGTGGGGCTTCGACTGCTTCTTTGCTGGGATCGGGGCGGTGTAGGGGGAGCCGAACGATGAATCTGGTATTGCCCGGCTCGGATTCGACCCGGATGTCGCCGTCGTGCTTGTTCACCACTATGCGGAAGGAGATGTCGAGGCCGAGGCCGGTTCCCTCGCCGACCGGTTTGGTGGTGAAGAACGGTTCGAAGATCCGACGGCGCACGTCCTCGGGGATGCCGGGGCCGGTATCGCCGATCTCGACCACCGCGCAATCGTTCTCCTGATAGGTCCGCACGGTGAGGGTGCCGCGGCGGTCCATGGCGTAGCAGGCGTTATCGATCAGGTTGGTCCACACCTGGTTGAGTTCGGCGGCGTAGCAGGGCACCGGCGGCAGCGCGCGGTCGAATTCCTTGACCACATGCACACCATCGCCGAGCTTGCGGCTCATCATCACCAGCGTGCTGTCGAGCAGTTCGTGCAGATCCACCACCTGGAACGGCGCCCGGTCCATCTGCGAATACTGCTTGGCGGCGTTGACGAGCGTCGAGATCCGCGTGGTGGAGTCGGCGATCTCGTTCATCAGCAGCTCGGTTTCGATGGTGTAGTTGAGCCAGCGGATCGCACCCTCGAAGACCTTGTTCGGGCAGGCCTCCAGCGTGCCGCGGACCCGCTCCAGCCAGTCCACGTCGAAGCCTGCCTGCACGAAATTCGGAGCCAGATTCCAGCCGTCGGAGATCTCGTGCTCCTCCAGCCATGCACCGAGCAGGTCCTCGCGGTCCGCTGCCTCCATCGGCGTCAGTTCCGGCGCCTTGGCGACCTGCGCCGCGGCCTCCTCCTGTAGCCGCACCAGCGTCACCAGCACCTCCGGCTGGAATTTGCCCTCGGCCATCATGGCCAGCTTGTGCCGCATACCCGCGACCCGCTCGCGCAGGCCCGAGGTGGCGCGCACCGCCGCGGCGGCCGGATTGTTCAGCTCGTGGGTCAGACCCGCCGACAATGAGCCGAGTGCGAGCAGCCGTTCCCGCTCCGCCAGCCGCTCGTTGGTATTGCGGTTGCCGAAGAAGGCGCCCTCCAGCAGGTGCACCGCCATCGGGAACCACTCGTGCATCATGCGCGAGAAGGTGCCCGCGTCCAGGACGAAGAACCGCGACTTGCGGGTCACGTACATGGATCCGGTGTAGTTCTGGTCGACCTTGTCACCGAGATAGGCGGTCCACGCGCCGGAGTAGACGCCCTTGTATTCGGTGCGGTTCAACTCGATTTCGGTGCCGCCGGACAGTTTGGTGATGCGCACCTCGCCGTCCATCAACACGTAGAAGCAGGTGGCCGGATCGCCCTCACGGAAGACCTGTCCCGTTTCGATATATTCGATGCGGCCGTCCGCGCACAGCCAGCTCAGCTGTTCGTCGGTCAGCTTCTCGAAGAGGAACAGGGTCCGCAGCTCCGCGGGATCGCAGACCAGATGGCCGGTGCGCGCGGCGGTTTCGTTGCTCATTGCGTCCTCTCCTCCCGATTACGCCAGATACCTGTGCACGAGCATGACGGCCATGGCGCCTTCGCCGACCGCGGAGGCCACCCGCTTGGCGGAGTCGGCGTGCACATCACCGGCGACGAAGACACCGGGCACGTTGGTCTCCAGATGGTGTGGCGGCCTTGGCAACTCCCAACCCGCCGGGCGGGCGCCGTCGACGAGGAGGTCCGGCCCGGCCAGGACATAGCCCGCCTCGTCGCGCGTGACCACCCCGTCGAGCCAGTCGGTTTGCGGTGCGGCGCCGATGAACAGGAAAAGCCGCTCGGCCTCGGCCTTCTCCTCGGTGCCGGATGCGTTGTTGCGCAGCACGATCCGCTCGAGGTGGTCGTCGCCGTCGGCCGCGATCACCTCGGTTTCGGTGTGCACCTTGATATTCGGGATCTGCGCGATCTGCTGGATCAGGTAGTGCGACATGGATTTGTCCAGCGAATCCGCGCGGACCACCAGGTGCACGGTGCGCGCCTTGCGGGAGAGGAACACCGCCGCCTGTCCCGCCGAATTCGCTCCTCCGACGATGTAGACATCGTGGTCGGCGCATTCGGAGGCCTCGGTCATCGCGGAGCCGTAGTAGACGCCGCGCCCGGTGAAATCGTCCACCCCGGGCGCGGGATGGCGCCGGTAGTCGACGCCGGTCGCGATGATGACGGTATGGCCGCAGAGCCGGCCGCCGTCGGCGAAGTTCACGGTGCGCGCGGATCCGTTGACCTCGAGACCGACCACCTCGCGGGTGGTGATCACCTCCGCACCGAATTTGGCGGCCTGGCGCCGGGCCCGATCGGCCAGCTGGGCGCCGGACAGCCCGTCCGGGAAGCCGAGGTAGTTCTCGATGCGCGAGCTCTGCCCGGCCTGTCCGCCGGTGGCGGTGCGTTCGACGAGCACCGTGCGCAGCCCTTCGGACGCGCCGTAGACGGCCGCGCCCAAGCCGGCCGGTCCGCCGCCGACCACGATCAGGTCGTAGAAGTCGCCGGTCGGATTGACGTTGAGGCCGACGCTTTCGGCCAGCTCACTGTCCGAGGGCTGGATCAGCGCCTGCCCGGCCGAGGTGATCACCACCGGACATCGTTCGGCGTCGGTGCCCGCCGCCTCCAGCAGTCGCGAGCCCTCCGGCTCGTCGGCCAGATACCAGCGGTAGGGCAGCTGATTGCGGGCCAGGAACTCCCGCACCTGTGAGGAGCGCGGCGACCAGCGGTTGCCGACCACCTTGGTCTCGGTCACCGGCCGGTGCTCGCTGGAGCGCCAAGCCTCCAGCAGGACGTCCAGCACCGGGTACAGCTTCTCTTCCGGCGGATCCCACGGTTTGAGGAGGTAATGGTCCAGGTCGACCACGTTGATCGCGTCGATCGCGGCGCTGGTGTCGGCGTAGGCGGTCAGCAGCACGCGGCGCGCGTACGGGTGCAGGTCCATCGCCTGCTCCAGGAATTCGATGCCGTCCATGCCCGGCATCCGGTAGTCGGCGATCAGCACGGCGACGGGCTGGCCGCGCAGTTTCATCTCACGCAGTGCGTCGAGCGCGTCGGCGCCCGATTCCGCACGCAGAATCCGGTAGTCGGCCCCGTAGCGGCGGCGCAGGTCACGCACGACGGCACGGGAGACGCCGGGATCGTCGTCGACGCTGAGGATGGCCGGCTTCGTAGCAGCGGGTGCAGTCACCTAACGAGTATGTCGCCTCGCCACGACTGATGCTGTCGGCGTTGGATTCCCACCCCGTCCCCCCGCCCCCGTGGTGGCTATAGCCGGTGCTGTTCGACCATTTCGAGCTCGCTGGGTGTGAGCAGTCGCTCGAGGCGTTCCTCCTGGACCTGAGTTCTCACCCGGCGGGGCGAGGCGCCACCGCCCGATCCGAACTCATCGGGATCGGGGGAGGGTAGCAGCGGAAGCCGGTCCGCATGCCGACGATGCAGGAGGGAGCGCAGTTTCACGGCCGATCACCTCACGCTGGACGGAAATGTAGGTGGCAGTGTCTGATGCTTCTTCTATCCGCCATTGTGCGCTCGGCATTACAGCGGCGGGTCACCAAAAGGCCAAAATGTGACCTGGGCGCCTTCCACCCAGCTCCGGCTAGGATTACTGTTACCCGTCGTTCAGATGCGCTCGGATGCCGGGCGCGCGCACCGTCCGGAGGCAGCGTTGCCCAACACTCTCGAAGCCACCATCGACATCGCCGCACCCCCGGAGCGGGTATGGCAGGTGGTCTCCGACTTCAAGCGGATGCCCGAATTCAGCCCGCACACCGTCCGCATGGTTCCACTCGGAAAGCCGAAGGCGGGCACCTGGACCGTCAACTGGAACCGGGACGGCAAGAAGTACTACCCGACCACCTCGCGCATTGTGCGGTACGAGCCGAACCAGGCCTTCGCCTTCCGGATGAACGAGAACTTCACGGTCTGGAGCTACACGCTGGAGCCGACCGCGACCGGGACCCGCCTGATCGAGCGCCGCGATGTCGTCAACGGCGTCTCCTGGCCGGTGCGTAAGGCCGTCGATGCCTTCCTCGGTGGCGAGCAGGCCTTCGAGACGAATCTGGTCGCGGGCATGAACGAGACCCTCGGCAAGATCAAGACCGCGGTCGAGGCGGTGGTTTAGCCGCCCGACGTCCGGCGTGTTCGCCCGCGGACCTGCTCGCGGGGTGCGTATGTTGCCGGGTTATGCGACGAATCACCCGCGTTGTCGCCGTCGTGGCCGCCTGGACAGCGCGGTGCGGGCAGGCGGCAACGCGACCCGCCTGCACAATGTCTCTTTCGCCTTGGACGACAACTCGAAGCTGCTCTCCGACGCGCGTGCCCGCGCCTTCGGCGAGGCAAATGCTAATAAATGACCTAAATAAACTCGCAGGTCAGGGACTTGAGTGCCACAGACGGTAGGAAGCTCCACACATCCAGGCCGGATATGCAGGACTCTGGTCGGTACTGGCCTAGCGACGGTTGAACTCGGCGTTGACTATGCCAGCCGGGAAGGCGTGCCACTCGCTAGGAGTGAAGCCAGCGTTGGGCCGTTTCTACCTACTTGGTGTGTATGTACATCGTCAACGTCTCCCGCATCTCGCTCGCAACCGGCGAATCAGGGAAGTTGTCACCTAGCAGTTCCTCCAACTGGTTGAGCCGTTTACGGACCCAAGAGAAGTGTGCCGAGATCGGGCTTTCCAAAACGGGTGTCACAGCAGCCAGCGATGCGTCCAGATCCCCCAGACGCGCGTTCGCTGACGCCAGGTAGATCTGACTCAGCATCTCGTCACCCGGGGACCGCTGCACCTGCCACGCTGAGATGGCTTCCTCCGACGCCTTGACCGACCTGCGAAGCATCTTGTTGTCGTCGGCCCACATGAGCGAGAACCCTCGGTAGTAGATCTGCTTTGCCGGGGTGAAGGTGAACAGGCCCGGAATCTCATCCGGCCCCGCCGCGTCACGCGCCCGTTCGGCGTCGTCTAGTAGCTCCAATGCTCGCGTCGAATCTCCGAGGTTGGCGACGGACGCGGCGAGCCCGCACAGAAGCCGCGCCTCGGCGGTCCCAGTCGACGCTGTGACATATTGCAGGCCATCTGTCGCGGCGTCGCGTGCCTTCGCAAAATCCTTCGTGAACCTGAAAGCAAGAGCCTGAGTCCCGCGCGCCCAAGCCCGTAGTTGGTCATGCTCAGCACGGTCGCCTAGCTGGAACGAAGCTTGCGCGTGAACACGCGCCGTGTCTGCCTGCCCCAGATCGAGCGTCAGGTACGACAGAACCCCACATACTCGTCCCAGGGCTACGTACAGTTCGCGGACTTCTTCCGGCCGATGGGCACCAGCACGGATTCGGCGCATCAGCTCGGCTCTGATCTCCAAGGCTCGGGAGAGAGTCTCGTCGTAGGATTCGAAGCGAGCGTTGCGCGCCACTTCGATTACGCCGTCTTGTATCTCATCCAGTGGAGCCGCATCCGGGGCGGCAAGCAGCGCTTCGGATTCACGGCGCGCCCGTTCGAGCATCCGCATAGTGTCCTGCCGTCGCGCCTGGTCTCGTTGGTCCGCATCCCATGCCGTGATCAACGCACCATCGCCGCCGAGCGCTCGGTCTACACGCTCGGCCCACCCTCGATCCTTGGGCCAGCGTCGGCCTGCCTCGATGTTGGCGAGATGCGACCAAGCACAGAAAGTCATTCCCGCAAGCTCACGGAGACTGAGCCCCCGATCGTCGCGAAGCTGTCTCAGAACTCGGCCAGTCCGTTGAGGTTCCATCCCCAACAATCCTGTTGCTGCCGCTTCCACCACACACCCGCCTGCGTGTTTTCACTTCGGAGTCGCGCCCTTTGGAAACAGCGTAGCCCTGCACAGACCAACCTCGCCGTGATGCTCTGGGACATGCGCCCGGCTGAGACAAACAACCCCCTACCTCAACGGGGCCGGTTTTCTCAGAGGCAACCCGGGCGCACCCTAAACGTCCCGGGGCCGCGGTGATCTCGACTCCTCCGGCCCCGGCGACCATCACCGTGTGGGAAGGGACACGATGACCGATACCCCACGCTCGCGCTGCGAGTACTACCGCCGAGTGTGCAATTTGCCTGCTGTCGCAGACCACACAGGTCGAATCACGTTCCGCGCCACACACGTATGGGGCGTAATGATGGCCTCGGACCTCGGGCAGACAGTGAAGAGCGAGCTTGACCGGTGGCAACGTGGTGGCGGCCCGATCATTTCGCACCCGCGTAGCCACACGTGGACGTTCCTAGTCAGATCGGATATCCCAGCGTTTTACCTCGCCACCCCCACCGCGATTTGGCGCAAACACGCGACCGTCCTTCGCTCCGGAGAGATCGTGTTGCCTTCGCCTACTGATCAGAGACTGGCATATCGGAGCTGGATCACAGCGCCGCACAGCTCTTTTCGTCCCTCTGGCATGGATGTCATTGCAGCGATCGACACGTGCCTAGTCGCTCGGAGAGCCAGGCTATGAGCGGCACGATATCTCCGCGACCGGACGAACGAGACGTGCATCTGTCGGTGTTCTTGCACGGCGCTCGTTTCGACTTCACCGCATGCCTCACGGCGGCAATGGAATTCGTCCACGAGCACCGGACCCAGCATTACATGGATGCGGTATCGGTGACCGAGGAAACTGGGCAGTGGCCGCGTCTCCCCTGTGAGCGACTGTATTTGCCGGAAGGCTGACCAATGAACTTGCCCGCGTCCCACCGTGACCGATGCCCTTTGCAGGTGGGATGGCCGCGCGGGCAAGCAGAAGCCCCTGGGCCAACCCGAATCGGTGTGTCCGATGTGCATACGGAACACCCCCGGCCCGGGGGCTTCTGTCCCCTCGAACTGCGACAAATCAACGATCAGACCGTGCGCTCGCCCGTCCATGTCATCCCGGGTCTGCGACCATGGGCGGCAACCGAGTGCGCATCAGCGAGGAGGAAACGTGGGGACCGACGACCAGTTGAGCATGGACCTCGGTGTTGAGGTCGAGCAAACCGCATGGGGTAAATGGGTCGACCCCGATCGGCGAGCGGCACAGGTGCGGAAATTCTTGGACTATGCGGGATTGCAAGGCATTCCGTCCAAGCCGTGGCCGGAAGGCTCACCGGATGTGAAACGACTTGACCCTGTCATCGCGAAGCTGTTTCCAGATATGGATACAGCAATGGCTTCCGAGAACGAGGATATGGCGGATGCGTTTATTTGCTTCGTTGGAGAGTGCTTCGTTCGATTTGTGGGCGCGGAATGGTTCGATTACGAATGGCTCGGCCGCGAGAATTCGTTCTACGATGACGTGAACCCGGCGGTGCGATGCGACACCTACGATGGCGACGAAATGACCATGTGGTCATTGATGGAAGATATTATCACTTACGATCCCGACGGGTATATCGGAATGTTCTCTTACTTGGCGGCTGCGCTGCGTGATTACGCGGCAGACCATGAAGAGAAACGTCGCGAGGAAACCGAGTTCTCGAACTGACGACTCGTCGTTAAATTCCATTACCGCATAATTCCATACTTCGGGGGGAGGGTAGAGCTATGCCTGACGGGTATGACAAAGACCGCGCTCCATTCGATGACAACAACACTCGCGGACGGATATTCGAAAGGGGTGCGAACGAATACTTCGGCGACCACGAGAAGGGGTACCTGCGACATACTGGACTATTTAAAGATCAGGGCAGAAGTATTCAGTTCGACAAAGTTAGGACCGACTCTCAGGGGCGTGTCTACTCTATCGAGGAAAAATCCGGCCGAATCGATGGACCAAAAGATGATAAACAACTAAAAGTCGTCCGATCCCTAATTGAAAAAGGCGTGATTCAAGGGCACGTGCTTCGATCCGTCGAGGGTGAATACGTATCGAAAGCGGCCCAGAAACTCATCGATGGCCTGAACCGAGACTTCCCGGATAGGTTCACGCACCAGATCATCTCACGAGACGATGCCCGCCAGATCTGGGCACTTGGAATACAACGCGAACCCGGCCAGCAACTCGAAATCACCGGCGTCCGCGAGCAGGCACGCCAACAGACGCGACAACGCGAACAACCTGCCGTATCCCTGGTCAAGCAGCGCAAGCAACCTCGCGTCTCCCTGGTCCGTTCCGAGAAGCAGCAGCAAGAACGCGCCGACAGACAGCGGCAACGCGAACAGCGGGCGCGCGGAAGACAGCTGAGAGAGGCGAAAGCCCGACTCGAACGAACCGTTGCCGACCAGCTGAGATGGCTGGCCGAAGCACGAGAGCAAGGCACAACGGTTCCCGTGAAAGAACTCCGGGACGCACACCGCAGCCTCGCGAAACAGCTAGCTGCGGTCCGGGGGATGGAGGACGCGCAAGCCCGCGCACTGCTCGAAAGAAACGGACTCAGCCAAGCGCAGATACAGCAGATCGAACCTGTCCTGAGAGAGCGTCGGGAAGCCCAGCGGAAAGGCGTTGTGCGAGGTATCGACAGCATCGGGAATGAAGTACGTCAGCAAGATTGGGCGCAGGAACTCGAACAGCACAACGTACGGGCGAAACAGCGTGGTGTCGAACACGTACAGCAAGTCGAAGCACAGTCGCGCGGTCACGGTCACGGCTATGAATCGCAACTGCGTGTTGAACAGGCACAGCGGCAAGCCGAACGACTCGTCATCGACCCCGGGAAAGTCGCCGAACTCGATATCGACATATTCAGGGCAGTCCGCGACGGTCGCTCGCTCGGCTACGACACGAGCGACAAGACACACACGTATCAGCAGGCCGGGAAACCACCCGTGAAAGTCGCGCACGATGCACCGGAACGGCAACTTGCCGAGCTGACAAAGAACGTCGAAAAGGGCCTGAGCTTAGACCTAGTGCTCGGGCTCGACGTCATGAATAACGGTCACAACGCACCCGTAATCGAAGCGGCACGGTCCCGTTCGATTGACCCACCGATGCCTACCCAGGGCATCGAAGAAGGGCGCGAACGAGACCGTAGCCTGCACCGTGACCGATAGATGGTAGTCCGAGCTGTTGCAGGACAGTTGTTCGGAATCGAACCAGCGTGCGCCTGGTCCACGCAGCAACGGCCGAATGCCGTTGAGGGAGCTTTGCCTTTGCGATCGTGTGAAACCCGCAGGTGGGGAACATGTTCCTGCACTTGACCCGCGACACGCTTAAGATACGTTTTCAGTGGAATACAGTCGGATTCAGTGAGTCACGACGAGACAGTAGGTTTCGGATCTGCCAGCTAGTTGAGCAAGAACGGGAACCAACGAAATAGCTCGCTGGCTCCCATCCGATATGCAGGGGAGCATGGAGTGAAGGGAGCGACTTTGTGAGTGCATCGGGTTTGGGGCATCCGGCCGTGGTCGTCGCCGAAGGGGTGGTGCACAGTCTCGATGCTGAGCTGGTTCCGGTGGCGATCCTGGTGCGCGCGGAGATGGCGGCGGTACTGCTGGAAAGCAGCGATAAGCGGTTCGTCGTTTTCGTGCGGTGCGAGAACGGGCGCTGGGTTGCGCCGGGGATGACGACCGGGACACCGCGCCGCATGAAGGAACAGCAGGACGCCGAAACGGGTCCGGTGCCGTTGACGGGTATGTCGCCGCGATGGACTGCCGCGGCCGAGCCGACCGACGAAGAATCGGATTTCGCGTGGTTCGCGGTGACGGGGCAGGCCGCCGCTGATGCGGTGGAGGTTTCGCTGACCTCCAGCGCGGATGCGACGACCGTGCCGGTCGGCGAGAACGGTTTGGTGTTCGCGCTGGTGCGGACATCGGTGCTTTCGCGGGCAGGCGAATACCCAGAGGTCGAGTTGCCCGAGATCCGGGTGCGCACCAACGACGGGCGGGCGGTGCCGATGCCTCCCCGCCCCTGACCCCGCTCACCGAGTTTGCGAGGACAGGGGAGGGGCGGGCTCAGCGTCGGAGAGGTACCGGTACACGGTGGCCCGAGAGCATCCCAGCATCTTCGCGATATCAGGCACGGGAATGTCTTTTGCCTTGAGCGCGCGCGCCTTCGCTGCGTCGTCGTCGCTGACCTTGCGGGGGCGGCCACCCTTGCGCCCGTTGGCTGCTGCTGCGGCCAGTCCGGCACGGGTGCGTTCGATCATCGTGTCTCTCTCCAACTGCGCGAACGCGGCCATGATCGTCAGCATTGCTTTGCCCATCGGGCCATCGGTGTGCAGTCCCTCGGTGAGGCTGCGGAATCCGATCCCCCGGGCGGTCAACTCCTCGATGAGCTGGAGAACGTGAACGGTGTTGCGGCCCAACCGATCCAGCTTCCAGACAGCGAGCGTGTCACCTTCGCGAAGGTGGTCCAGGCACCGATCCAGCTCGGGGCGTTCGGTCTTCGCGCCGGACACGCCTTGGTCGGTGAAGATCCGCACCGCCCCGGCAGCGTCCAACGCGTCCAGTTGCAACTGAGGGTCTTGGTCGGTGGTACTGACTCGTGCGTATCCGATGAGGGCCATCTGAGTTCGATTCTGTCTCGTTATCCCGTTGCCTGACAGGTTTTGAGGCTAGAGGTTATGAGACGGGTTTTCAAGACAGCCGGGTCACTGAAAACGTCTGAGCCGCATGGGCCGACGTAGACCCGTTGTCTCGTCGCATCAACCGAACGTTTCCGAGACGTCCGGGAGCGTGCCTCCAGGGCAGCTGGCGCACTCACCGATAGCGATGCCCGCCGCGTATTCGTTGTGATGCTCGTCACTTGGCCGTGTTGGTTATTCGTGGGTTTCCGGGACACGGCGGGACATTCCGGGCAATTGCGGGCATACGCGGGCATTCGAAAAGCAACCGGGCACCACAATTTCCGTGGTCGCCGCGCGGAATCGCGACTTGACGCGTGGCGGACACTCAATGAAAAGGTAGGTGACGTTGCAATACAAAGGCGGTCCGACCGTACTGCGTCCAGGGGGCATACCACCCCCCTCCGGGGGTCTGACCTGCGCCCGCACCGCTCACATGAGCGTTCCGTATACGGATTCCCAGGGTTCCTCGGGCCGGTGGTAGCGCGCGGAAGAAACAGCACGCGAGCAACAGTGCGTCGTGACGAGTGACAGAAACTTGCGAACCAGGTAACTTCCCGAATAATGCGGGGAGGCAACCGCAGGAGGATTCATGCGGCGTTTGCCGAGACAACTAAATACCGGAGGTAACCCTATGAACGATCACGTCACGACGGGCCAAGCGGGCAAGCGGGTGGGGGTGACCGCCCAGACGATCCGCGCATGGATTCACGCGGGACTGCTGACCGGGTACCGGGTGGGACCACGCAACTTCAAAGTCGACCCGAGCGAGCTGGACACGTTGGTGGTGGAACTGCACGGGCGGGCGCAGTGAACGTGACCGACATCGACGCGTACGTGGATGCCATCGTGGCGAAGGCCCCGCCACTGACCCCCGAAGTCCGGGAACGTATTACGGCGTTGCTGCGTACGGGCAAGACAGTACCGGCAACCGCCGCCCAGGAACCCGAGCAGGATTGGCCCGTGGCGGCGTGAGCATCCAGGAAATCACGTCCATGGCCCAGGCCCTTGCGATTCGTGACCGCCACCTGCCGAAGAGTGGCACACCGACAGCGGCCCAAGCGTCCACGCTGAGCGACCAAAACGACCCCGGGGAGATGATGATGGATACCGATGCTGCTGCGGATCGCTCCGGCGACGATGGTTCCGTGGTTCCAGAACCAGTGTCGGGAACCGGGAACCGGCTGCGACTGGAGTTGTTCACCAACGTTTCCGCAGTGCTGGACGGCTCCGACCTCGAAGCTCCGACACCAACGATCTGTTCCCGCAATGACGGCCCGTCGCTGTTCTATCCGGAAGCGGTCAACGCCGTGTTCGGTGACCCCGGCACCGGCAAAACATGGCTCGCGCTCGCGGCTGCTCAGGAAGTGTTGAAGATTCCGGGAAGTCGTGTTCTGGTCGCCGATCTGGATCACAACGGAGTCGTCTCGACGTTGCGCCGCCTGCTCGACCTCGGTGTGGACGCGGCAGTGTTGAAGGACCCTGACCGTTTCCTGCACGTGGAGCCCGAAGACGCACGGCACTTGTCGGCGGTGGTGGATCAGATGCGGTGGTGGAAACCGACATTCGCGGTTGTCGACTCCATGGGAGAGTTGCTGCCCATGTACGGGGCAAAATCCAATCACGCCGACGAATTCACCAACGTGAACAGGGCGGTACTGGTGAAGCTTGCGCGTACCGGTGCGAGCGTGGTGTACATCGACCACATGTCGAAAGGGCTCGATTCCCGTAACCACGGTGCCGGTGGCACCGCCGCGAAGAAGCGCGCCGTTGACGGCTCCTACATCAGGGCGACACTCAAAGAACAGTTCATTCCCGGTAGGGGTGGTTCCGCGTATTTGTCGGTCGTCAAGGACCGCCACGGCGGACTGAGCGTGCACTGTGCCGTTTCTGGTGCACAGGAGCCTGTTATCGGGTTGTTCACTCTCACCCAGGAATCCGATGCGCTTGTGTGGGACATCCGGGCACCGCAAGAGGGCGAACGGGTGCCCGAGGACCGGCGTGCCGGGAGCGACGCCGACGCAGTGAGCCAATGTCTCGCAGCGATCAAACTGTTGGACCCTCCCGCTACGAGCGCCAACGACGCGCAAAAGCGGCTGAAGATGAATCGGGGGGTCGTGTTGGCGGCATGGGCGAAGCTGCGCGAGGAGGCAGCACAGCAAGACGGCCAAGCCGCCTAGGAAACCGAAATGGCACCCAGCGCTAGACATCTAAGTCTGTCACTGGGTGTCATCGAATCAACTGGTGGTGCCGACGTGGTTCCGGTTCCCGACACCAGTTCCGGAACCGGGAACCACCTCACATCGCTACGCTGCGGCAGCGGCGTCCTTCCATTCGATTTGAACTTTGGATGGGTCGAAGTACTTGCCACGTCCGGGGAGGATGGTCACTGTCAGCAAGGCGTCGATCATTTTTCCCCTCACATCTGGGCTGCAAGCTTTCCACGCCTCCCAAACCCCATCGGTGCCGAGCGGAAGGTTCGCCAACACAGATTCTTCGCGTGCCGCAACCTGTTGCTGTTCGATAGATTCCAGTTCGGCGCGCAGCGGGATCGAGCCAGCCTTCAACTGTGAGGCGTCGATGTGCCTGGCCGCGAACAGTTCCGCCAACTCGTCCAACCGAGCTTGGGTTGCCGCACGGCGCGTATGAAGCTCCGAAAGGTCCACCCCGTTGTGTGTGCCGAAGGTGATCGCAGCATCCGGCAGTGAAAGGCGTTTGACGATGACTTTGGTAACCATGTCGTCAACGGGTTCGACCGCCCGTGACAAGTGGCCCGTGTCCCTGCACTTGTAGATCGGCGTACCGTCGACACGCTTCGCGCCCGAAAGATATGTCACCGAACTGCATTTGCCGCACCGGTACACCCCGGAGCCTTGGTACTTGCGTTCGAACGAATTGCCACCGCGACCAGGCGTCTCCAGCTTCGCTCGCAATGCAGTCCACGTGTCCCGATCCACGATCGGGTCCCACACGGCGTCGTTCACGATCTCTCCGTGATACACGCTGTAACCGGCATTTCTCGGGCGCAGGAGGATCCTCCTGACCTCCAATGCCCTGAACTCTTTCCCGCCTGTGGTCCGAAGTCCTTGCGCATTCCACTCACGCGAAATCTGACCGAGCGCTACATCGGCAAGTGCGCGCTTGGAATCATCCCGGAGTGCTCTCGCTTCGGCCTCTCGGTGTGTGACGCCGTCCGGTTCGAAGCCGAACGATCTGCGGCCACCCTGATACTGCCCGTCCAGCGCTGCTTGCCTCTTCTGCGCCTTGATCCGCTCGATAGCGCGTTCGACTTCCGCCATACCGACAACGGCAAGAATTCCCGCTATCAAACGCCCTGTGGCGGTGGCCAGATCGAGTTCACCCGACTTCACGGTCAGCACCGGAAGTTCAAGCGGCTTACAGACTTTCATCAACTTGTCCAGCTCGCCGAAGCCACGATAGAGGCGGTCGGTGTGCCAAGCGATCAGCGTGCCCACACGCTCGCTAGCCAAGACGGTCAGCATTTCTTTGAATGCGGGCCGCTCCTTCGGCGTCCTGCCGTTGGACTCCGAAATCGGAATGTCATCGTCGACGAACTCACCGACGACCGTGAGGCCCTTCGCGGCGGCAAGTTCACGGCCATCGTTGATTTGAGTCCTCGGGCCAAGCTTCGCGCCCTCGCGGTCCTTGGACAACCGCACCGAGATCACCGCCGCCTGCGACGGGTCGACGCCCCCAGGGTGGTACCACCAGCCCGAGCGGCCGTTGCTGTGCAGCCGCCACTCTGCACCCGGTTGCAGCGGCTCGGGCAGTCGCTCGCCGCGTAGCTTGTGGGCCTGGCCCGCGCTGTCCGGCTGTTTTGAAACGCTCACAGCTTATTAGGTTAAAGCTCGACCTTCGCCGAGGCGAAGTCGCGGGCCGATCAGTACGCGGTGCTCGCCGGGTTGACCCTCGGTGATGTCATCACCATCACCGAGGCCAGTGGTACCGACGAGAGCCCGAAGGAACCGGGCCGAGACGCCGCCGCGCAGTCGTTCGCGTTGGAGCCGGGCACGCAGACGGTGACCTTCACGGTGAAGGTCACCTGGTCGCTGCGGTGACTACTGCCAGTTGGGCAGTGTGACGACCTGCGCGGCGTAGGACAGCCCCGCGCCGAAGGCGATCAGCAGCGCGGTATCACCCGGCTTCGACTCGCCCTTGCGCAGCAGCGCCTCCATGGCCAGCGGAATCGAGGCGGCCGAGGTATTGCCGGTCTCCTCGATATCGTTGGCCAGCGCGCAGCTCTCCGGCAGCTTCAGCACCCGCGCCATGATCTCGATGATCCGGCCGTTGGCCTGATGCGGGATCATCGCGTCCATATCGTCGGTCGACAATCCGGCCCGATCGATGGCGTCGCGGCAGACCTTCTCCAGCGAGTGGGCCGCCCAGCGGAATACCGCGGTCCCCTCCATCGTGAGGTAGGGGCGGACCGCGTCCAGGCCCTTCTCATCGATCTCGGCGAAGTACTCCATCCAGTCCTTGTCCTGGCGGATCGCGTGGTGCTGGGTGCCGTCCGACCCCCAGACCGTCGGACCGATGCCCTGCTCCTCGGACGGGCCGACGATGACCGCGCCCGCGCCGTCCGCGAACAGGAAGGCGGTCGAGCGATCGGTCGGGTTGACCGTGGTGGTCAGCTTCTCCACACCGATCACCAGCACGTTCTTCGCCGTGCCACAGCGAACCAGGTCGGAGGCCATGGCCAGCGCGTGACAGAAGCCCGCGCAACCGGCGGAGACGTCGAAGGCCGCGGCGCCGTCCATGCCGAGCTCGGTCGCGATCCGCGGCGCGGCCGCGGGCGTGAGCAGCAGATGGGTGGAGGTCGCCACGATGACGCAATCGACCTGGTCGACCGCGACACCCGCGGATTCGAGCGCGTCGCGCGAGGCGGCCACGCTCATACTCTGGATCGTCTCGGTCTCCGAGGCGAAGCGCCGGGTTTTTATCCCGGATCTGGTCTGGATCCACTCGTCACTGGAGTCGATCGGCCCCGCGACCTCGTCATTGGTCACTACTCGGGCGGGGCGATATACGCCGAGCCCGAGGATCGCGGTGTGCTCAGCCCCGATGGTCTGGGCGAGTCGAGCAGACATGGTGCGTCTCCTATGTACCTGCGGCGCTGCCGCCGGGTTGTCCCCGAAGCATCCGAAATGTCCTCATCATGGGCCACTCCTACGTCACCGTAGACATGAGGCCCCCTCATATTAGCCTCCGGCCGGTGTGGCGGAAGTGCGTATTCTCACATTCGACCGGGTATACCCTCGAATAGCACGTCGATTGCTGTTTCTTCGTGCTCCCAACTAACGATGCGAGGTCACCATGCTCGGTCTCGGGATCTTCGGGTGGATCATCATCGGCGGGCTTGCCGGATGGATAGCCAGTAAGTTCATGAAGACCGATGCGCAACAAGGCATCATCCTCAACATCGTGGTCGGTGTGATCGGTGGTCTTCTAGGTGGTTTCCTCCTGAAATTGCTAGGAGTCGACGTGGAGGGCGGGGGTCTCATCTTCAGCTTCTTCACCTGCCTGGGCGGCGCGATAGTCCTGTTGTTCCTGGTGAAACTGGTCACCGGACGTAAGGCCGTCTGACAACCGGTGCTACAAGCTCTTGTTCCCGTAAGGTGTGATCGCTTGCGCCGGACCTATCGTTAAAGGGCGCAAACGTCTGCATCGAGCACGAAAGAGGAGCCTGTGGCACGCCGTCCCACCCCGCCCGGCACGCCCGAGACCACCGGAGTCGGCCATGTCGTCGACCTGGTTCGGGCCGCGATTCCCCCGCTGCACCCCGCCGGGCTTCCCTTCGTCGCCGGGCCGCTCGCGCTCGCGGTGGTCGGCGGCAAACGCAAATGGGTGCGCCGGACCGGGCTCATCGCGGCCGCGGCCTGCGCGACCTTCTTCCGTCACCCGAACCGGGTGCCGCCGAATCGGCCCGGTGTCGTGGTCGCCCCCGCCGACGGCGAGATCGCCCTGGTGGACACCGCGGCTCCGCCCGCCGAATTGGGTATGGGCGACCAGCCGCTGCCCCGGGTCAGCATCTTCCTCTCGGTGCTCGACGTACACGTGCAGCGCACCCCGGTCTCCGGCACCGTGCGCACCGTGATCCATCAGCCCGGCCAGTTCCGCTCCGCCGATCTGCCCGAGGCCAGCTCGGTGAACGAACGCAACAGCATGGTCCTGGAAACCCCGGCGGGTCAGCAGCTCGCGGTGGTGCAGATCGCCGGACTGCTGGCACGTCGCATTGTCTGCGATGCCAGGGTCGACGATGTGCTCACCATCGGCGACACCTACGGTCTCATCCGTTTCGGTTCCCGGGTCGACACGTACTTCCCGATCGGCACCGAGCTGCTGGTGCAGCCCGGACAGCGCACGATCGGCGCGGAGACCGTACTGGCCGTGCTGCCGACGGCCGGTTCCGCATCCGCTGACTCATGATGGAGGCGGCTCTGCCCACACCAACCCAGAACAGGCGCCGGTCCATCCGGCTGCTCCCCAGCATCGTGACCATCATGGCGCTCGCCGCCGGATTGTCCGCGGTGAAATTCGCGCTGGACGACAAGCTCGACATCGCGCTCGCGATGGTGGGTGCGGCCGCGGTGCTGGACACCTTGGACGGCAGGCTGGCTCGCATGCTCGACGCCACCACCAAGTTGGGCGCGGAGCTGGATTCGCTCTCCGACGCCATCTCGTTCGGTGTGGCGCCCGCGCTGGTGCTCTATATCGCGTTGCTCGACCAGAACAGCGCGGGCTGGATCATCGCGCTGTTGTTCGCGGTGAGCATCGTGCTGCGGCTGGCCCGGTTCAACACGCTGTTGGATGACGACACCCGGCCCGAATGGTCGCGCGAATACTTCGTCGGCGTGCCCGCACCGGCCGCCGCGCTGATCGCGCTGGTGCCGATCGCGCTGTTCGTGCAGTTCGGTGACGGCTGGTGGGTCGGCTTCTACGAGGTCGCCGCCTGGACCATCTTCGCCGCGGCGCTGGCCGTCAGCACCATTCCGACACTGGCCATGAAGTCGGTGTCGGTGGCGCCGCAGGCCGCGGCCGGTCTGCTGGTGCTGGTCGCCGTGGCGGCCGCGCTCTTGGTCACCTATCCGATCGTGCTGCTGCTGATCCTGGTCGCGCTGTATCTGGGGCATATTCCGTTCGCCTGGCATTCCCAGCGCTGGGTGGCCGCGCGGCCGGAGACCTGGCAGCACAAACCGTCCGAGCGGCGCGCCCAGCGCCGGGCGCAACGGCGTCGCCCGGCCATTCGCAGGCCCGCGATCCGCGGTTCCAGCAGGCTGCGCCTGCGGCGCCCCGGTACGAAGCGACCGACCGCGGACGACATCACGCGCTGAATCTCCTGATTTCCCCAAGGATTCGGCTAGCCCCACCGCGCACGCTCGCGGGGGCCGGAATATTCGTGCGGTGTCGGGGGGTTCGGCGTGAAAGGTACTGTCTCCTCCGGTAACCGAGCGCGGAAGAAGGTGGCCGTGGAACCCGATGGACTGCGCGAATTCCAGGCGCATCGCCCACGGCTGTTCGCGCTGGCCTATCGGATGCTCGGATCGGCGAGCGAGGCCGAGGATGCGGTGCAGGAGACCTATCTGCGCTGGGACGGCACCGACCGCGGCCTGATCCGGTCCGCCGAGGCATGGCTGACCACCGCGACGGTGAATCTGTGCCGCACTTGGCTGGTTTCGGCGCGGGCCCGCCGTGAGGCGTATGTCGGTCCGTGGCTGCCGGAGCCGGTGCCGACCGCGCGCGGGGAGCTGGGGCCGTTGGAGACGGTGGAGGAGCGCGAGCAGGTTTCGCTGGCGCTGCTGACCGTCCTGGAGCGGTTGAGCCCGGTCGAGCGGGCCGTCTTCGTGCTGCGTGAGGCGTTCGGATACGCGCACCGGGAGATCGCCGACATGCTCGCGCTCACCGAGGCCAACTCGCAGCAGACCTACCGGCGGGCGAGTCAGCGGGTGCGCGAGGGCCGGGCTCGCTTCGATGTTTCCGCCGATCAGGCGCGCGAGCTGATCGAACGCTTCCTGAAGGCCGCGCGCACGGGGGATGTCGAGGAGCTGGAGCGAATGCTCGCCACCGACGTCACCGCGACGGCCGATGGCGGCGGGCGGATCAATACGGCCCGGCGGCCGGTGCTCGGCGCGAACAATGTCGCGCGCTACCTCATCGGGCTGTTCCGCTGGGAGGTCCCGGGTATGCGGATCGAGTTGACGGAGATCAACGGGGCGACCGCCGTGGCGGCCTGGGCGGAGAGCAATCCGGTGATCGTGATCGGCATCGAGACGGCGGGCGACGTGGTGACGGCACTGCGATTGATCGCGAATCCGGAGAAGCTGGTCTATCTGGCGCGGTCCACCGCGTAACGAGTGGTCGCCGCGCCCGCCCCGCGGGATGTGACCCGGCTCATGGTCACCGGCTGTCAGGGAATCCGTCGCTGCCCAGTCTGAGGGATGTCGGCCGATCGAAAAGGAGCCCATCATGACCGGACAGCATCGGATCGTCGTCCTCGGCGCCGGGTACGCGGGACTTGCCGCCGCCCGCCGTTTCGCGAAGAAGGGGCGCGACGCCCGTGTGACCGTGGTGGACGCGCACGCGGAATTCGTCGAGCGGGTGCGGCTGCACCAACAGGTCGCCGGACAGCGAATTCCGCACTGGGATATTCGGGAGCTGTTGGAGCGCAGGAAGATTCATTTCGTCCATGATCGGGTGCGGGAGCTCGACACGGTCGGCGGGCGGGTGATTCTGGACCGGGAACCCGCGCTCGACTACGACACGCTCGTCTACGCGCTGGGCAGCGCGGGTGATTCGACGGGTGTGCCCGGGGTGGCGGAGTATGCGCTGTCGGTTGCCACGCCCGCGGACGCACGGGCGCTGCCTATCTCTATCTCGGGCGGGCCGGTGGTCGTGGTCGGCGCTGGAGCCACCGGAATCGAGCTGGCCGCGGAACTCGCCGAATCCCAGCCTGATTCGCGGGTGCTGCTGCTCGGTTCCGACGAGCCGGCGGCCTGGATGTCGCCGCGCGCGCAGGGTCATGTGCGGCGGGTGCTGGAACGGCTCGGTGTCGAAATCCGCTCCGACGCCAAGGTGATCGAGGTGTCGGCCGCGGGGGTCCGGCTCGCCGACGGCACTGTCGTCGGGTCGGCGGCGACCATCTGGGCCGCCGGATTCGGGGTGCCGGATCTGGCCGCGCGGGCCGGTCTGGCCGTCGACGGCCGGGGTCGGGTGTTGACCGAACCCACATTGCGTTCGGTCTCGCATCCGGATATCTACGCCGCGGGCGACTGTGCGGTGATCGCCGGACCCGACGGCCGGGAATTGCGCATGTCCTGTGCCACCGCGCTGCCCACGGGCAAGCACGCCGCCGATGCGGTGATCGCGCGGATGCGCGGTCGTGAAGCGGCCGACCTGCGGTTTCGTTATGTCTTCCAGTGCCTGAGCCTGGGGCGTCGCGATGGTCTCATCCAATTCCTGAACGCCGATGACAGTCCGGGTCGCACGGTGCTGACCGGGCGTACCGCGGCGTGGTTCAAAGAGCGGGTGGTGCGTGGCGCCGCATGGGCCGCCCGGCCCTGAATCGTGGTGGAGCCGTGCGTATTCCGGGATTTAGGCCGGTTCGGAACGCGCTCGGTTCACGCGGCGCCGAGAAGTCGTCAACCAATGGTTGACGACGCGAGATCGTCAACCTATGGTTGACGTATGACGTCTTCGCTCCGGCTCGATGATCTGATCTCGGCCATAAAGAAAGCCCGTCCCGACAATGTGCTCGAGCAGCTGTCCGATGCCATGGTCGCCGCCGGCCACCTCGGCGAGGTGGCCGATCATCTGATCGGTCACTTCGTGGACCAGGCCCGCCGCTCCGGCGCGTCCTGGACCGATATCGGCGTCAGCATGGGCGTCAGCAAGCAGGCGGCGCAGAAGCGCTTCGTGCCCAAGACGCCGGGGGACGCGGCCGCCATGGATCCGAATTCGGGGTTCGCCAAATTCACCCCGCGCGCCCGCACGGTGGTGATGGCCGCGCAGGAGGCGGCGCGGGTGGCGGGCAATACGCAGATCGGCACCGCGCATGTCGTCCTCGGCCTGCTGACCGAGCCGAGCGGGCTTGCGGTGCAAGCGATTATCGCCAATGGTGTCGAGGTGGACGCGGTCCGCGCCGCCGCGACCGCGGCACTGCCCGCGGCGGACGGCGACGAGGTGCCCGCGCTGGTCCCGTTCGGCCCGGAGGCGAAGAAGGTGCTCGAACTGACCTTCCGCGAGGCTTTGCGCTTGGGCCACAACTACGTCGGTACCGAGCACGTCCTGCTCGCCCTGCTCGAACAGGAGAACGGCGACGGCCTGCTGACGGGGCTCGGCCTCGACAAGGACAAGATCGAAGCCGATCTGACGGAGCTGCTCTCGCAGTTCATCGCCGAAAAGTCATGAGCGGGAGGCCGAGCCGTGACGAAACCGGCGGGGCGGCCCAGGATTCGGTATCCTCGCCGCGTCACCCGGGCGTCCCGCTCGGCCACCTCGTACTCGGTCTCCGGATGCTCATGGCCGAACCCCCGGCGCCCCCGTCGAAAGATCCACCGCTCCACGGTGATTCCTAGAAGGTCAGTGGTACGACCTGTGTGATGCCTAGGCGAGGGTGTCAGACGTCGGGCACGTTGCGGGCGAGTTCGTCCAGCCAGGCGGCGGCCGAGGCGTCACTCGGGGCACGCCAGTCGCCGCGCGGCGAAAGCGATCCACCGGAGCCGACCTTCGGTGCGTTGGGCAGGGTCGAGCGTTTGAACTGGCTGGTCTGGATGAAGCGGCGCAAGAATTCGGCCAGCCAGTGCTTGATCACGGGCAGGTCGTAGGTGTTGCGCTGGTCGATGGGGATCAGGTCCGGCCAGCTGCCGCGTGCCGGATCGGACCAGGCGTGCCGGGCCATGTACGCGATGCGGCTCGGACGGTAGCCGAAGCGCAGCAGGTAGTACAGGTGGAAGTCCTGTAGTTCGTAGGGTCCGACGGTGGCCTCGGAGCTCTGGCCGGGTCCGGAAGTGTCGGCGCCTGGAATGAGTTCTGGTGAGATCTCGGTCCGCAGAATGGATTTCAGCACGGCACCCGCTTCCGGGCCGAACTGATCGGTATCCACCGCCCATGCGATGAGGTATTTGATCAGCGTCTTCGGCACCGACGCGTTCACGCCGTAGTGCGCCATATGATCGCCGACACCGAAGGTGCACCAGCCGAGGGCGAGTTCGCTGAGATCGCCGGTGCCGACGACCAGCGCGTGGTTCTGGTTCGCCAGCCGGAACAGATGCGAGGTGCGTTCGCCCGCCTGGACGTTCTCGTAGGTGATGTCGTACTGCGGGGCGCCGTCGGCCGCCGGATGATGCAGATCGCGCAGCATCTGGGTGGCCGAGGGCCGGATATCTATTTCCTGTGCGGTGACGCCGAGGGCGTCCATCAATCGGTGCGCGTCGGTGCGGGTGCGGGTGCTGGTCGCGAATCCGGGCATGGTGTAGGCGAGCACATTCGTGCGCGGCAGCCCCAGCCGGTCCATGGTCTTGGCCGCGACGATCAGGGCCTGGGTCGAGTCCAGTCCACCGGAGACGCCGATGACCACGCGCTGCGTGCCGGTGGCTCGCAGCCGCGTGCTCAGACCTTCCACCTGGATGTGATGCACCTCGGCGCAGCGTTCGTTGCGCGCCGCTGGATCGGTGGGAACGTAAGGGAAGCGCGGGAATTCGCGCCGCAGTGCGACCGCCCCACCCGGTATCGGCAGTTCCACCGGAACGCGCCGCATTCGCGCCAGCCGCTCCCGATGGTCGTGCACGGTATCGGCGAAACTGGTGGTGCGCAGCCGATCCGCGGTGAGCCTGCGCAGGTCGAGATCGGCCGTCACCAACTGGGGATGATCGGCGAATCGCTCACCCTCGGCGAGCAGTTCCCCGTTCTCGCATACCAGTGCCTGGCCGTCCCAGGCCATATCCGTGGTCGATTCGCCGTGTCCTGCGGCCGAATACAGATACGCGGACAGGTAGCGCGCGGAATGGGAGGTGCACAGCGCACGCCGATAATCGGCCTTGCCGATGACGATATTGCTGGCCGACAGATTCACCAGCACCGTGGCCCCGGCCAGCGCGGCGTATCCGCTGGGCGGCAGCGGTACCCAACCGTCCTCGCAGATTTCGAGGTGGAAGACGAAATCCGCCAGATTCGTCGCGGTGAACAGCAATTCGGCCCCGAACGGCACCCGCTGCCCGGCGATGGTGATGTGGTCGTCCACGGCCTCGCGGGCGGCGGCGAACTGCCGTTTCTCGTAGAACTCCCGATAGTTGGGCAGGTAGCTCTTGGGCGCCGCGCCGAGTACGACTCCACGGCTCACCGCGATGGCGCAATTGAACAGCCGCCCCTGGGCGCGCACCGGCGCCCCGACGATCAGCACGGTATCGATATCCGCGCTCTCGGTGACCACCTGTTGCAGGGCGTCGGTCACCGCCGCGTCCAGCGCGTCCTGGTGGAACAGATCGTCGGCGGTATAGCTGGAGAGCCCGAGTTCGGGGAAGACCGTCAGCACCGCGCCCGCGGCGGCCGCCTGTTGCGCTGATTCCAGTGTCTCGATCACGTTGTAGGCGGGGTCGGCGACTCGGATCCGCGGCACCGCCACCGCCACCCGGGCGAATCCGTGCCGGTACAGCGAATCGAACGGCAGGTCGTGCACCGCGAGCCCCCTCAGGGTTCCGAGACGAACATGATCATGGTCCGGTTCGAAATCTACGCCCGCCCGCGCAGTCCGCCGCCCCAGCGCGGCCAGTGCGCCTGCGGCTTCGGCTCGGGGACCAGGGTGGCGCGGTCGATATCGGTGACGTACAGCGGTAGTCGATCCGCCAATTCCCCCAGCATCCCGAGCAGCTTCCCGCCCAGCGCGGCCCGGTATTCCGGCATGGTCAACCCCACGATCTGCAGGAATGCGATCCGGCCGAACGGCGAGCCGATGGTGCCCAGCTCCGGGTCGATGACGAATCCGGCCGCGTGAATCGCCGAATCGGTGCGCTCCGATGCGATCGGCCCGTTCGCCTTGATGGTCTGTCCGGGTTCGAACCACTCGCCGGACTGGAAGACGTACCTGGCCAGGTTCTGCATGAAACGTACCGGCCATATCGGCGCCTCGGTCTCGCCCGTCGGCCGCGCGAGCCGAAAGGTGAATTCGAACCCCCACCCCGAGTCGTCCGGGTTGTCCCATTCCTTCTCGTACAGCTCCGTCATCCCGAAGCTGATGTAGTGCCAGTGCGGCACCGGATCGGTCCGTGGATAGGCGCTGACCCCCTCCAGCGGATCCGCTCCACCCAGCGACCAGGGCTGCTCCGTCCCCCAGTGCACGGGTGTGATCTCGCGGTACAGCGGTGCCAGGACGCCCTCGATCGCATCCCAGCCGGGTCTATCACTCACCCGGTCACCTTAAGTTCGGACCGTGTCGGCGTGCCGACGAGGAACACGTCATCTACCGGCCCCGGAGCATCGTCGCTGGTGACGGCGACACTTCTGCGTACTGGTGCGCTCAGCACGCGGGACCCGCCCGCTAAGCTATAGCGATGGCGGATGACACGGATGAAATGGATTCCGACCTAGTCGCGGGGGAACGACGCGTCGATCTGCTGCGCGCGCTCTCCTACGTCTCCACCGAGTCCGGGCCGGATGGCGAATACATCGTGAACGGCGACCTCCCGCCGGAGGTGGCGCCGCCCTTCATCAGGGCCATCATGCGGGTAGAGGCCGAACTTCTGCTGCACGATGCGGAGCTGGTCACCGTGGACAACGAGGAACCGCGCACGCCGGACGAGCGCCGCACCGACGCGTTCGTGGCGCTGGTGCTGCGCATCGACGACCGGTCGTAGCGGGTCCCCCGGACCTTGCACTCGGCATTCCCGAGTGCTAGAAATGGCTTTGGCACTCTCGACCTGTGAGTGCCAGGGTCGGGACGGTGAGACCGGGTTCCATCGACACCCTCGGTCGTCCGTCGCGGGCACCGAACCTGGCCAGCGTAAATGGGGCGATCCGACAAGCGGTCGTCCTGTGTGTCAGCCCCATTACATGTGGAGGATCTCAACGCAATGGCCAAGACAATTGCGTACGACGAAGAGGCCCGTCGGGGTCTCGAGCGGGGTCTGAACGCCCTCGCCGACGCGGTCAAGGTGACGCTGGGCCCCAAGGGTCGCAACGTTGTCCTGGAGAAGAAGTGGGGCGCCCCCACGATCACCAACGATGGTGTGTCCATCGCCAAGGAGATCGACCTGGAGGACCCGTACGAGAAGATCGGCGCCGAGCTGGTCAAGGAAGTCGCCAAGAAGACGGACGACGTCGCGGGCGACGGCACCACCACCGCCACCGTGCTCGCCCAGGCGCTGGTGCGCGAGGGTCTGCGTAACGTCGCGGCCGGCGCCAACCCGCTCGGTCTGAAGCGCGGCATCGAGAAGGCCGTCGAGGCCGTCACCGCCGCTCTGCTCGACACCGCCAAGGAGGTCGAGACCAAGGAGCAGATCGCCGCCACCGCCGGTATCTCGGCTGGCGACGCGTCCATCGGTGAGCTCATCGCCGAGGCCATGGACAAGGTCGGCAAGGAAGGCGTCATCACCGTCGAGGAGAGCAACACCTTCGGGCTCCAGCTGGAGCTGACCGAGGGTATGCGTTTCGACAAGGGCTACATCTCCGGTTACTTCGTCACCGACCCGGAGCGTCAGGAAGCGGTCCTCGAGGACCCGTACCTGCTGCTGGTCGGCTCGAAGATCTCGACCGTCAAGGACCTGCTGCCGCTGCTGGAGAAGGTCATCCAGGCCGGTAAGCCGCTGCTGATCATCGCCGAGGACGTCGAGGGCGAGGCCCTGTCGACCCTCGTCGTGAACAAGATTCGTGGCACCTTCAAGTCCGTCGCCGTCAAGGCCCCGGGCTTCGGTGACCGCCGCAAGGCCCAGCTGGCCGACATCGCCATCCTGACCGGCGGCGAGGTCATCAGCGAAGAGGTCGGCCTCTCCCTGGAGACCGCGGGCATCGAGCTGCTCGGCCAGGCCCGCAAGGTCGTCATCAGCAAGGACGAGACCACCATCGTCGAGGGCGCGGGCGACGCGGAGGCCATCAAGGGCCGCGTGGCGCAGATCCGCACCGAGATCGAGAACTCGGACTCGGACTACGACCGTGAGAAGCTGCAGGAGCGCCTGGCCAAGCTGGCCGGCGGTGTTGCGGTCATCAAGGCCGGCGCCGCGACCGAGGTCGAGCTCAAGGAGCGCAAGCACCGCATCGAGGACGCCGTTCGCAACGCGAAGGCGGCCGTCGAAGAGGGCATCGTCGCCGGTGGTGGCGTGGCCCTGCTGCAGTCGGCTCCGTCGCTGGACGAGCTGAAGCTCGACGGTGACGAGGCCACCGGTGCCAACATCGTGCGTGTCGCGCTGTCGGCTCCGCTGAAGCAGATCGCCTTCAACGCCGGTCTCGAGCCGGGCGTCGTCGCGGAGAAGGTCTCGAACCTGCCCGCCGGCCACGGCCTGAACGCCGACTCGGGCGTGTACGAGGACCTGCTGGCCGCCGGCGTTGCCGACCCGGTCAAGGTCACCCGCTCCGCCCTGCAGAACGCGGCCTCCATCGCCGCGCTCTTCCTCACCACCGAGGCCGTCGTGGCCGACAAGCCGGAGAAGGCCGCCGCTCCCGCGGGCGACCCGACCGGTGGCATGGGCGGCATGGACTTCTGATCCACGCGATCAGCTAGTTCTCGCTAGTCAGGAGGGCCGGTCCACCGTCGGGTGGGCCGGCCTTCCGCATAGGATGGGCGGGACCCGCTCCCCGAAATCGAGGTGGCCATGGGGCCCCTGCCGGCCTGGGCATCGGACCCGGAAATGCTCCTCATCACCGAGGAGGGGTACGAAGCGTTGTCCGAAGAAGCGCAGAAGCAGATCGAAGTAATCGATGGCAGGGTCATCTTCTGCCGCAGGGGCAGTGTCGAGCACAACATCGTGGCGCGACGGCTGGCGAACGGTTTCGACGCCGCCTGCCCCGGCGATCCATGCATCCGGGTAGTCACCGATTATGAGATGCACTACAAGAACATACGGCCGCGCACCTTCGGGTTCTCTTTCCGCAGACCGGATGTCGTGGTACACAGGTGCATCCCGCCGGGCGGAACCGCACCAGGAGGTTCTCGTATTGAATGAGCCTTTCCCGGTGAAGATTTCATTCGTGGACCTCGACAACTGATCGGCTCGTTCTCGGGGGCCGCAAAATCGTTGCCGATATCCCGGTTGTGGCTCCGGATTGTCGCTGGGGCAAGGCATTTCGAGACCGGTTGGATTTATTCGGTTTCGCCGTACCGAATATGTACGGCTGGATTCCGGGGTATTCTGCGATTGCGCAAACGGCGGGCGCCGGGGCCCGGTAAATGAATTCAGCGCCACCCCAAAGGGGTTGGCGAATATATCCACGACTCCGATCAGCAAGATGGAGTTTTTCATGCCACAAACACTTACACCGGGTGCGAACGCTAATATCGGCGCCGGTGTCATCGCGGGCAATCTCACGGTCACCACACCGGCGGCGGGTACCTTCACGGTCAATGTCGGGGGAGCGGGCGCCGTCGCCCACGCCCCCGGCGTCGCGGGCGCGGTAGCCATTCCGATCAACGGCGCGGCTGTCACGGTGACCAACACGACCCCTGGGGTGGGATCACCCGCCGGTGACATCTTCCTATATTTCTGAGTCTCGGTGCCCTGCACCATATTTCGAACCGGAGGCCGGTCCATTCTCGGGTGGGCCGGCTTCCGGCATTTCTGTGCCATGCACGGGTTGTCCGATACGACCGGCGGGTCAGCCCTCGAGCATGAAGGCCACGAGAAAGCCTGCGGCGGTGGCCATTCCCACCCACCAGCCGCCCTCTCGATATGCCTCCGGCATGAGCGAGTCGGCGAGGACGGCGATGGTGGCGCCGCCCGCGAAGGCCTGGACGGCGCTGATCTGAACCTCGGAGAGATTGTCGGACAGCGTATATCCGAGGACAGTCACCACCACGAGGACGAGACCCGTTGCGGTCCAGAGGGAGAAGGCTCGCATCCGGGAGAGTCCGTGGTCTTCGCGCATGAGGGCGGCACCGCCGATGGCCTCGGGAACATTGCCGACGGCGACGGCCACGAGGAGGACGAGGCCGCCGCCCGAGATCAGTGAGACGCCGAGGGCGGTGTTCTCCGGAACACCGTCCAGGATGGTGCCGAGCATCAATGCCCAGCCGATGGCGGCCGGACCCAGCCTAGTTTCGATGAGGTGATCGGCGATGACGTACACACCCGCGCCGAGGAATAGCGCGAGTCCGGCGATGCGCACGCCGGACCGCTGGAAAGCGGGTTCGAACAGTTCCGAGGACACCGCCGCGATCATGGTGCCCGCGCCGAAGGCCATCAGCGACGCCAGCAGCTGTTTCGACAATGTCCACCGCAGCCCGATCGCTGCTCCCACGATGAGCGGAACGGCTGTGCCCAGTCCGTAGAGCAGCGCTTTCGCCATGCGCCACACCTTAAGCCGGGGCGCTCGCCCGCGGGACTCAGATGCCGTCGACGGTGAGAATCTCGAAGGTCGTCGGGGTGCCGGGACCCATGGGCCCGCCCCGATCGAATTGGGATGCGACGACAAGGGTTCGATCCGCGACGCGGATCAGGGTGGTGGGGATCTTCAGGGCGTCGTCGGTGCGGTGGCCGGTCCGGGTGGCGGTCGCGCCGTCGTCGGTGAGGGACCAGCGGCTGATGGTGTTGATCTTGTTCTGGGCCGCCCACAGGGTGTTGTCTCGCAACTCGAGGCCGTCGCCGTGGGTCAGATCGCCGCCACGCAGGGCTACCTTGCGGATCGGATCGGTGGCGTCGGTGGTGAGGGCGATGCGGTACAGCTCGCCCGGCGCCATATCGACGACCAGCAGGTAGTTCCCGGCGGGGTCGGCGACGATGCCGTTCAGGCCGTAGCCGCCGGGGCCGCGCGGGGTGAGTCTGGCGGTCAGGTCGAATCGCGCTGTCAGATCGGCAGTTCCACCGCGCGCGGAGGCTTCGCGGAGCTGATCCTGGGTGACCCGGTAGATGACGCCGCGGATCGAGTCGGTCAGGTAGGCGGTGCCGTCCGGGGTGATGGCGAGGTCGTTGACGAAGCGCGGGTCGGTGCCGGGAAGGTCGAAGCGGGCGATCAGGCCGCGGGTGGCGGTGTCGTAAACGGCCACCCCCTTGGTCGAGTCGGTCACCCACAGCCGACCGGCCCGGTCGACCTTCAGCCCGTTGGCGGTGCGGCGGCCATCGGCGCCCTCGGCCAGGAACACCTCGGCCTCGGTAGCGCCGGGGGCGGCCCGGTAGATCGCGCCCGTGGTGTAGGAGCCGACATAGGTGTCGCCAGTGCGCGGGTCGGCGGCGATGCCCTCCGGATATACGCGATCGCCGGGCAATGTGTAGGCGGTGCCGATACGGGGCGGCTCGGTGGCGTCATCCGTGCCGCAGCCGGTCAGCGCGAGGGTGGCAATCGCGAAGGCCGTGGTCGCGGTGAGGGTTCGGCGGAAGCGCGCGTGGAACATGGTCCTGCCTCTATTGGGTCGAATGATCGAATGTGGACACATCAAATGACGAATGCGAATCTAGGTTAGAGTTCTAATGATCGTCAAGAGTCGAATGAGAAGTCGGGCGGATACGATGCGTGCATGACGTCCATGCCGGCCGCCGAGCGCATCGGGTCCTATGTCAAGCGCGCCGAGCAGGCCTTGGCCATGGCCAAGAACGCCGCATTGAAGCCGGCGGGTGTCACAGTGCCGCAGTATTCGGCCCTGCTCTTCCTCGTCGAGAACCCGGGCATCTCGGCCGCCGCCCTGGCCCGGCTGTGCGGAGTCACCCCGCCGACCATGAATACGATCCTGACCAACCTCCAGGACCGCGGACTGATCGAACGCAGCCCGCACGCGTGGCATCGGAATGTGCTCGAGACCCGCCTCACCGAACGGGGCGAGGAGGTGATGCGGGATGCCGACGCTCGCGCCATTCGGGTCGAACACGCGGTGGCCGCGGCATTCACCGCCGACGAACGCGCCACCCTGGAAACCCTTCTCACCCGCTGCGCCGACGCCTACGACGCGACCCGCGCCGAAGGCGATTCGAAGTCTTAGCCGACGCTCGCCGCCTGCTGATCGCGCCGACACCGGCGGCTCCGCATCACCAGCGGGCGGCGGCGGTGGCGGAACAGGAGGATCGTGCGGGCGGTTCACACAGGGTCGGAGCTGCGGTGCGGCAGTTCGTCGCAGGTGCGCAACTTCCGATTCTGCCTTCGACGCGACCCGCGCCGACCCCACGGCGGACTCGAAGACCTAGCGCCGTCGCGACTTTTCGGCCGAGGTGAGTGACCCGGGAACCGTGGTCAGTCGAACGGTGTGACCCGCAGCCGCTCGGCGAGTTCGTTGAAGATGTAGAAGTTGGGGATCGCCGCTACCGCGACGAGTGATTGCCAGCGACCGTCGACCTTGATCCGGACCAGACCGCTGCGGGCGTCGATCAGCTGGATCTGCTCCCAGGTGAAGCGCGTGCCGTGGAAGACGAGCGCATCCAGGTGCAGGCCGATATCGCCGAAGTGCACGGTCTCTCCGCCGTCGATGGCCGCGACCGCGCCGGGCAGCTGGGTTCCGGTGATGGCGGATTGGATCGTCCTGCCCCACTCCGGCCCGTCGGCGAACAGGACGTCGTCGAAGACCGCGTGCGCGCCGCCCGGGCCGGTCATGTCGAACGAGTACTCGGTCGGCATATTGCTCTGGAAGGCGATGACCTGCTGGCGTACTTCGGCACTGTCCCAGCGGAATCCCTGTACCCGCTCGCCTCGGCGGTACACGGTCATACCGAATTCGAACAGATCGAGCCGGGCGGCGCGATTGCGCCGGTTGCGCCGTGCGCGCCACAGCGCGAGCGCTATCGGGATCAGGGCGACCAGGGCGGTCGCTATGCCGCCCGCCACCGCGCCGACCGTCACGCAGATGACGCCGAGCACGCCGAATCCACCGGCCACGATGGTGTATCCGCGCACCAACGTATCGCTCGCTGCCGGCGCGGGCAGGAACGTCTGACGGTGTGCGCCGAGCTTCAAATACTCGGACATCAAATGGATCAGCTGGGTCAGCGGGACCGTGCGTCGTTCGCCGGTCGCGCCCACATCGTGCTCCGTCAAGTTCGGAGTGGCCAATCGTCCCTCCACAAGGCGGTTTTCATCCGCGCGAAGCGTATGCCACTCGACCGATAGCCGCTACCGCAGCACCGGTGTTTCGTGACTTCTCAGAACTTGTTCGATGCGATGGTGGTCGAGAAGTATATTCGGCACCGCGCCTGCTCCGGCTTGGTCCGATCTGTATTCATGCTGGTCGAAGCGGTTTTCGCGCCCCCGAGGTGGCCGGTGGCGGGGGATCCTCGGCCGTCCCGGGGCGGATTGGGCGGCAATGGTTTCGGGTCAGGCGGGGGTGACGGTGGCCTATCGTGCGGTGCGCAGCCCGACGGCCGAGGCCAACGGCAGCCAGCGGCTGCCCGCGGTGTCCAGCACCGCACCGCCGAGCAGTGAACCGATGCCGCCGCCGAGGTAGATCGCGGAACCGTTGAGGCCGAGTGCCACGGTCGGCGCGTCTGACGCGATGCCGAAGAGCCGATGCTGTTGCGGCACCATGGTCATTCCGCCGAAGAGGCCGGTAACCGCCAGCACCGCGAATACCGTCCACGCGGTGTGGGTCGCGGGCCCGAGCGCGAGCAAGCCGAGGCCGGTGCCCATGAGCGCGATCGTCAGTGTCCGGTTCGGTCCGTAGCGATCGACCAGTAGCGCCGCGATGGCGCCGCCCGCGGCGATCAGCCACAGCACCCCGCGCCAGCCGATCCAGCGTTCCACGAAGATGCCGATCGGTACCCCGGCCACGGTGGAGAGGGTGAGGCCGCTGGCGACCAGCGCCAGCGCACGGCCGCGGTTCGCGTCGTCGGCGACCGCGAAGGCGTTGGCTTGGAAGGCGGCCGCGCCGAGGGCCGCGACGATCCGGGCCGCTGCTGCCCCGATATACTTCGATCATTGTCAAACGATTGGAGTCGGGGAGTGCGCCAACTGCCCCAGCCGAGCACCGCCGACCTGGATCTGGTCCGGGTCTTGAGCGCGCTCGCCGACCCGGTCCGGCTGGAGCTGGTCCGGTCGTTGGCCGGGGTGCGCGAACCGCTCAGCTGCAATGTCGATCGATTCGATGTCGAGGTGACCGCGGCGACCCTGTCTCATCACTGGAAAGTGTTGCGGGACTCCGGAATCACCACCACCTTCGCCTCCGGCCGCAACCGCCTGGTCGAACTGCGTCGGGCGGATCTGGAGGCGCGCTTCCCGGGTTTGCTCGGCGCGGTTCTCGCCGACTCGGCACGCTGACCCAGGTCCTGTCTGGTCATCGGTGCGGTGCGGGCCGTGTGAGGCGATGACCGCCCGGCGGTTCAGGGCAGCAGGGTATGGAAGGTGGCGTCCACCAGTGTCTTTCGCTGCTCGTCGGTACCGGGCAGGGATTCCGGTGCGACCCGGGCCAGATGGTTGAACCCGTGGTAGATGCTGACGCCGACGACGGCTCTGGTCCGGGCTTCGGCGGCGGGCATACCCATCTCGCGGAGTAGGCCCGCGACGTATTCGATGCGGCGGTCGGCGATGCGGCGCAGCATGGCGGCGATCGGCGGCTGATCGGCCGAGGCGAGTAGGGCGAGTTCGACTCGGTCGTGCGCGGCGTAATCGATGACGTGTGCGAAGAGGCGGTGCAGCCGGTCGGCGGGGTCGGCTTCGGAATCGACCTCCGCGATCACCGCGTCGGTGCCGAGCTGCTCCCAGGTGGCCAGTGCCGCCTCGATCAGCGCGGCCCGGTCCTTGAAATGCCAGTAGAAGCTGCCCTTGGTGGTGCCCAGGCGTTTGGCGAGCGGCTCGATGGCGACGGCGGACAGTCCACCCTCCCCGAGTGCGTTCAGCGCGGCCTGGGCCCAGTCCTCGGCGCTGAGCTTGCGATTCCCCTCTTGTGCCATCCACATACGCTACCGTACGGTGATCCATACGCAACCGTATGGACGCGCCGTGTCCTTACGTCACCGTTGGATTCGTTGAGATCCGGAGGGATCCGATGCGCACACTTCGAGCCGCTCGAACCGACATCCCGGCCGGGGCCACCCTCGCCAGGCAGGCCTTCGAGCGCTGGGACTACACCGACTCCTATGCCGTCGAGTTGCCGCCCGGCGCGACCACGGAGCCCTGGGAATGGGCGCGAAAGATCTTCTTCGGCAAGCCGTTTCCGGAACGGGACCGAAACGGGCGCGAATGCCTCACCGGCGAGTCAGTGACCGTGCTCGGATCGGTCGCGCTGGACTTCCTCGCCTCGGTGCTGGTGCTCGACGGCACCGTCACGGTGACCACCGTGGTGCGCTACCGCACCCGGGCGGGCCGATGGTATTTCACGGTGGTCCGGCCGTTTCATCGCCGACTCGTCCCCTGGATGGTGGCGCGTGCCGCCCGGCGGGTCCGTGCCGGTGCGCGGTGAGTCGACGCTGCCGCCCGGTCAGCGTGCCGCGCCGCTGCTGCCGTTCGGCCTGCCGGAATTCGCCGGGGTGCGGGCCCAGCCGGTGCCGGGACATATGGTCACCGTCGGCGGCGCCACCCGAACCCCGACGCAATTCCGCGTCGATGAACTGCTCGCACTGGGTACGCGCCGCGACCAGCGCAGTGATCTGCACTGCGTCACCACCTGGAGCTCGCTGCGATTGTCCTGGGCGGGTGTATCTTTCGCGGAGGTCCACGCCGAGCTCACCGCGCTGGTCCGGCCGCATCCGAAGGCGGGCTGGGTCCGTTTCACCGGTCTGGACGGATACCGCGCGACCATGCGTCTGGACGACACACTCGCCGCCGACGTACTGCTCGCCGACCGCCTCGACGGCGCCGACCTGACCGACGACCACGGTGCGCCGTTGCGTCTGGTGGCTCCCGCGCATTACGGCTACAAGAGCGTGAAGCGCTTGTGCGCCATCGACTATCTGCGCGACTACGATCCCGGTCCGGCCGGTTGGCTCGGCCATCCGCGCGGGCGGGTCTGGCGTGAGGAGCGCGGCCGCTACCTTCCCGGCCGGATCTGGCGCGGCATCTGGCCCGGCCGGATCGAACAGGTGCGGGCGCTGTATCGGCGGGATTCCGGGATCGCGGGGTGAGCGGGCGGCCGCGGTCGTAGGCTCGATATATGTCCGACGGCCGGATCCGAGGTGTGCTCTACGACATCGACGGTGTGCTGGTGACCTCCTGGCGGGAGATCGATGGCGCCGCCGCCGCTGTTCGCCGCTTGCGCGAAAACGGTATTCGCCGAGCATTTCTCACCAACACCACCTCCCGCACTTGCGCGGAAATCGCGCATCGATTGCGCGACATCGGATTCGACGTCGAAACCGATGAGATCGTCACCGCCGCCCGGCTCACCGCGGAATATGTCCGCAGGCGCTTTCCGGATGCCGCGGTGTGGGTGCTCAACCACGGCGCCATCGAGGCCGATCTCGACGGTGTGAAACTCGACGAACGGAATCCCGATGTCGTCGTAATCGGTGGGGCCGGTGTGGAATTCACGCATCTGGCATTGAGCCGGGTGGCCGAATTGATGTTGAACGGAATACCGGTCGTCGCCATGCACAGCGGTTTGACCTGGGCCACCGATGATGGTCTTCGCATCGATGCGGGCGCCTACCTGCCCGGTCTGGAAACCGCGGGCAACGCGCGGATCGAGGTTGTCGGCAAACCGGCCGCGGCGGGTTTTCGCACCTGTGCGCAGCTGATGCGGCTCGACCCGTCCGAGGTATTGATGATCGGCGACGATCTGCACTCCGATGTACTGGCCGCACAGGCGGTGGGGATGACGGGAGTATTGGTGCGTACCGGGAAATTCCGGGAGTCCGTGCTCGCCACGGCGGATGTCGCACCGGATCATGTCGTCGACTCGGTCGCGTCCCTGCCTTCGTTGTTCGAGAAGGGGTCGCCGCCGGGCTGATCGGGAGGGATGGAGGGGGCGAAAAAAGTTCTAAGATTTCCCTTCAAAATTGCCCACGACCACCTCGACGCCAAGTATCGCCGCGATTCGGCAAACAACCAGTGACAAGGGAAGTCACGCCCTTGAAGCGGGCTCTTCATAGGGCATATTTGCTTTACAGCGCGCTCGCGCAGGTACTTCCGGCGATGCTGGGCTTCGGCGTTTCGGGCGATATGTGCGATCTAGCAATCGTGCTGCCAACTTTCGGCTAACACGCGGTCGGCCGAAGGTTGAAACGAAGGGCCCGATCCATGACGAGGCGATCGAGCCCTTCGGTATTGTCTGCCCCAATGTCACAGGATGCGAATACGGGACGAATGTATGCCGGGCAACCCGTAGAGGACCGGCAACGTCAGCGGCGTGCGCGTTTTCTGGAATCGGGCCTCACGGTCTTCGCACGCGACGGCTACGCCAATAGTTCGGTGGGCGCCATCTGTAAGGACGCCGGGCTCTCTTCACGGCAGTTCTACGAGGAGTTCACCGGGCGCGAATCTCTCCTACTAGAGCTCTACGAGCAGATCGATAGGGAGTCGCGCCAGGCGGTCACCTCCGCGTTGGACAAGAAGGCCGAAGCCGGCGCTCTGGAGATCATCGACGCGGCGGTCCGCGCCTACGTCGAGGCCATCGGGTCCGATCCCAGGAAAGCGCGCGTGGCGCTGGTCGAAGTTGTCGGCGCCGGGCCGAAGGTCGAGAAGTTCCGGCTCGAGCTACGCCGGGTATGGGGCTCGCTACTCGCCAGCGCCGCGGAGGACGCGGCGATGCACGGCGAAATCCCCACGGGCGATTACGAGATGCGGGTGCTGGCCATTATCGGCGCGGTCAACTACGTGGTCGATTCGTGGAGCGGCTCGGATCCGCGTCCGCCGCTCGACGATGTGATCAAGGTGCTCAGCCGGGTGATCATGGGTGCGGTCGGCGCCTAGCGGACTGCCTCACGAAAACCGCGACGCGGTAGCGTGCGCTGCATGGAGACAGTTCCGATCCAGATGCCGGACGGCAGCACCGTTCCGGTGCGGCTGCTACCGGCCACGGGGGCGCACCGGCATCCGGTGACGCCGGATGCGCCGCGTCCGGTGGTGGTCATGGTGCCCGGACTCGGGGTGCCGGGCGGGTACTACGAACTGTTCGCGCGGCGCCTCGCCGACCGTGGTTTCGACGTCGCGATCGGCGAACTGCGCGGCAACGGCGACAGCAGGCCGAAGCCGAGCGCCACCAGCACCTACGGCTACCACGAGCTGGTATCCGTGGATTTCCCCGCGATATTCGAGGTGGTGCGCGACCGATTCCCGGCCAGTACCCCGTATCTGCTCGGGCACAGCATGGGCGGTCAGTTCGCGGTCATGTACGCCTCCCGGATCCGCGGCAGGCTCGGCGGTCTTATCCTGATCGCCTCCGGCACACCGTACTTCCGCGGCTACCGGGGGGTGTTCGGCCCTGGCATCCTGTTCGGCACCGCCGCGGCCGCGGCCACCGCGAATCTGGCCGGATTCTGGCCCGGTGACCGGATCACGGTGGGTGGCTTCGGGCGTCAGTCCAAGGTGCTGATCTCGGACTGGGCCCGGTTGGCGCGCACCGGTCGGTTCACGCCGGTTGGCGCCGATATCGATTACGAGGAGCGGATCACCCGCTTGAAGCTGCCGGTGCTGTCGATCACCGTGGCCGGTGACGAACTGACCCCGAACGGCTCGGCCGAACATCTGCTGGCGAAGATGCCGGATGCCGAGCTCACCACCTGGCATCAGCCGGAGCGCCTCGGGCACAATGGCTGGATCCAGGATCCGGACTCCACCATCGACCGGATCGAAAAATGGCTGCGCGACCGGTGAGATTCCGCGTTCGCGGTTAGCATGAGTCGTGTCCAATGAGCAACGGCAGCAACTCAATCGGGATATCATCGCGGACTTCCGGGCCAATGGCGGAGCGGTCGGCGGACAGTTCGCGGGTATGGATCTGCTCCTGCTGACCACGACCGGCGCCAAATCCGGCGAGTCCTATACCTGGCCGCTCGGCTACGGGCGCGACGGTACGCGGCTGGTCATCTTCGCCGCGAACGGCGGCAGACCGAATCGTCCCGGCTGGTACCACAATCTCGTCGCGAACCCCGAGGTCAGCGTCGAAATCGGCGCCGAGTCCACGGCCGCTGTCGCCGAAGTTGTCGAGGGTGCGGAACGAAAGCGGCTGTGGGACAGTGCGCTCCAGCGGTTCCCATTCCTGGTCGATTTCCAATCCAAGGTGCCGTGGGAGATCCCGGTGGTGGTGCTCACGCCGGTAGTCGCGCCGAACTGAGCGCAGTTCGCTGCGCCGCACCGGGCATCGATCCCGGTGCGGCGGGTGGATCAGGCCGACGTACCGCGTTCGGCCAGCATCTGGGTGAAGAATTCGTAGATGAGTCCGGCCTGGAAGGCGGACTGCTTATTGTCGGCCGCACCACCGTGGCCGCCCTCGATATTCTCGT
The DNA here is from genome assembly GCF_040654375.1 of Nocardia sp. NPDC050710. Lineage (NCBI taxonomy): Bacteria > Bacillati > Actinomycetota > Actinomycetes > Mycobacteriales > Nocardiaceae > Nocardia > Nocardia sp. NPDC050710. Next base: position 17,958 of record NZ_JBFAHV010000010.1, on the reverse strand, counting down.
GGTACCAGACGGTGTGGCCCTGTTCCTCCAGCAGTGCGGTCATTTTGCGGGCGTGGCCGGGGTGCACGCGATCGTCGCGGGTGGAGGTGGTGATCAGGATCGGCGGATAGTCCGCGTCGGCGCGGGTGTTCTGGTAGGGGGAATATTCGGCGATGTACTCCCACTCCTCGGGCTTGTCCGGATCGCCGTACTCGGCCATCCACGAGGCCCCCGCCAGCAGCAGGTGGTAGCGCTTCATATCCAGCAGCGGTACCTGGCAGACGATCGCGCCGAACAGTTCCGGGTAGCGGGTCAACATGACGCCCATCAGCAGCCCGCCATTGCTGCCGCCGACCGCGCCGAGCTGTCCGGGAGTGGTGATGCCGCGCGCCACCAGATCCTTGGCGATCGAGGAGAAATCCTCGTACACCTTGTGCCGGTTGGCCTTCTGCACCGACGTGTGCCATTCCGGGCCGTACTCGCCACCGCCGCGGATATTGGTCATCACCCAGGTGCCGCCGCGTTCGAGCCAGCCCATGCCGGAGGCGCCGCTGTAGGCGGGGGTGCGTGACACCTCGAAGCCGCCGTAGCCCGACATCACCGTGGGACCGGGCGTGCCCTGGTGATCGCGGTGCCGAATCACGAAGTACGGCACCATGGTTCCGTCGTCGGAGCGGGCGAAGAATTGTTCGGTCTCGATACCCTCGGTGTCGAAGAAGCCCGGCTCCTGCTTGAGCTGCTCGGTATTGCCGCCGACCGCACTGGCCAGCAGCGTCGCCGGGGTGGTGAATCCGCTGGTGGTCAGCATGAATTCGTCACCGCCCTCCAGCGGGTCCAGATTCATCACGCTGGTGGTGGCCATCGGCGGGGTATCGGCCAGCGGTTGCCGGTGCCAGCCGTCGGCGTCCGGGGTGACGACGTAGAGCTTGGTCTGCACATCCTCCAGGGTGATCAGCAGCAGATGGTTCTCGGTCCAGCCGTAGCCGTGCAGCGAGGTGTGTGCATCGGGAGTGAAGATGACCTCGAAATCTCGTGCGCCGGACAGGAACTTCTCGAAGTCGGTGGCCAGCAGCGCGCCCGCCGGATAGGTGGTGCCCGCGATCTCCCACGGTGACTTCAGCCGGATCAGCAGCCAATCCTTGTACCACGACTCACTGGCGTCGGTGGGCACGTCGAGATGGCGCAGTGTGCCGTCCGCCTCGAGCAGGTACACCTCTTCATTGAAGAAGTCGGTGGCGCGGCCGACGTAGTGCCGTTCGTATCCCGGCGTCCGGTCGTATCCGGCCGACACCGCGACATCGCCGGGCTCGCCCTCGAACACCGTCTGCGCGTCGGCGAGTTCGGTCCCGCGTCGCCAGCGCTTGGCGATTCGAGGGTATCCGGAATCGGTCAGTGAGCCGGGCCCGAAATCGGTTCCCACATACACCGCGTCGATATCGATCCAGCGCAGTTCCGATTTCGCCTCGGGCAGGTAGAAGCCCCCGTCGGCCGGGTCGATGAATTCGAGACTCTCGATATCGAATTCTCGGATCACCTTGGCGTCGGCGCCGCCCCTGGACAGGCTGATGAGCGCGCGGGTCTGTTCGGGCCGCAGCACCGCCGCGCCGCCCCACACCCAGTTCTCGTCCTCGGCGGCGGCCAGCGCGTCCACGTCGATCAGCACGTCCCAGACGGGGGATTCCTTGGCGTACTCGGCGAAGGTGGTGCGCCGCCACAGGCCGCGCGGATGGTCGGCATCGCGCCAGAAGTTGTAGAGCCAGCGGCCGCGCCGACCGGGGTAGGCGATCTTGGTATCGGTGTCGAGCATGTCCAGGATGCGACGCTCGAGATCGGTGAACCGGTCGGAGCTGGCGAACCGGGTCACCACCACGTCGTTATGTGCGCGGGCCCAGTCCAGGGCGCGCTCGTCGGTCACCTGTTCCAGCCAGAGGTAAGGATCGGTCACGTTCTGCTCAACGCCGTTCATCTCAACATTGTTGCCGAGGGGTGGTCGATCAGTGGCAGCGGTCACCAGTAATGTGCGACATCCAGCACGATCCTGGAGCCGCTACCTGGACCTTCGAGGCCGAAGACGCGGAATGGGAGCCGGGCGCGCACGCCGAGCCCGACCGTGGTCCGGCCCTCGAACGAGCCTGCCCAGGCGACCTGACGGAAGGTGCCGTAACCGGTGACGTCGACCAGTTCGCGACGGTCGGCCGGGCGGTAGGTGCCACTCCCCGCGTCGTCATAGGCCGGGGCGAGCGCGACCACGCTGAGGTAGGCGCCACCGCGCAGCGGGACCGCGGCCCCGGATCCGTCCATCGAGACCGAGTCGACATAGCCGACGTGGTAGCCGGTCACCGCGCCCGCGAAATCCAGGACCAGGCGATCGAAGCAGCGGTTCCTGCCGGAGCGGACATCGGTGAGCGGCGCCGTCGAAGGATTCGAGTTCGCCTTGTCGAGTGATCCCCAGACCAGGCCGCAATAGGACGGCGTCGCGGTCGCCGGTGCCGGAATGATCGCGAGGCCGAGGGCGGCCACGAATGAAGCAAGAAGGATTGATGCGCGACGCATGTCGCCCGCTTTCGGAAGTAGCAATGAGTTACCCGATAGATCGGACAGATCGGGTACGTCGTTAGACACGGTTCGGTCGCGGCATCGTCTCGAATCGAGGCTCCGTAGGATCGGATACTCCGATCCGAGCGAACAGGAGCCCGATTGTGTCTCCCTTTCTGTGGGAACAGCATTGCTGCCTGCCGATGCTGCCCTCGGCTCGGATCACCGAGCTGGCACGGTATCCGGTCGGTTCGTATCTGTCGGTGAATGTCGGATACGCGCCGCAGTCGACCGCGGACGCGCTGGCGATGGTGCACCTGTTCCGCAAGGACGCACTCGACGACGGCCGGTTCCGGTTGGTGCGGCGCTACACCGATATCGCGGACACCGCGGGCGAATCCATCGCGCTGGCCTTCGATCTGGAGGACTCCGGACCGCTGGGCGGTGATCTCGACAATGTCGCGATGTTCTACGAACTCGGCGTTCGTTCCCTCGCCGCCACCTACAACCACGCCAATGCGGCGGGTTGCGGTTGCCTGGATGCCGAGGACACCGGCCTCACCGCCTACGGCCGCGATCTGGTGCGCACCCTCAACGAGGTCGGCATGTTCGTCGACGGCTCGCATTGTTCGCGGCGCAGCGGTCTGGATATGGCCGAGCTGACGACGGCCCCCATGATCTACAGCCACTCGAATTTCGCCGCGCTGTGGGGACATCCGCGCAATATCAGCGACGAACAGGCGCTGGCCTGCGCCCGCACCGGCGGGGTGATCGGCATCAACGGGGTGGGAATCTTCCTGGGGCACAACGCGGAATCCGAGCGGGCCGCGCGGGTGGCGGCGATGGCTCGGCATATCGAGTACGGGGCGGAACTGGTGGGGATCGAGCATATCGGGGTCGGATCGGACTTCTCGTTCGACGGTGACGATTTCAACGCCGAGATCAGGGCGCATCCGTGGAATTTCTCCGAGGAATACACCAAATACGGTGCACTGCAATGGGTTCCGCCCGAGGATCTGATGGGTCTGGCCGATGTGCCCGGTCTGGATCAGGTGCTCGCAGACCGGGGCTTCTCCGCGGCGGATCGTGCGGCGGTATTCGGCGGGAACTTCGCGCGGGTGGCGTCGCGGGTCTGGCGCGACTGAGGACCCGGCTCAACCCAGCCGGACCAGCATCTTGCCGGTGTTGGCGCCGGAGAGGACGCCGAGGAAGGCCGCGGGCGCCTGCTCCAGGCCCTCGTAGACCGTTTCCCTGGTGCGCAGGGTGCCGTCCGCGAGCCAGCCCGCCGCCTTGCCGATGTACTCGCCGAAGATCGGGAAGTAGCTGGTCACCAGCATGCCGCGCAGCGAAACCTCCTTGGTCGCCGCCTGGTACAGGTCGGGTCCGGCCGCTCCGGTGCCGCCGTTGTAGCCGCTGATGGCGCCGACCAGCGCGATCCGGCCCTTCGGCCGCATGGCCTCCACCGCGACGCGCAGCTGTTCGCCGCCGACGCTGTCCAGGTAGACGTCGATACCCTCCGGTGCGGCCGCCGCCAGTTGTCCGGCCACATCGCCCGCGCGGTAGTCGATCGCGGCGTCGTAGCCGAACTCCTGGAGCAGTAGTTCGGTTTTCACCGGCCCACCCGCGGAGCCGATCACCCGGGCGGCGCCCAGCGCCTTCGCGATCTGCCCGGCGACGCTGCCCACCGCCCCGGCGGCGGCCGAGATGAAGACGGTGTCGCCGGGCCGGACCGGCGCCACATCGGTGAGCGCGGCGTACGCGGTGAGCCCGGTGGTGCCGAGCGCGCCGAGGTAGTGGTGCGCATCGGCCACATCCGGGTCGATCGGGGTGGCCGCCGCGGCATCGAGCACGGCGTATTCACGCCAGCCCGCGAAATGTGAAACCATTGTGCCGACCGGGATTTCGGCCACGCGGGAGGCGATTACCGTACCGAGCGCCGAACCCTCCAGCGCCGCACCCAGCTCGAACGGCGGAAGGTAGGACGGGCGATCATCCATCCGGCCGCGCATATACGGGTCGACCGACATCCAGGTGTTCCGGACGAGGATCCGGCCTTCGGTCAGCTCCGGCAGCGCACGCTCGACGAGTGCGAAGTTCGTGGCGGTGGGAGCGCCGGTCGGGCGCGCGGCCAGGTGGATCTCCCAGGAGGTGGTCGGGAGCCGCGGCGCGGTCGCGTTCGGGGTGGCCTGGTTCTGCATGGCACTGCCTTTACTTCGAGGTCAGCCGGACCGTTCGATCCGGCACCCAGAACGTTATGAGCCCACAACCCCCGTTCCCAGGTCCGCCGACGCCACCCACCGGTCCATCCGCGCCACGCTGTCGCGCGGGCGCCGGCGTCAGGGGCGAGCGGCGGAGGGGGCGGCGCCGCTCCAGCGGCGGAACGCCTTGCGCAGCGCGCGGTCGTCGGTGAAGCCGAGGCGGCCCGCGATGGCTGCGGTGGTCAGATGACCTTGCGCGAGAAGGGTTTTCGCCTGTTCGTAGCGAACCAGGTCGAATTCGTGACGCCAGGTGGTGCCGTGTTCGGCGAGCTGGCGTTGCAGGGTGCGCGGACTCACGGCGAGGCGGTGCGCGACGGTGGACAGCGAGGGATCGCCCGCGGTGATGGCGGCGTCCAGCGCGATGCGGAAGGCTTCCAGTGGGCCGGGGATGGGACGAGCGGAGGCCAGTACCAGGTCGGCGTGGCTGCGCAGGAGTCCGGCAAGCATCGGGTCGGCGCGGGGCAGCGGTGCGGTGGCGTCGGCGGCCGCGAAGGTGATGGTGTCGGCGGGCGCGTCGAATTCGATATCGGCGATATAGAAGGCCTCGGTCAGGGCTTTGTGGTTGCGCGGCGCGGCGTGGCCGAAGGTGACCCGGGTGGGCCGCACCGGACGGCCGGTGGCCTCGCGGGCGCGGCGCAGATAGTAGGCGAGTACGTACTCGTTGACCGCCGCGGCGACCACCGGATCACCGGCCGTGGTGCGGAAGCCGACGGTGAGCTCGCCGTCGTCAGATAGATCGAAGCCTTCGGCGGCGGCGGTTACCAGCCGGTGGTAAGGCTGTGCGGACCGCAGCGCATCGGCCAGCGTCGGCCCAGTGGTGACGAGATAGTCCCAGGTCGTCAGGGTTCCGAGCGGCGCGGCCGCGGCCACCGCCAACCCCGCGCCCGGCCGCGCGTAGGCGAGCAGCTCCCACAGCCGCACGAGCGAATTCAGCGGAATCCGGTTGAGTTCCCCCGTCAGCACCGCATCGTCGGTACCCGGCACCGCGGCCACCTCGTCGGCGCCGACGCCGGAGCGCAGGGCGACGTCACGGACCAGCCGGATCAGCTGGGTCGAAGCGGTGGCATCGATCCCTGGAAACGATTGATCAGTTTTCGAGAAGCCATCGCCCATATCCCCTCAATAACATCAGAATCATCCACAAGCGGAAAACTGACAGTGAGGAAACGGCGATGAGCAAAGCGAAGACGTCGACCGAGGCAACCGCCGCCGAGACCAAGTCCTCCGTGGGATTCTCCGCGGAGGAACGCGCCGCGATGAAGGAGCACGCGCAGGAGCTGAAGACAGCCGCGCGCCGCGGTTCCCGCGCCAGCAAGGCCGACGGGGAAGCCGATGTGCTCGCGAAGATCGCCGAGATGGCGGATTCGGATCGCGCTCTGGCCGAGCGGGTTCACGCCGTCGTCAAAGCCAGCGCGCCGGAGCTCTCCCCGAAACTCTGGTACGGCATGCCCTCCTACGCGAAGGACGGCAAGGTCGTCTGCTTCTTCCAGAGCGCGCAGAAGTTCAATGCGCGGTATGCGACGTTCGGCTTCAACGACAGCGCGAATCTCGACGAGGGCACCATGTGGCCGACCGCTTTCGCGCTGACGACGATGACCGCCGAGGATGAGGCGAAGCTGGGCGAGCTGGTGCGGAAAGCGGTGGGCTGAGGACCGGGTAAGGGCACACCGTTGTCGTCTTCTCACAGATGCGGGGGGACGCTGGGTGAAGATTGCGCGGCGGAGTTAGGCTCGGTGGCGTGACTTCCCACTACGATGTCGTCGTTCTCGGCGCTGGTCCCGGCGGTTACGTCGCCGCGATCCGCGCCGCTCAACTCGGCCTGCGAACAGCAATTGTCGAGCAGAAATACTGGGGCGGTGTGTGCCTGAACGTCGGCTGCATCCCATCGAAGGCGCTGCTGCGCAATGCTGAGCTGGCCCATATCTTCACCAAGGAGGCCAAGACCTTCGGCATCTCCGGCGAGGCGAGCTTCGACTTCGGGGTTGCCTTCGACCGCAGTCGCAAGGTCGCGGACGGCCGGGTCAAGGGCGTCCACTTCCTGATGAAGAAGAACAAGATCGACGAGTTCGACGGCAAGGGCACCTTTGTCGACGCGAACACCCTCTCGGTCGCGCTGACCAAGGGCGGCACCGAGTCGATCACCTTCGACAACGTGATCATCGCCACGGGCACCGTCACCAAGCTACTGCCGGGCACCGCGCTGAGCGCCAATGTGGTGACCTACGAGGAGCAGATCCTCACCCGCGATCTGCCCGGTTCGATCCTCGTCGTCGGCGCGGGCGCGATCGGCATGGAGTTCGCCTACGTCCTGAAGAACTACGGCGTTGACGTGCGCATCGTGGAGTTCCTGGACCGCGCGCTGCCGAACGAGGATGCCGACGTCTCCAAGGAGATCACCAAGCAGTACAAGAAGCTCGGCGTCACCATCACCACCGGTGCGGCCGTGCAGAGCATCGATGACGACGGCTCGAAGGTCACCGTCTCGATCAAGGACAACAAGACCGGTGCGCTCGAGACCGTCACCGTGGACAAGGTGCTACAGGCCGTCGGCTTCGCGCCCCGCGTCGAGGGCTACGGTCTGGAGAACACCGGTGTCGCGCTCGAACGCGGCGCCATCGCGATCGACGACAATATGCGCACCAATGTGCCGCATATCTACGCCATCGGTGATGTGACCGGCAAGCTTCAGCTCGCCCACGTCGCGGAGGCGCAGGGTGTGGTCGCCTCCGAGACCATCGCCGGCGCCCCGACGGTGACCCTCGGTGACTACCGGATGATGCCGCGCGCCACCTTCTGCCAGCCGCAGGTCGCCAGCTTCGGCCTCACCGAGCAGCAGGCCCGCGACGAGGGCTACGACGTGAAGGTCGCGACCTTCCCGTTCACCGCCAACGGCAAGGCGCACGGCCTGGGCGACCCGACCGGCTTCGTCAAGCTGATCGCCGACAACAAGTACGGCGAGCTGCTCGGCGGCCACCTCATCGGCCCGGATGTTTCCGAGTTGCTGCCCGAGCTGACCCTGGCCCAGAAGTGGGATCTCACGGTCAACGAGCTGGCCCGCAATGTGCACACCCACCCCACGCTGAGCGAGGCCCTGCAGGAGGCCATCCACGGCCTGGCCGGGCATATGATCAACTTCTGATCGCGTAGCTCCGAGCGGCGGCGTCCGGTCCGAAAGGGCTGGGCGCCGCCGTTTTCCGGGTGGGGACCTGCTGGCGGCGGCCACGCCCGGCTGCTAGACACGAATGATGCGTCGTAGGTTGCTGATCGGTGGTGCGCTGGTCCTGGTCGTCGTGGTGGTCATGGCGATCGGCGGCTACTACCTGATGAATTCGCGCACCTACCAGCTGCGGGGGCGGTTGGTGGATCGGGTCGACACCGCGGAGAAGGTTGTCGCGCTGACGCTCGACGACGGACCGACCGCCAACACTCCCGAGGTACTGAAAGTCCTTGCCGACGCGGATATCCCGGCCACGTTCTACCTCAATGGGCGGGATCTGGCCGCGCATCCGGAGGCGGGTCGCGCGATCGCGCGGGCAGGCCATGAGATCGGCAATCACACCTACAATCACCGCCGGATGATCTTCGTTTCCGGTGACACCATCCGCGACGAGGTGGAGGGCACCGACGCCGAGATCGCGAAGACCGGTTATCTGGGTCCGATCACCTTCCGCCCGCCCTACGGCAAGAAGCTCTGGGGCCTGCCCGCGTACCTGTCGGACCACGACCGCACCACGGTGATGTGGGATGTCGAGCCCGACTCGGGCAAGATCGCGACCACCGATGAGATCGTCGCCGAAACCGTGGCGAATACCCGTCCCGGCTCGATCATCCTGTTGCATGTCATGAGCGATCAGGGGGTCGACGCCCGTGCCGCCATCCCCCGCATCGTCACCGAATTACATACTGCGGGTTACCGTTTCGTCACCGTCTCCAATTTGCTCACCCGCTGATCAGAGCATGCCGTAGGCGTTGGTGGGGATGAGGCGGGCGAGTACCCGGCGCTCCTCGACCATGGCCTTGCGGTAGTCGGACCAGTCGGGGTGTTCACCGGAAGCGGCGCGATAGTAGGCGACCAGTTCGTCGACGGCGGGGTCGTCGGGGGATTCGGCCACCGGGGTGAGTTCGACGGTGCCTTCGAGTACGGCGTAGGCGAAGAAGTCGTCGCGGGTGACGTGGATGGCGGCCCAGGGGTCGCGGCGCAGATTGTGGTACTTGGCGCGGTCGGCGGTGATGGAGATCCGGATGACGCCGTCGTCCCCGACGACATGCAGCACATTGGACAGCTGCGGGCGGCCATTGCGGCGGATGGTGGTCAGCACGGAACGCCGGGTGGCGCCGGCGAAATCGAGGGCGGTGGAGAGTTCCATGTCCTGTGCAACCGCTCACACCCGGCGGGAGTTCCCGGACGGCGGTTTCCGGTTACCGCGGATCAGTCGCGGTGGTAGGACTCCTGCGCTTCGGCCACCCGCGCCATATTCGTCTCCAGCGTGACAATGAGGGCTTCCAGGTGTTCGGCGACCTGTGCGCCCAGTTCGGTGAGGGTGTATTCGACCTTCGGCGGGATGGTCTCCCGCACCTCGCGGTGCACCATGCCGTCGCGCTCCAGGGCCTGCAAGGTCTGCGCGAGCATCCGTTCGCTGACGCCGTCGACGCGCCTGCGCAGCGCGCTGAAGCGATAGGGGCCCTCCCGCAATGCGACGAGGGCCAGCGTGCCCCAGCGGCTGGCCACGTTCTGCAGCACGGGTCGCGAGGTGCAGTCCCGTGCGAAAACGTCGGCTTCCAGCGTGGGGTCGTCGGTCTGCTCCGACGCGGTGCGCTGGGTGGTCATGGAATCGATAGTACCCAACTTGACCGCAGCGGTGAGGGAATGCATAGTACTAACTATTAGTTAGTGCATACGAAAACGTTCTCACTTTGGAGGTAGCTATGACCGTCGCCGTCACCGGTGCCAGCGGACAGCTGGGTCGTCTCGTGGTGGAAGAACTCCTGCGCGCCGGTGTCACCCCGGTCGCGATCGTGCGCGATCCGGAGAAGGTGGCGGATCTGGCCGCGCGCGGTGTCGACGTACGCCCGGCCGACTACGACGACGCGGCCGCGCTGGATCGCGCGCTGTCCGGCGTGGACCGGGTGTTGCTGATCTCCGGCACCGAATTCGGCGCCCGAGTTACGCAGCACACCAATGTCATCCGGGCCGCCGAGCGGGCGGGTGTCGAACTGCTCGCCTACACCAGCATTCCGAAGGCCGATCAGAACTCGATGATCCTCGCGCAGGAGCATCGGGGTACCGAGGCGGCGCTCGCGGAATCGACCGTCCCGCACGTGTTGCTGCGCAACGGCTGGTACTGGGAGAACTATCTCGGTGGGCTCGCGCACGCGATCGAGTCCGGTGTACTGCACGGCGCGGCGGGTGCGGGCCGGGTCGCGGGCGCTTCCCGCGCCGACTATGCCGCGGCCGCCGCCGCGGTACTCACCACCGACGGGCACGCCGGTGCGGTGTATGAGCTGGGTGGTGACGAGCGGCTCACCTATGCCGAACTGGCGCAGGTGATTTCGGAGGCGGCGGGTAAGCAGGTGCGCTACGAGGATCTGTCCGAGGCGCAGTACGCCGCCGTGCTGGAGGGTGCGGGTCTGCCGGGTCCCTATGCCGCGGCGCTGGCCGACTCGGATACCGGGATCGTCGCGGGCCTGCTGGATGTCGACTCCGGGGACCTGCAGAAGCTGATCGGCCGGTCCTCGACCCCCGCGGCCGAGGTCTTCCGCGCCGCCCTCGCCTGATAGCGCCGCACCGAGCCCCGTCGCGGCGCTTCGCGACGGGGCTCGGCCATGGGCAGCGCTGTCGTGGCTAGACCCACTGCACGAGCTGGATCACGATGCCGTTCGGGTCTGTCATCTGGAAGTAGCGTTCACCCCATTCCTCGGTTTCGATCGGCGTCACGATCGGCACCCCCTCGTCCCGGAGTCGCGCGTATTCGGCGTCGATATCGTCCACGACGAACACCACGAGCAGGCCCTCGCCCGCGCTGCCCGCCCTGCTCTGCGGCTTGAAGGTTGCCAATCCGGTGCGCAGATAGATGACATTGATTCCGGCGTCTTCCCGCTCCAGGGAGACGAAGCCGTCGGCGGACATCTTCTCCGCGAAGCCCAGGTGGTCGACGAGGAATCGCGCCGAAGCCAGTGGGTCGGGGACGTTGAGCGAGATGGCGGAAGCGGTGATGTGCATATGCCCTCCTCTGAGCTGGTCAAATAACTCTATACTTAGTACGCTGTACTTTGTATGGAAATTTCCGGCGCGCCGCACTATGACCTGGCTCACGCCGATACCATCGACGATTCGGGCAGCGGAGGAGGCGGGTGTGACGGACGGACCGCGCAGGGAGCCGAAGGAACGCAGCGGTGCGGGCGATCCCATGCGCACGCTGGAACTGCTCTGGCGGTTGCCGGGCGGCTCGGCCCCCGCGCGCGGGCCCAAACAGCGCAGCAGTGTGGACGCGGTGGTCGCGGCGGCCATCGAAATCGCCGACCGGGAGGGTCTGGGCGCGCTCACCATGCGCGCCGTCGCGACCGAACTGGGTCTCACCCCGATGGCCACCTACACCTACGTGCCGGGAAAGGCCGAACTGATCGACCTCATGCTGGACGCGGTCTATCGCGAAATGCCGCGTCCCGACCTCGCCGACCTGCCATGGCGGAATCGGGTCACCATGATCGCGGCGCAGAATCGCGCACTACTGGACCGCCACCCCTGGGTGGCCTACCTGCCGACCACCCGCCCGCCGCTCGGCCCCGGCCTGGCCGCCAAGTACGACCACGAGCTGCGCGCGTTCGACGGCCTCGGCCTCGATGATGTCGACATGGACGCCGCCCTCACCCATGTACTCGGCTTCGTCACCTCGGTGGCCCGCATCGCCATCGACACCGCCCGCGCCACCGCCGACAGCGCGCTATCCGATCGGCAGTGGTGGGAGCGGGCCGCGCCGCTACTCGAGCAGGTCTTCGACGCCGAGCGCTACCCGCTCGCGGCCCGCGTCGGCGCGGTCGCGGGCGAGGCCCACAACGCCGCGTACAGCGCCGACCACGCCTACGAGTTCGGCTTGGCCCGCGTCCTCGACGGCTTGGCGGTACTCATCGAGGAACGCTGACCCCCGGCATCGGCGGAGCTATAGCCCGTCGCGCTGGATGCGCAGGGCGGTAATGGTCGCGGCGAGGCCCTCGTATTGATTGATCAGCAGCACGATTTCGATCAGACAGCGCTCGTCGTAGTGCGCCGCGAGCTCCGACCAGGTGGCGTCGTCGATATCGCGGGTGGTCACCATCCGGTCGACCGCGGTGAGCAGCGCCCGGTGCTTCGCCGACCACTCCGGGGCCGAGGGTCCGGAGCGCAGCCGCTCCAGGATCTCCGGGGTGACCCCGGCCCGCAGGCCGAGCCGAATGTGGTGGTCGGTCTCGTATTCGCACTCGCGCAGATGGGCGACGCGCAAGATGACCAATTCGGATTCGTGCCGGGGCAGCTTGCCGCCGGGCATCAGCCGGCCCGAATAGTGCAGCCAGCCGCGGAACAGGCCCTTGGTGCGGCCGAGCGTGCTGAACAGATGCGCGTCCGGAGTTCCGGCCGCGCGTGAAAGCATCTGCCAGACAGCCCAGTTGATCGGCCCGAGTTCTCGAAGCCGACCGGGCGAGATACGTGGTTGCGACGCCGAAACCATGGCGGTATGCCTCTCGCGTAGTGCGCGGCGGATGCCGCGCCGGTACCGTACGGTAACCGTTCTTTTGTGCTTCCAGTGGTTTTCGGTGCCCGGGGGCGGCATCATCAGTACCGGTGTGGATCGTCGCGGTCACGCAGTCGGCCACGCCGAGGGTTCGGATCAGGCGGGCAGGGGATAGCGCGAATGCTGGTGAAGGTCAGGCCCGGAGCGACTCTCTCCGGGGCCGAACAGGAGTTCGTCGACTGCCTGCGGTCGTTTCCGATCACCTGTCTCGCGGCGATCGATATCCACGTCGGCGACAACGGAACCCGGCAGATAGACGCGGTACTGCTCACCCCGCGCGGCATAACCGTGGTTGAGGTCAAGGGATTCCGACGCCGCCAGAGCGGAATCCTCAATGTGACCGACGAAGGGCCGTGGAAGATCAGCGATACCCCGGCCGATCTGGACGACGAGACCACGACGAGTCCCTCCGATCGGCTGGAGCAAGGCGTATACGCGGTCCGCAGCAAGCTGGAGCGGGCGCTGCTGGATCCCGGCCATGTCTGCGGTGTGGTGGTCTTGGTCCCGTTCCGCGGTGTGGTGATCCGGCCCGCGCGCACCAACCTGCGCCCCGGCGTAGATATCGTGGTGGCGAATGTGCCGGACTCGACCGAACTGCGCATCTACGTCGACAGCTTCTCCGCCGCCGCGCGCACCTGGACCGCCGACAGGGTGGTCGCGGCGGCCCAGGCGCTCGGGCTGGAGAACGGCCCCTCGCGCGCCGAACTCATCGCGGACGGCTTCGACGCGACCCCGCCGTCCGTGCTGGCTGCCGTGCTGCCCGAACTGCAACCCAAGCCGAAACCCGTTCCGGGACCGTCGACGAAGCGCCAGACCGCGGGCGGGTGGGCCGTACTCGCCATCGCGCTGCTCGGCATGATGGTGGTATTCGGCGTGATCATCTCCGCCTGGGTGCGCGACACCGCGGGCCCAGGCGAGCAACCAGGGCCGGAGCGGACCACCTCGGTGACGCCCTCACCCGCCCCGTACCTCCCGAAGGAATGCTGGCCCTTGCAGACGGGGTGCTGAGCGGTCAATCACGCATGGCACGAGCGAGTTTGGTCAGCTGAAGAGCCCGCTGTGCCCGGGCGAGTGCATGGGTGCGGGACGAATCGATATGCGCGACGAGCGTACGCAGCGCCGCGCCGGGGTCACCGGCGAGCAGCTGTTCGGCGATCGCGATATGTTCGCCGGCCATCACCGCCATGCGGTCCGGGGTGGGCAGGTCGAGCGTGCGAACCGGGCGCACCCGGACGTAGACCGCGGTCAGCGCATCCGCCAGCGCCGCATTGCCCGCCGCCGCGAGCAGGGTCGTGTGGAACTGCTCGTCGGCGGCGACCAGCGCCGGGCCCGGCTCGGGGGGATCGTCGCGCAACTGCCGCCACCGCTGTAGCTCCGCGCGCACCGGTGCGAGATCGTGTGCCGCCACCTGTTGTGCCGCGTCTACCTCGGACAGATCGAGCACCCGCTGAATTCCCCTGGTCTCCAGCACCATTCGCAGCTCGTACAGATTGTCGAGCTCTTCGAGCCGGGGCCGGTACGGATACAGGCCGTCGGAGTGACGCTCGACCAGCCCGTCGGCCTGCAACCGTGCCAGCGCCTCGCGCACCGGAGTCCGCGAGACGCCGTAGATTTCCGCGAGGCGTTCCTCGCCGAGGCGTTCGGTCGGCACGATCGCTCCCGCGGCGAGGTCCTGGCGCAGCGAGTGATATACCCGCTCGCCTAGCGGAACCTGCCCCTTGCGAGTCATGGCGGCCGTCTCAGATCGCCATCGCCGAGCGGACGTCGGTCTCCGCGCCCGCACCGCCCGCACCGGTCGAGGTCACCCGTCCGGATCGCAGAACGTAATAGCTTTGCGCCGCTTGCAGTGCGAAGCCGATGTGCTGTTCGACCAGCAGCACGCTCAACCCGCCGCGGCCGGTGAGATCGATGATGGTGCGCTCGATCTCGGCGACCACCGAGGGCTGGATGCCCTCGGTGGGTTCATCGAGGATGAGCAGTGTCGGCTCGGTGATCAGCGCCCGCGCGATCGCCAGCTGCTGGCGCTGGCCGCCGGAGAGCAGACCCGCCTTGCGGGTGAGCAATTCGCGCAGTGCCGGAAACAGATCCAGGGATTCGTCGATCAGCGCCTTACCGCGCTTGCGGCCGTCGGCCACCACCTGCAGATTCTCCGCGGTGGTGAGCTGCGGGAAACTCTGCTGACCCTGTGGGACGTAGGCGATGCCGCGCTTGACCCGACGCGACGGCGACATCTTGGTGATCGCCTCACCATTGAACACGACCCGGCCGGATTTGGCGCCGATCAGTCCGACGGCGGTGCGCAGCAAGGAGGTTTTGCCCGCGCCGTTATGTCCCATGATGGCGACCACACTATCGTCCGGAACGGTCACCGTGACACCGTGGATCACCTCGGTGCGCCCGTAACCCGCGTGGATATCGATGAGTTCAAGCATCGGCTGCCTCCTTGCTCTGCGTGGTCGACTCGACTTCCGCCGCGGTGCCGAGATAGACCTCCTGCACCTTCGGATCGGCCTGTACCTGCTCGACGGTGCCCTCGCTGAGCACCTTGCCGCCCGCCAGCACCGTCACCGAGGTGGCGAAGGCGCGCATGAAATCCATATCGTGCTCCACCACCACAACCACGCGTTCACCGCCGATGCGGCGCAACAGGTTACCGGTCTCCTCGCGCTCCTCGGCGCTCATGCCCGCGACCGGTTCGTCCAGCAGCAGCACCGAGGCGTTCTGCACCAGCAGCATGCCGATTTCCAGCCATTGCTTCTGGCCGTGCGCGAGCACACCCGCTGGTTTATCGCGTAGCTGCCCCAGACCGGTGATCTCCAGTGCCTCTTCGATACTCGGCAGCACCGACCTGCGGCGGCGCAGCATGGTCAGCGCCGAGCGGTGCGCGCCGGCCGCGATATCGAGATTCTGCAATACGCTCAATTGCTCGAAAACGCTGGCGGTCTGGAAGGTTCGGCCGACACCGAGCCGGGCGATCCGGTGCACCTTCTCGCCGAGCAGTTGCGCACCGGATTTGGACGCCGATCCGGTCGCCGGGACCAGACCGGTGATCGCGTCGATGAGCGTGGTCTTGCCCGCGCCGTTGGGGCCGATCAGAAAGCGCAGATCGCCCTGGAGCACGGTCAGGTCGACGTCGGTCACGGCCTTGAAACCGTCGAAAACAACCGAAAGTCCCCGGATTTCGAGGTAGTCGCTGTCCATGCCCGCGTTACCGCCGAGCTTGGGTTCGTGGGTTGCTGTGGTCATCGGGATTCCACCCTTTCCTCGGTGACCGGCGCGGTCTCGACCTCGGGCGCCGGTTCGATTCTCGGTGCCGGCGCGGTGGGTTCCTTACCGAACCTGCTGTCCAGCAGGCCCTTCAGCATCGGCCACACCCCGGCGAGGCCCGCGGGGATGAATCCGACCACCACGATGAACAGCACGCCCTGCATATAGGTCCAGCCGGACGGGAACTGCTCGGATAATGCCGTCTGCGCCCACGCCACGCCGATCGCGCCGAGTACCGGGCCGAGCAGCGTGGTTCGGCCGCCGATCGCGACGCCGATCAGGAAGGCGATGGAGGGCACCACACCGATATCGGCGGGGGAGATGATGCCAACGATGGGGGTGAACAGCGCGCCCGCGATCCCCGCGAAGAACGCCGCGACCACGTACGCGCCGATCTTCACATTGGCGGGGTCGTATCCGAGGAATCGGACCCGCTCCTCCTGATCCCGGACCGCGACAAGCAATTCGCCGTAGCGGCTGCGCATCAGCTGCCGCACCAGCGCGACTACCACCAGCAGCGTGCCCGCGGCGATGAAGAACAGCATGCGGCGGTTGGCCGGATCGGACAGTTTGAAGCCGAAGAAGGCGCGGAAATCCGAGAGTCCGGTGAAGCCGCCGATGGCCTGCTGGCCGGTGAGCAGGATGGCCAGCGCCGCGGCCAGCGCCTGACTCAGGATGGCGAAGTAGGCGCCCTTGACCCGGCGCTTGAAGACGCCATACCCCAACACCGCCGCGATCAAGCCGGGCAGCACCAGGATGCCGATCAGCGCCACCGGCGCGGAGGCGAAAGGCTGCCAGAACGACGGCAATTCGCGAATGCCCGCGATCTCCATGAACTCCGGAACATCGTTGCCGAGGCGCGCGGCATCGGCCATTTGCAGATGCATCGCCATGATGTAGGCGCCGATACCGAAGAACACGCCCTGACCGAGGGTGAGCATTCCGCCACGGCCCCAGGCCAATCCGATGCCCGCCGCGACGATCGCGAAGCAGAGGAATTTGGCGAGCAGATTGAGTCGGAAGTCGCTGAGTACAGCCGGGGCGACCGCGAACAGCAGGATCGCGGCGATCGCGAACCCGCCGAGTGCCGTCGCGGAGGAATGCTCCCGCATCCGCCGAGTGAGTGTGGTCACGCCAAACTCCTTGTCCGAACGGTGAACAGACCCTGCGGACGAACCTGCAGGAATATGACGATGAGGACGAAGACGACGACCTTCGCGATGGACGCGGTCGTCGAATATTCGATATAGGAATTGAGCAGGCCCAGCGCGAACGCGGCGATCACCGTGCCCTTGATCTGACCGAGGCCGCCGATGACGACCACCAGGAAGGCGTCGATCAGATAGCTCTGTCCGATGGTCGGGCTGGTCGAACCGATCAGCGTCAGCGCGACGCCGGCGATACCGGCCAGACCGGAACCGATGACGAAGGTACTGATATCGGTGAAACGGCTGGATACGCCGCTGGTTTCGGCGAGACCACGGTTCTGCACCACGGCGCGAATACGCCGCCCCAGCGGTGTCGCCTTCAGCGCAACCGCCAGCGCCGATACCGAGACAACGGCCAGCACTAGAATGAAGATGCGAGTCTTCGGCACCACCGCGCCGAGAATGGTGACGCCACCGCTCAACCACTCGGGGACGAGCACATTCTTGGCGGGCGCGCCGAAGATATCCCGGGCCGCCTGTTGCAAGACCAAACCGACACCGAAGGTGACCAATAGGGTGTCCAGCGGCCGGTCGTACATCCAGCGGATCAGGCCCATCTCCAGCGCCGCCCCCAACGCACCGCCGACCACGAACCCGACCAACAGCGAGATGAACAGCGAGACTCCCGCCGACGAGATGACCTTCTGCACAACATAAGTGGTGTAACAACCGGCCATAATGAACTCGCCGTGCGCCATATTGATCACGCCCATCTGACCGAAGGTCAACGATAGGCCGAGCGCCGCGAGCAGAAGTATCGATCCGAGGCTCAAACCGGTGAAGAGCTGACCGATCACGACGTCCATATCCAAGGACTCCTGTGTTGTTGGCCGCGCGGGCGCGGCGGGTTCGCGGCCCTTGATGTCTCGCTGCCGAGCGGCCGAGACTGGCGACTTCGCGGTCGGGCCCGCGGTGTGCTGGTTGTCGCCGACGCCGTGAAACCGA